>NZ_AP013294.1:1381202-1697404 GCF_000829195.1 Bacillus sp. OxB-1 | reverse complement strand
GAGGCGTCGCGAAATATTTGGACGGATCATGCATGATCGGCAACCAATTGTAAATATCGCAGTAGTATGCCGGCACCCGTTCCAGTTTTTCCCGAGCTGCCAAAGCGGTTTGATTGAACGCCACGATGGCGAGACCCGGTGGCACTCCGATCGCTTTTTGCGAACCGGTTAGCACGATGTCGATTTTTGCATTCGGATTTCCGTAAGTTTTGCTCATATCTTCGTCCATAGCGGCAGTGGCGCAAACACCATCCAAGATGACGAGCGCCCCGTGTTTTTTGATGATCGGAACGAGTGCATCCAAGTCAGCGGCCACGCCGGTCGATGTATCGGCATGCGTCAAGGTGACCGCTTTATATCCACCCGCTGCTAGTTTCCGGTCCACTTCATCAGGATCGACTTGCCGGCCCCATTCCGACTGGATGACATCGACTTCAATGCCGAACGCTTTTCCGAGTGCAATGAAACGATCGCCAAAATATCCTTGGCTGACAATCAATACCTTCTCTCCGGCTGCCACCGTATTGACAAGCGCCATTTCCATCGCAATCGTCCCGGAACCGGAGATGACGAACACCTCGCCGTCCGTTTTTAACATCTTCCTTGTCTTTTCAATCGCTTTTTTATAAATGGCGACAAACCGCGGATCGGTGTGTCCTCTTGTTTCGCTGGCCATCGCATCGTAAATCGAATCCACGACCGGGGTCGGTCCCGGAATGAGGAGCATTTCTTCGTTACGCATCTTCCATCCCCCTTTAAATCAATGTGATATCTATTTCAATAGAAGGAAGTCGAATCCCTTCCCTGTTCGACAATAAAGAAAAACGGCCTACTCTCCTTGGAGAATAAAGCCGTTTCCTCTCACTGCTCAGTCGTGCCGATGCAACGTTCACATTCATATAGATAGGATTCGACCTGCTCTACAATTACGCATCCGCACTCCCGGCAAATCTTTTTCGAGTATTCTTTCTCAGGTTTCATTGTGTGCATAACGATCTCCTCCAATTTTTTTATTTTATGACCCCTGCACTTTGTCTAGCTGGTGAAGGTTTTCTCACCGATTCCCTTTGTTTCCAAATCAAACGAATTGTGCTGTTTCAGTAGAACCTGCCATTGCTGTTGTCGAAGACTTCCCTTCGGAAATGACTTGTGCCACTTCGTCGAAGTATCCTGTACCCACTTCACGCTGGTGACGTGTTGCAGTGTATCCTTTTGCTTCGTTGTCGAATTCCGCTTGTTGAAGCTCGGAGTATGCACCCATTCCGCGAGTTTTATAGCCATGAGCCAATTCGAACATACTGTGGTTCAATGTGTGGAAACCTGCAAGTGTAACGAATTGGAACTTGTAACCCATTTTGCCAAGCTCAACTTGGTATTTCTCGATTGTTTCATCATCCAAGTTCGCTTTCCAGTTGAATGAAGGCGAGCAGTTATAAGCCAACATTTTTCCTGGGAACTTCGCATGGATAGCATCCGCGAATTCTTTCGCTTCTTCCAGTGATGGGTGGGATGTTTCACACCATACAAGGTCAGCATATTCTGCGTAAGCGAGTCCACGAGCAATCGCTTGCTTGATGCCTGGGTTCGTTTTGAAGAAACCTTCCGGCGTGCGCTCTCCTGTGATGAATTCTTTGTCAGCCGGATCGATGTCGCTTGTTACCATGTCGGCAGCATCAGCATCCGTACGAGCGATGATGATAGTGTCAACACCCAGAACGTCAGCAGCTAGACGAGCAGCTGTCAAATTGCGGATTGCGTTTTGTGTAGGCAGAAGAACTTTTCCGCCCAAGTGACCGCATTTCTTCTCGGAAGCGAGTTGGTCTTCCAAGTGAACTCCTGCAGCACCCGCCTCGATCATGCCCTTCATCAATTCGAAAACGTTCAATGGTCCACCGAAACCGGCTTCCATGTCGGCTACGATTGGAGCAAACCAATCGAACTCGTCTTCGCGGCCTTCCGCGTGATCGATTTGGTCAGCACGCTGAAGCGCTTGGTTGATGCGTTTTACAACAGCCGGCACCGAGTTTGCCGGGTAAAGGCTTTGGTCAGGATACATATGGCCTGCGAGGTTCGCATCTGCCGCCACTTGCCATCCGCTTAGATAGATGGCTTGAAGTCCTGCTTTGACTTGTTGAACGGCTTGGTTCCCTGTCAGTGCGCCAAGTGCATTGATGAAATCTTCTTCGTGAAGAGATTTCCATAGGCGAGCTGCACCTTTTTCAGCCAGTGTATGTCTAATTTGCAAAGATCCGCGTAGTTTCACAACATCTTCAGCTGTGTAGCTACGCTTAATCCCTTTCCATCTGCTATCTTCCGCCCAGCTTTTCTCCAGTTGTGCAATTTGTTCTTGTCTTGTTGACATTCCAATCCCGCCTTCCAAAATAGTTGACTTCATTCAGAATTAAAATAATTCTTTTGGACTGTTTCACAACAGTTGAAGTTGTTATACAGTAATATATAACAGTATGTTTTAAAAGTCACAACATTTTGATGAATGAGGTAAAATTCAAGATGAAATGGAAATAAGCCTGATGAATAAGTATTTTTTTAGATTAGTAGAAATGTTAAAAAGGGGAGTTTGAGATGAAAAATGAGATGTTGCATCAATACACCGGACTGTTGAAAGACTGGATTCCAAAGGATGCGTCCCTTGCCATTGCGGCGGGCGACCGGTATATCTACTATGCTGCCGGCCTTCACGACATCCTTTTGAAAGAGGGGCAAGCGGTTCAGCCCGGCAGTTTGGCGGACCGCACGATTCAAAAAGGCGTTAAAGTGGAAGATTTGATGAATGATACATGGTTCGGCGTCCCCTATTATGGCATCAGTTACCCGATCGATGTCCAAGGAACCCCAGGCGCCTTGATCATTATCCTGCCTCCCAATTATCAAGTCTTGGAGGCATACCAATATTTAACGGGGAAACAGGAGGATGAATGGTGCCCGATTGCCATCGAGCACGTTACGCATATTGAAAGCATGCAGAAGAAGACATGGTTCTACGCCCAGGAAAAGCAATACAGCACAAGCCGGACGCTAAAAGAGTTGCATATGCGGCTCCCGAAAAACTTTCTGCGCATCCACCGTTCCTATATCGTCAATATTTCTTTTATAGGAAAGATAACGAGGGACTTCTCCTCCAATTTCATCGTCCAGCTGAAGGACGGAACGGAATTGCCCGTCAGTCAGAAATATATGGGCGAACTGCGGACGAAGCTTGGTTTTTAAGGGGGGTATTTGGAGTTTATTGGGAAGGGAATGGGTAGGAGAAGGAGTGATATACTTTGGAACTTTTCACAATCGGCCATTCAACACACTCGGAGGAGGAATTTCTGAAACTGCTACTGGACAGTAAAATACAGCGGCTCGTCGACGTGCGAGCCTTTCCGGGCAGCCGCAAATTCCCACAATTCAGCCAGGATCAAATGCAGGTCTGGCTTCCTGAAAAAGGAATCACCTATGCACATCACCGACAGCTCGGAGGACGGCGAAACAAATCAAAAACTGTGGATGCTACTGTGAATGCCGGCTGGAACAACCGCTCTTTCCATAATTATGCGGACTACATGCTGGAAGAGGAATTTCTGACAGCGTTGAGGCAGTTGCAAGAAGAAGCGGCTACTGAACGGACCGCCATCTGTTGCTCTGAACGCCACCCTGCCCGCTGCCATCGCCTGCTGATTAGCAATTGGCTCACGTTGAACGGCTGGACGTTGACCCATATACTGGACGGCTCCAAAGGGCAGACCTTATTAGAACAGCATGAACCGGGAAAATGGGGCGCTCCACCAGTATTATTGGGAAATGGGACGGTTGTCTATCCGCGAATCGCTGAGGAATGCTAACTATTTGGGCGAAGCCGTGGCTGTAGGTAGTTGTAGGCGGGCGTGACGAGGTATCAGCCGTTGTCGTGGATTATTAGCGGGCGCTGGAAGTTTTGAGCGCGGAACACGGAATTATGGGCGCAGAACCTGGAGATATGAGCGCGAAACACGGAATTATGGGCGCGGAACCTGGAGATAGGAGCGCAAAACACGGACTTATGGGCGCGGAACCTGGAGGTGTGAGCGCGAAACACGGAATTTTGGGCGCGGAACCTGGAGATATGAGCGCGGAACACGGAATTATGGGCGCGGAACCTGGAGATGTGAGCGCGGAACCCGGAATTATGGGCGCGGAACCTAGAGTTGTGAGCGCGAAACACGGACTTATGGGCGCAGAACCTGGAGATATGAGCGCGAATCACGGAGTTATGGACACGACGACGATTTTAGGAGTGCGGTGGTTTCCCCATTTTCTGCAATCACTCGTCAATCATTATCACCCACGTTGTAATTCCTTTGATCCACCCCTTCGAATCTGAAAAACCCGGAAGCAGCACGCATGCTGCCTCCAGGTTTCGATCATTTCTTCAAGGCATTCCGGAATTGCTCGGTTCCCTTCATTGCATCCTCGTAGAGGCGGACGGATAGGTCTTCCGTTCGCTCGGAGGTTCCTGTCCAGTCCCCTTCCATTTCATTAAAGGCTTCCAAAAATAAATCATGGTTTTGATTGATTTCGGAAATCGGGAATGCGAATTGCTCCAATTCTGCCAGCTTCATGAAATCATGTACTTTATGATGATAGGAAATCGCCATGACGGGCGTTTCTGTGCACGTGGCCAATATCAAGGAGTGCAGGCGGGTCCCGATGACGATGTCTTGCTGTGCCGTGACGTCCAAAATCCGTTCTGGCAACAGATTCTCGTCGATGATCGACGTGCGATCCGCGTGTGCCATCTTCGCTTGAATATCCTTTGTCACATCTGCGTCCTGCGGATATTTTGTAGCGAAGAAATTGATTTTTACACCATGCTGCTCTGCCAAGCGGTCGAGATTCCGCGCCATCCCTTCCACGTAGTCGTCATATCGCGAAACGTCTTCCTCCGGCCAATAACCGGCATGGTAATACGGAACTGCCGTCACCCCGATGCTCACCGGCACCGCGGAAGGTTCCCGTTTGCCCTCCCGCAATGAGAACGCCGGGTCGCCGATCACCTGAATGGACTGCTTCACGCCGATCGACTGCAACAATTCCTTTGATTCCGGATCCCGGACGGACACGCTGTCGGCGTGCTTGCACATATAGCGGATGAACCATTTCCCAAGCCCGGTGTTAAGCGGACCGGCTCCGCAACCATAGACGACGTAGGGTACCCCGCTGTTTTTTGCCATCATCGCATACGATCCGAACAACGGCGCTTCCCTTCCGTACAAATCCATAAGGATGCCGCCGCCCCCGATGATGAGCAAATCGAGTGTCTTGACGATTTTCCGGTTTGCTGAAAACGTCTTCCCGAACGTCTTGACGGCATTTCCGTTTTTATAATAAAGCGGAAAGCTTGTCACACCGTAACGTGTCGCCGTCTGCTTCGGATTATTGCTGAACACTGTCAAATCGCTCCGACCTATATTGAAAGTGGACGTCACCTGCTTGATGATGCTGAGCAGGATCGCCTCATCCCCGTTATTATCATTTCCATAATTTCCGACAATCCCAATTTTCATTAAAAAACTTCCTTCGTCAAATATTTCTTCCAGTATACCATAGCCTGACGGGTTTCCGCTCCAGGCGGACGCTCTCCGATCAATGCCCGAAAAGTAGCCAACTCAAAAAAACAGGAGGACCGCCGTCTCCAGCAGTCCTCCTTTACATCCTATTATTTATCCATCGCACGATACAGGAATGCGCTGAATTGAGCGCGGTTGACCGGCTTATCCGGTTCGAAGTTGCCTTTTTCATTTCCTGTTGTGATGTTATGGTTTGCTAGAATATGAATTTGCTTGTACGCCCAGTGTTTTGATGGGACATCTTTGAATTTCTTCGCGGACTCGCCTTGCAGCTTATACGCCTTAACGAGGATAGCCGCCATTTGGGCACGGGTCAATTTTCCGGCCGGATCAAAGGTGCCGTCCCCTTTCCCACCTACTAAATTCGCACCAGCAATCGCGTTGATTTCATTGAAATAGCGATGCGTGGCCGGGACGTCTTTGAACTTTTGGGCCCCTACGTTCGATGTGTCCAGATTGAAGACCCGGCTCAGGATGACCGCCGCATGCTCACGGGATAATGTATTGCCCGGATTGAATTTTCCATCCACATCCCCTTTGATATATCCAAGGTCCTTCAGATGACGGATTTCCGTATAGTAC
Source organism: Bacillus sp. OxB-1 (assembly GCF_000829195.1). Lineage (GTDB taxonomy): Bacteria > Bacillota > Bacilli > Bacillales_A > Planococcaceae > Sporosarcina. The sequence continues at coordinate 1,691,213 of NZ_AP013294.1, read as the reverse complement.
GCATAATCCGAAGGGATATCCTTGAATGCAGGTGTACCGTCTTTTATTGTAACCGGGATGCTTGTTGTTTTCGTACCGAGCGTCACGTTCACTTGGCCTTTTCCTGGTCTCGAGGCAGCTTTGAAACTACCGGTCTGTGAAATGGTTCCGATATCGCCGGTGACACTCCATTTCAACTGTTCTGGTGAATAAATGACAGGCTTCCCTTGTGCATCAGTCGCTGTTGCTTTGAAAGCAACGGTTGCCCCAGGTGCTACACTGGATGATGTCGGTGACACCGTCAGACGAGCCGGAGCGTCGACAACTGTGATTGGGAACGATTGCTCCGCATTTCCGTAACGGATCAATAGACGGTCAGCTCCCGCTTTAGTCGCCGTATAGCTAAGTCCGGATCCTGTTACATTCCCTTTTTCAGATTGGATGACGACTTGATTCGTATCCACTTTCAACGGGTTGTAATACGCATCAAGCACATGATTCACTTTCACGGACGCTTTGGATCCGACGAGCATCTCTCCGATTTGGGATCGGTTGGCGCTGATAATGGCCGGATCACTCACAGGTGCCGTGCTGATTGCTTCAATGATTGCAGAAACTTGCCGTTCTGCCGTATTGGAAGTCCGGTTCGCCAGGAAGACTGTATTGCTTCCATGGTTCCGTACACCCATCGCGGTCGATCCGCCTCCATCAAAATTCAAGGCGCGGTCATATCCTTGCGCCGCCAAGTAGTTCGCAAATTGTGTCAGCGACATGCCGTTGCTATAGCCGCTTCGGCTATCCACTGTAACGAGGTGGACTTTCTTTTTATCCTTGCTGATGGCCACTGCGGTACGCGCTGTCCGCGCAGTTGCCCGTGAATTGGATGTGTTCATCGTAATATTCGGCTTGCCGTCCTTCAACAGCATCGGGCCGCTTGCCAACATGAACTGGGAATCTTTCCATTTGTCGTCGATAGATAAGGAGAGAGTGACTTCCTCGCCGATCTGCATGCTTTTGTACCGATCAAGACCAACTTTGCCGTGGACCGAGAGGACAAAACCTGTTTTGGGGATTTCCACTTTCTCTCTCGAACCATAATCCCGCACTTTGACCACTTTTCCGGTCAGTTGCTGCCCGTAATGGGTAGACGTGATCGGTTGTCCCGTATCGATGACCACTTCCATTCCGTATTGGTTGGAGTTGGTGTATCTATCGATGTGTTGCGGTGTGAAGATGATCATCTCATCATCTTGCCGCTGACGGTTCAGCCCCGTCAGTTGATAGTTTGTCCCTTTGTAATTCAAATGGACGTTAAAGTTGTAATGGTCGATTTCTGCAAGCCCATCCTTCGTAACGCCAAACGCAATCGGCTGGCTCACATAATAATTCGAAGACTTGGAAATGACGCCGCCGTTGATGATTTCATTCCCTTGGGAAATCAAGTACATCGGCAGCCCGCTCGTCATATCGAAAAACGAAGCGTTGATGGCACCGACTACGCGATGGCCGTCCTTCGAATCCCGGTTCGCGAGTGCGGTCGTAGTCGCCCGCTTGGCAATCGGCGAAGGCAATCCAATACCCAATTTCGTATATGTATCACTTAAATCCACTGTAATATGATTCATATAACTGGAACCCGAATATGTATATTGCGAATAGGTCACGCCGGAGGATACCGGATAACTTTTCGTCGATTGCTGTTTGGCGGAAGCCCCTGTCGGCAATGAAAACAAGAGTGAGGCAGCAATCGTGGCCGTGGCTATTTTTTTCCCTAGACTTTTCTTCAATGAAACTGCTGTAGTAGTGATAACTGTGCACCTTCCTTTCCTATCAAACTACAGCTTAACAAAAGAGGTTCAACATTGCCATCCGCCATTGGAAGGAAAAAGCCGTCCAAGGAAAATTCATTCCCATGGACGGCTCTTTCATTCTTTTGGTTCATACAGCTTCCTATAGAGCCCTGCCTGCGATGCGAAAGCGCCAAAGAGGAGGAAGTAGAACATCGTGTACAATTTCAATTCCCATATATTATAGTAGAATCCGGAAAATCCGGTCGCGAGCCAGAAGGCGATCATGAATTTCCCGAACACGGTCTTCCGCTCTTTCCAGAATATCGCAAACATGCCGAGCAGGAATGCAGCGAACAGCACGACGCCGATGACCCCGGTTTCCGTGATGACTTGAATGTATTGATTATCGGAATAAAAATATTTCCCTCCGTAAATATCCGAACGGATGCCGTAGTGGCTATAGATCGGCGAGCCATAAGACAGCGTAGCCGAACCGCCGAATGAACCGAAACCGGTTCCCGTAATCGGCTCATCTTGGAAGATTTCAAAGCCCTTTTTAATATAGAAGAAGCGACCGCTTTCGGTCATGAGCGCTAGATTCTTTTCATCAAATGTCTCGCCAAAACGTTCCCCGATGCCCCCCGGACCGGTCGTCGGTGCCTTCACACCAAGCGACTGGACGAGCTGAACTCCCAAATTGACCGGATAATACACAAGAATGATGGAGGCGATTCCCGTGATGACCAGCTTCTTTAACATGGGCCAGTTCCTCGTGGATAAAATGAAAACTGCCCCGAAGACAAAGGCCGAGATCCACGTCCCTCTGGAATAGGTAAGGACTAAAATACCGAGGAACAGGACGAGATTGATATTCAAAAACCATTTGTATTTCTCTGATTTATAGATTGCTTGCAAATAGAATATCGCAATGATTCCGAAGAACAGCAACAGCGCAAGCGAGTTCGGATTCCCCGGCAACCCGTAGATCCTGACGAAGTTCGTCGCGGATAATGTTTTATATTTCCACGCTTCCGGCAAGAACAGCTGACGCATCGACAGCTTCTCGACCAGTCCATGGATCGAAGAAATCAGGCCTGTCCAGACGACGACCCAGGCAAATCGCCGGTACCAGCTGTCCGGCAAGAGCATGCGCGAGACAATATAGTACAGCATGTACATGATGAGGAACGTTCGGATTTGGAACAGGACGGAACCAGGCAGCACTTCTTGCAAAACCCCGCTCACTGATCCGAAAATAAGGAAAGCGAAAAATGCCCACTCGAACCATCTGAACGTAAAAAGCGTTTTCCAATCCCGCCCGCTGGAAAGGACCAGTCGGATGAATGCGATGAACGTGATCAGGTCCCCGATCAGCTTCAACCCGGAATTCATCTCCAGAAGGAACGGCCGGATGCTGACGTAGACAACTAAGAACAATAAGCTTTGCTGCGGTTTCACAAAAGCATAAAACACGAAGAACAGCGATGTGATGACAAGTGCAATTTTAACCGGCAGCGCCATCCCCAGTAGGACAACGACGATTGCCGCAATGAAAAACAATGTATTTGTATCACGTAATTTTCCTTGTAAGGTAGACATGAACGAAATTTCCCTTTCTACGACTACTCGCTTCTAATATGGTGGAATAATTCCTCACCCATTATAACATCTTATAGGACGCTCTGGTGTCCTCTTTCGTTCCAATTTTAGAATCAATTGTGCTTTGGGTTCATTGTTAGAGCAAATGAGAATATAGCACCTTCTGAAATCGCTCCCGCTCTGGTACTATATAAGTAGATTACCAGAAGGAGGTTAACAGGTGAAAAAACTAGTGACATTCGCTTTGATCGCCATGCTGTTCTTGTCCCCGCTCTTCCAAGCAAAAGTGGAAGCGAGCGATATCAAAGGACACCAGATGCAAAGTGAATTGGAATATTGGATAGCAAAGGGCGTCATCCGTGCGGACAGCAAAGGCAACTACCACCCGAACAAAGCGGTGACGCGAGGTGAATTCGCGTCGTATATTACCCGGGCCTTGGATCTGCCTGTTTCAACCAAGTATACGTTCAAGGACATGTCGAAAAACTCCAGTTTGACGGTGGAAATCCAGAACGCGGCAGGCGCCGGCATCTTATCCGGTTATCCGGACGGCACTTTCCGGCCTAATGAAAAAATCACCCGTCAACAAATGGCAGGGATGATGTACAAGGCGATGCGCCATATGCAGCTTCCTGCAAATGCGACGAAGTTCACTTTCAAAGACTCGAAAAAGATTTCACCGAACTTTGTGGATGCCGTCTCCGCGGCAGTGAACTTGAATATCATCCGAGGGGACCACCGGAAAGACGGGGTTTATTTCAACCCGCAGGATAATGCGACAATCGCTCATGCGGCTGCGTTCCTTTTCCGATTGTTTGCCGCAGCTGAAGTGCTGAAGCCGTCCGAGCCCAGCACGCCAGGTACTCCGACCGTTCCGGACGTCGATCCGGAAGTGTATAAAGTGAGCACGATTTCCAATGGACAAGTCGTCCCGACGACGGCCCTTTACCGAACATACGAGGAAGCATTGGCAGTGTACAATGCTTCCTCGTCCGTCCGGGCCATCCAAAAGAACAATAAAATTATCAAGATGAAATCAGGGAGGGCATTCGGCTCGGAAAATCCGAAGCAATTGACATCCCTTTATGATAACTCCAATTTTCGAAATGAAGTGACCTATATTCAAAAAGGCCGGGAAATGAAATACATCGGCAGCAGCGCCGACCACGTCATCGTGGAAGTGGCAGGCTCTACCTTCTACGCGAAACAGAATGAGGTGGATCTCGTTCCGACGGAGCTTGTCACCGGTTATGACTATTATGAAGTCGAGGGAGGCCTCCTCGTCCATCACACGTACGATAACCTGAAAAAGACGCGCGGCGTTTACACAGTTGGCCCTGCTGCAAACACGATGCGAAACGGAAAGCGGTATACGAGTTTGGATGGCGTCCATTTTTCGGAAGTCGGATCAAATAACGTCATCACCTATTACCCGTACTTCCAATTCCAATCGGTCCGCCAACCGACTTCCTATAGCGCGGTGGAACTGGAGCATTATATTCAGGAAATCCTGAAAGACCGGGAGAAAACAGGAATTGCCCGTTATAAGGACGCCACATTGAAGTCCAAATTGGTCGGGCTCGGCGACTATTTGAAGCTGATGGAAGAGCAACACCGTGTCAATGCGATGTTCATCTTGGCAGCGGCCATCCACGAAAGCGATTATGGAATGAGTGCCAATGCCCAAACGAAAAACAATATTTTCGGCATCAAAGTCTTTGATTCCTCTCCGGAAATGGGTGAAATGTATATCCATCCGACATACAGCGTCGATGCGTTCATTTCACGGTACATGAATTTGAACTATGCAAATCCATCCGGTGCCCATGCCAACGGAGCTGTGCCGGGGAATAAAGCGGTCGGATTCAATGTGAAATATGCGTCCGATCCAAACTGGGGAAGTAAAATCGCGGGCCATATGTGGCGCATCGATTCCTTCCTCGGCAAGCGGGATATGAACCAAGCAAAACTTGCCGTCATTTCATACACAGGTACGACGGGCGTCAACGTCCGGACAAGCCCGGACGTCACAAGTACGAATAAATTATTCACATACAAGCCGAAAGACCCCGGCCACAATGCTGCATTCGGTTATCCGCTCGTCATCGTGGATGAAACGACGGGCAGCGACGGTTATGTTTGGTACAAAGTATTGGCAGACATCAACCCGCCCGCCGCAGACTACGGCTGGATCCGCTCCGACCTCGTCCGGAAGATTACGTATTAACTTGAAAATCCCATCCTCGCCTTGGTCCTGCCAGGGTAAGGGTGGGATTTTGCACTTGTAGAACTCGATGAAGACTTGGACTGCTGATATTTTCTTCTAAGCGCTGATAACTCGCGACAACTGCTGATTCTTCCTCCCAAACGCTGATATCCCTTTCCCACCGCTGCCACTCCCCAACGATTAGCCCAACAATCCTAAGAAAACAAAAAAACGTCCTCCACCGAATTTTCCGATGAAAGGACGTTTCTTCCCTATTAGAGCGCGTCCGTGTGCTCGATACCCGCCGGAAGCAGTTCCGGCATGCCGATGCGTTCGAGGCCGGCTTTGATTTTTGTCGTGTAGCCTTTTTCATTGCTATCCAAGTATTTCGCCTTGGAACGGATCATCCGCTCGAAGACCGGCAATTTGGATTCGTCGATAGCAGCCCACTTTTCATATGAATGGATCAAATCCTCCAATGTCAAATGCGTGTAGTCGCGCCCGACAAACGTATGGTCCGGGTCTACCTTATACCAGATATCCCCGTCCGGGCGGATCCATTTCTTTTCGTCTTTCACGATTGCGGATTGGATGCTCGTCGCGGTCTGTAAATAGACCGGATCGCCAAATTCCTCATAGGCGAGCAACAGAATGTTCATTCCCCCCAGCAAATGGTTCATCGATGTATGGGTCCTCATTTTTTGCTTCGATGGGAAATAATCCGAAATGTAATAAGAATCTTTGTCGACGGAAATAATATTGCCTTTCCCCTTTTGTGAAACGAGGAGATCCGCATAGTTTTTCAGCCCGACATTATAATCCGAATGGCCGAACGCCTTTCCTCCGTTATATAGGAACAGAGCAATCTGTTCGTTGAAACGTGTATCGACGAAAGGAGCCGTGAAACCATATAGATTTTTCAAATATGTGCTCGTCACTTCCGTTTCCCAATACGTCGACTTGCCGCGGAAAATATCCAAATTGGTGAATGAATTGTATAGCAAATCCTCGAAATAGCGTTCTTTCGTTTGGTCGTACAGCAGCATCACCCGATCCTCTTTCACAAGAAGAAGGTTTCGGCCGTACCCTCTTCCCGATTTCGGCATCGGTTCGATTGTGGTGGCCATTTTATTGAAAGGCCCTTCTGCTGTATACCATTTATTCCGCTTTTTATAGTAAGTGGCCGATTCCCACATCCAGGACTCCATGTTCTTCCGTTCCGCAAACAACCGGTCTTCGGAAGAGAGGAACCATTGGTCGACAATGTCATGCCCGCGGGAATGCAGACGATAGACCGATAATTGGGTATCGCCGAGTTTGACGCCGCTGAACGCTTCCGTCTCTTCATACAGCTCTCTCGTATGACTTTCCGCCCCGTTCGGATAGGACTGCGTCAACTCTTGGGATCGATAGGCTTTGCCGATCATCCGTTGCTCCGTTTTTCCATCTGTCCCGATTTTCTCCAAGATACCAGTCGGGTACGTCGTCAAGTCGAAACCAAATGTATCATCCACATCTTTTTTAATCTGGTGCTGGTCATATTTATGAAGCACCGTTTTCTGCAAACCGCCCTCCGTCTGAATCAAGTCGATCGTCAACGGCAACCGCTGTGGATTCCGCAGTTCGGTGAATAAGAAATAGTCGCCATTCGGCAATTCCCGTTTCGTCAACTTGACCTTTGCCGGCGAATGTCCGCCTACCGCATATGTATAAACGATATCGGTCGCATGCGGATGCGGCACTTTTTTCTCGCTGATCAATTGCAAATAATAATTCGAACGTAAATATGTCTTGCTTGATGGAGACAATGGCACTTCCGTAAATTGCTGTTCGTGCCGGACCGTTTTATAATCTCCCAAGACTTCGGCTGATTTGAAAACCGTCGCCGGCTTTTCTTCGATCAACCCTTTTTGCACCATCGCCCGATGAAGGAATACGACATAAGTAGCCCGATTGACGGGTGTTTTCGGATCGAATGTCCCGTCTTCCTTCCCTGTCGTAATACCATGTTGCGCAAGCACCTTGACTCCTTCTTTATGGGATTCGCTAATCCGATAATCATCTTTGAACGTGATGTCGTCGCCCGTGTCTTCCAAATCAAATGCACGCACAATGACGGTCGCCATCTGTTCACGGGTCAAATAATCACCAACGCCGAACGTCCCGTCTTCCTTTCCGAGGAAAATCCCTGCTCCATATGTAGCCATAGCGCCTTTCAAATGGGATGATCTCGAGCTGACATCCTTGAAAATCGGTTGATATGGAGTTTCCGGCAAGCCGAGCGCGTTCGTCATCAAGTTCGCAGCCTGTCCACGACTCACTTCCAAGCTGGGCCGGAACTGCTTGTCCGGATAACCATTAATGATATTCAAATCAACTAGCTGGGTCACTTCATCCTTTGCCCAGAACTCATTATGTACGTCGGAAAAACTAGGATCAATCGGGTTGGCGCTTGCCGCCCCTGTCCCAAAACCGAAAAACGCCAAGGCGATGGAAAGGCCGCCCGCCCTGAGCAAGTTGCCCGGTTTCCTTTTCGTGATCACTGCTTCTATTCCCCCTTTTCCAAAGTCAATTTTATATTTATGATAACATACTTCCCGAAGCAATTGCCTCGGTGTAATTGCTTCCATATTTGGAATTACGCCCGGAGCGATTCAGCGGGTATAATGACATATGCTTCCCCGAAAATAAAATTTCATCACCTAACGCGGTGAAATCAAGACAAACCCCTCCCGGAAAACAGGAAGGGGCTCCAATCATCATTCTATTGTTTTTTGGGCAAACGTTTCGCCGTGTTTGCGTGCTTGTACATCAATCTTGTACTCTTCGTATTTTTCTTTGATTTTCTCGGCAAACTGATTGGCCAATTTTTGGGCCTGCTCTTCCTTCATTTCATCCCCGACGGTAAAGTCTACTAGGACATAACCGCCCGCATCCTCTGTGACGATGATGCTGACACTGGACACGCCTTCTTCCTTGCCGAACTCCTCTTTCAATTCATCATCCGACTTGGCCGTGTCCGATTTATCGACAGCCCCTTGCTCCGTCATGGTGTTTTCCGTTACCTCTGTTTCTGTTTCCGCTGCGGGCTCTTCTTTCGTTTCTTTGTCTCCACAGGCTCCTAGTAAAAGAGCTGACCCTAACAATGTTGCGAAGATGATCGACCTTTTCATGATGAGGTCCCCTCCCTTGTTCCAGAATATGTTTCATCCTAACAAAAAAAAGTGCGAGCTGCAAGGCTCACACTAATTGGTATTTTCGTTGTTCTGCATTCCGCGAAAGTTGATCCATCAAGAAATCTTGCATAGGATCCATAGTCCGCTCTTTGAATACAGCCTGTCCCACCGTAGGAAAATCGGGAACTTTGAAAGCTTTTCCGACTGGGGAGGAAACCGGTTCCGGATTGACGGGATTTTCGCGCTGCGGGATGCTCCCCTCCACCGTTTCTTCGATGACCGCACGGGCTATCGATTTTGTCGCTTCCGCAGCAAACGTTGTGGAAGACACACTCCGCTCATACGCACCCGCGTTCAATTTGGCCGCGATTCCAGCAATCTCAGGACGAAATTCCTGGACAGCCTCCAAGGCAAATGTCAGTTCTTTCGGATGATCAATGAAATACGCATTTTCGTACCAATATTCATCCTGAAACCTTCCTTGGGAGGCAACCAACGCATTATTGTAAGGCGAATTATACCAATCCGAGGACGGTTTCCCGATGCCATGCTCTGCTGCAAGTTCCGGATAAGTGGCGAACGCCATGACATGCGGCACTTCACCAGGGGCATTCTTGAAATCGGCAATCGATTCTTCCAGACGCGCCTTCCGTTTTGCAATTTCCGCTTCATCCTTGCTGCCCAGCGCCTCTTGTAAAGAGCGATGCTGCGAATCTATCAAATTTCCATAGTATACTTTATTCGGCTTAAATTCGCCGTCCACTTTATCGTACCAAGCCGGATGTTGCTTAGCTTGGAAGTTATGGTAATCCGTCCAATCATTTTTCTGAATGGCTTCCAGAATCACTGAATTGCGCCCTTGGTTCACAACTGCCAACGGATTCACCGCTGCCGCTTCCTTCCCCCACACACTGCGCCACGCTTCCTCTGAAGTGCTGCCAGCGTCTCGGACTTTCATTGAAAACGTCTGGCGGTCGTTCAGTGCTGACACAAACATACGCACACCTCTTTTGATTTGAGTCTTATTGCCTAACTTTGTATTATTTCCATTATACACGAATCGAAGGAGAAACGAAATGTTACTCCCTTTTAACTGGAACGTTTTCGGGAAACTCACAGATCCTCAACGTGAACTCACACGCCCAGAAACCCTCGGATAACTCGTACACCCTTAACTCAAACTGGCACACCTCCCCCCCCAAGCTCTCACACCCGGCAATAAAACTGTGACACCTTCGGGAAACCCGCACACCCTAAACACAAACTCTCACACCCTGCGTCCCAACTCTCACACCCTGCCGCAAAACTCGCATACGCCCAAGATTCCCAACAATAAAAAAACCGCCTCACCCACCGATATCCCGGCGAGTAAGGCGTTCCCATGCACTCACGCATGTTGCTCTTCATAGTTGGCAATATGCTCTTCGTATTGGAAAGTCAATGAAATTTCGTCCCAACCGTTCAACAGCATTTGCTTGTAATATGGATCGATGTCGAATGAATACGTTTTGCCGTCCTGGCCTTTGACAGTCTGCTGTTCGAGATTCACTTCGACTGCGTATGGTTCTTTTTGCCCATTCGCTAGTAACTCTTCGACCTCTGAGACGCTCAACTTGATCGGCAGAATGCCGTTTTTCATACAGTTATTATGGAAAATGTCCGCGAAACTCGGCGCGATGACAACTTGAAAGCCGTAGTCCAAGATGGCCCATGGCGCGTGTTCCCGGGAGGAGCCGCAGCCGAAGTTATCGTGGGCGACGAGGATTTTGGATTCTTTGAAACGTTCATCGTTCAATACGAAATCTTCCCGTACCGATCCATCGGCATTGAATCGCCAGTGGTAGAATAAGTACTGTCCGAATCCTGTACGCTCGATTCGCTTCAGGAACTCTTTCGAAATGATTTGGTCGGTATCGACATTTTTATGGTCAAGTGGTGTAATGACACTCACTACTTCATTGATCGGTTTCATCTAAACTTCCTCCCCTCATTACGCCTCGACGGATTGCATTTCTCTGACATCGACGAAGCGGCCTGCAATCGCGGACGCCGCTGCCATAGCCGGGCTCATCAAATGTGTGCGTGAACCGGCCCCTTGCCGTCCTTCGAAGTTCCGGTTGGACGTGGACGCACAACGCTCTCCGGCCGGCACGACATCATCGTTCATCGCAAGGCACATGCTGCAGCCCGACTCGCGCCATTCGAAGCCGGCATCCAAGAAGATTTTGTCGAGTCCTTCTTCTTCCGCTTTCTTTTTCACCGCATGGGATCCCGGAACGACAATCGCCGTCACGGATGAATCGACTTTCTTCCCTTCAATGACGTTCGCCGCTGCACGCAGGTCGCTTAGGCGGGCATTCGTACAAGAACCGATAAAGACATGCTGCACTTTGATGTCTGTCAGCGGCATTCCTTCTTCCAGCCCCATATACTCCAATGCTTTGCGCAATGCGTCTTTATCGGATTGCTCTTCGAAATCGGAGGCGAATGGAACGTGGGATGAGATGCCCGATCCCATTGACGGGTTTGTGCCCCATGTGACGAAAGGTTCGATTTCGTCAGCATCAATTTCGACCACTTGATCATAGGTCGCTCCTTCATCCGTCGCCAAAGATAGCCATTTCGCTGCGGCTTCTTCGAAAGCCTCGCCTTTCGGCACATAACGGCGGCCTTTTAAGTAATTGATCGTCGTTTCATCCGGGCTAATCAAACCTGCTTTCGCACCCGCCTCGATGGACATATTGCAAATGGTCATCCGTTCTTCCATCGTCATACCGCGGATCGCTTCTCCCGTATATTCCACGATGTGTCCGGTTCCCATATCAATCCCGAATTTTGCGATGATCGCCAGGATAACGTCTTTTGCTGTTACACCGAAACCGAGTTTCCCGTTGATGCGGATTTCCATCGTTTTCGGTTTGTTTTGCCAAAGTGTTTGCGTCGACAGGACGTGTTCCACTTCACTCGTTCCGATGCCGAATGCAATCGCTCCGAATGCACCGTGCGTGGATGTGTGACTATCCCCGCAGACAATTGTCTTTCCTGGTTGGGTCAAGCCAAGTTCCGGCCCAATGATATGGACGATCCCTTGGTCCGGGTGGTCCATATTCGCAAGCGGAATGCCGAACTCATCGCAGTTCTTTTGAAGGGTGTTGATTTGATTCCGGGCAATCGGATCTTTGATTTCGTCCCGATTGCGTGTCGGAACATTATGGTCCATCGTTGCGAAGCTCAAATCCGGTCGTCGGACCTTACGATTTGCCAGTCTCAATCCTTCAAACGCCTGGGGAGAAGTCACTTCATGTATAAGATGAAGGTCGATGTAGAGCAAGTCGGGCTTCCCTTCTTCTTCGTACACGACATGCTGATTCCATATTTTTTCGATAATGTTCTTTGCCATATGTCTCTTCTCCTTTCACACGTATGAATACATGATGCTATTTGAAACGAATTGCAAATCCAGCTCATCAACGACTTTCGCTGTCCAGTCTGCTGTGGAAAGGGCTCGCGCGCCATCCGTTGCAAGATCTGCTGTGAAATGTCCATCTTCGAATACAGTATTGACCGCTTTCTCAATAGCGGCTGCTTCCGTTTCCATGCCGAATGAATATTTCAGCATCATCGCGGCAGATAGGATTGCAGCAGCCGGATTCGCCAATCCTTGACCTGCAATTTCAGGTGCCGTCCCGTGAACCGGCTCATACAATCCGAAACCGTCGCTCCGGACGCTCGCGGATGGCAATACGCCTAGGGAACCTGTAATGACGGATGCTTCATCACTTAAAATGTCGCCGAACATGTTCTCTGTCAAGATGACGTCGAATGCCGCAGGGTTTGTGATCAATTTCATCGCCGTAGAATCGACGAGCATATGCTCCACTTCGATATCTGGATAACTCTTCTTCTTTTCATCCACCACTTCACGCCATAGTTTACTTGTGGCCAATACATTCGCCTTATCGACGGAAGCGACTTTCCCGCGGCGCAACCTTGCTAGTTCAAACGCCTTTTCGACAATCCGCTCGATTTCTTCACGCGTGTATAGCAATGTATCGATCCCTGATTTTTCGGTGTAGCGGCTCGGTTCGCCGAAGTAGATTCCGCTTGTCAATTCACGAACGATGAGCATATCGACGTCTTTTGCCACTTCTTCTTTCAAAGGGGAAGCATGGAGCAAAGAAGGAACGGCGTTGACAGGACGAAGGTTGGCAAACAGGTCGAAACGTTTACGGATGGCCAGCAATCCTCTTTCCGGACGCAGTTCTGCCGGATTTTGCTCCCATTTCGGACCACCGACTGCACCGAGAAGGATTGCATCACTCGCTTCACAAACTGCAACTGTTTCTTCGGGCAGCGGGTTTTGAAAACGGTCCACCGCTTCCCCGCCGATTGCTCCATGTTCAAATGTGAATGTATGGCCGAAGCGTCTGCCGACGACCTCCAACACTTTTACTGCTGCCTCTGTAACTTCCGGACCGATTCCGTCACCTGGTAGTACGGCGATCTTTTTCTCCATAATACTTCTCCTCCTTGTTTTTATAAATTCCCCTAATTTTTATAAAATCCCTTTACGATTCTCACGTATGGCTCCTGATTTTCCATTGACCACCATTATGCAATAGACAGTATGCAATATATCAGTCTTTGTTAAAAAAATAGCCCGTTCTTCAGACAGTCTCGACTGCAAGAACTTTATCTTTGATCAGTTTTCGATTGATGGCGTTCAAATACGCCTTAGCGGATGCTTGCAATACGTCTTGGGCGACGTCGCGTCCTGTGAATGTTTCCCCATTGAAGCTCAAGTTGACGACCGCATCACCGAGTGCGTCGCGACCTTTTCCGATGGAAGTGACTCGATAATCCAGAATATGGACCTTACCATTGACCAATTTTTCCAGCGTGTTGAAAATCGCTTCCACTGATCCGGAACCTGTCGAGGCAACCGTTTCGGTCACTCCGCTCGGGACGACCGCTGTTACAGTGGCAGTCGGCACATTTGCTGTACCGTATTGAACTTGGACGTTCTCCAATTTGTAAATCGGCATATCCGAGTGGTTGATTTGACGTTCTGTGAAGAGTACGAACAAATCATCTTCCGTAATTTCTTTCTTCCGGTCCGCTAATTTCTTGAATTCCACGAATGCTTCATTCAATTTTTCGTCGCTTAAATCAAAGCCCATCGTAATGGCCCGGTCTTTGAATGCGTGGCGTCCCGAATGTTTGCCAAGAGCAAGTGGTGCAGTCGTTTCACCGATAAGTTCCGGCGTAATGATTTCGTATGTTTCACGATTTTTCAAATAACCGTCCTGGTGGATGCCCGATTCATGCGCAAACGCGTTTTTCCCGACAACCGCTTTGTTCGGCTGGATGACGACCCCTGTCAATTGGCTTACGAGCTGGCTTGTGCGTTTGATTTCTTTCAAGTTGATGCCAGTTTCCAAGTTGTAAAAGTCTTTGCGGATATGAAGAGCTACCGCAATTTCCTCTAGCGCTGCATTTCCTGCACGCTCCCCGATTCCGTTGATCGTCCCTTCGACTTGATCGGCACCGTTCTGGATAGCTGCAATCGAGTTGGCTACCGCCATTCCAAGATCGTCATGGCAATGTGCAGATAGCTTCACTTTTTCGACTCCTGTCACGTTCTCTTTCAAATAACGGAACAAGTCACCGTATTCTTGCGGCGTCGCATAACCGACGGTATCCGGAATATTGATCGTCGTTGCTCCTGCTTTGATCACTTCATTAATGATACGAACGAGGAATTCCCGATCTGAACGGAATCCATCTTCCGCAGACCATTGCACGAGCGGAAAGAATTTACGTGCATATTTCACTGCTTCCACAGCCGCTTCCACAACTTGGTCCGGCGTTTTTTGCAGTTTGTATTCCATATGGATCGGCGAGGTGGCAAGGAAGACATGTAGATGGGGCTGTTCGGCACCGCGAAGTGCTTCCCACGATCGATCGATATCATGCTTCATCGCACGTGCCAGACCTGTCACTGTTGAGTTTTTCACCGTATTGGCAATCTGCTGAACCGCTTCGAAATCACCGGGGGACGAAGCAGGAAACCCTGCTTCGATAATAGTCGCCCCGAATCTTTCAAGTTGGCGTGCGATTTCCAATTTCTCCGCCGTATTCAGATTAATGCCGGCGGATTGTTCTCCATCTCGTAACGTTGTGTCAAAGATGTCAATTTTTCGCACTAGCCACCACTTCTTCCTCTTTAGATTTTGCACCTTCACTGATGAACGGCATCATGGAACGTAGTTTTTGACCCACTTTCTCGATTTGGTGCTCTGCTTCCGCTGCTTCAATTGCATTGAATTTTGGACGGCCATTTTCGTTTTCTTCAATCCATTCTTTCGCAAATTTACCGGATTGGATATCAGTTAGAATATCTTTCATGCGTGCTTTCGTGTCTGCATCGACTACGCGTGGACCGGAAACGAAGTCGCCCCATTCAGCTGTGTCAGAAACGGAGTAGCGCATTCCTGCCATACCGCCTTCATACATCAAGTCAACGATCAGTTTCACTTCATGCAATGTTTCAAAATAAGCAAGTTCCGGTTGGTACCCAGCTTCGACGAGTGTTTCGAATCCGGCTTTGACAAGGGCAGTCAAGCCGCCGCAAAGTACTGCTTGCTCACCGAATAGGTCCGTAACAGTTTCTTCTTCGAATGTCGTTTCAAGAACTCCACCGCGAGCGGAGCCGATTCCTTTTGCGTAAGCAAGCGCTACGTCTTTCGCTTGGCCCGAAACGTCTTGGTAGATTGCGAACAATGCTGGAACCCCTGCGCCTGCCTCGAACGTTCTGCGTACGAGGTGTCCAGGACCTTTTGGTGCGACTAGGAATACGTCCACATCAGCAGGTGGTTTGATTTGTCCGAAGTGTACGTTGAAGCCGTGTGCGAATACGAGTGATTTTCCAGCTTTCAAAGCAGGCGCGATTTCTTCTTCGTATACTTTCTTTTGTCTTTCATCTGGAAGAAGGATCATGATCAAGTCCGCTTGTTCTGCCGCTTCTTTCACAGTTGCCACTTTCAAGCCGTCTTGCTTCGCTTGGTCGAAGGATTTCCCTTCACGGACGCCGACGATTACGTTGAAGCCGGAGTCGTTCAAGTTTTGTGCGTGTGCGTGGCCTTGTGAACCGTAGCCGATGATTGCGATTGTTTTATCCTGTAATAGTCCTTCATTGATATCCTGGTTATAGTACATTGTAGTCATTGTCATTTCCTCCTGTAAGGTCGATTGTTTTTTTATTTTAAAATTGATAACTGTGGTGCCTGACTTTGATTTTTCTGTTGTTCGCGGACGAACGCTGTAGCGCCGGTACGCGTCAATTCCTTGATGCCATAAGGCTTCAGGAGTTCAATGAACGCCTCGACTTTGTCGGTCGTCCCGGTCACTTGGTATGTGACGACGTTTTTCCCGGAGTCGATGATCGTAGCCCGGAACGGCTCGATGACGCTGTTCATCTCACTTCTCATATGAGGCGGCGAGACGACTTTCACGAGGGCAAGCTCCCGTAGGACGATTGCTTTGTCTGTGATGTCGTTCACCTTGATGACGTCGATTTGCTTTTGCAACTGTTTGACGAGCTGTTCGATTTTCCGCTCGTCTTCCACATGTACGATGAATGTCATTTTAGACATGCCCGGTTGTTCCGTATGGCCGACCGTGATGCTTTCGATGTTGAATTGCCGCTTCATGAGAAGCCCGGTCACCCGGTTCAACACTCCGCTCTGATTGATGACTGTTACCGTAATGACTCGTTTCATCCCTTGCTCACCCCGATCATTTCATTTAATCCTTTGCCTGGAGCTACCATTGGATAGACGTTTTCCATCTGTTTAACGCGGCAATCGATCAATACCGGTTCGTCGGATAGAAGTGCCTCTTTGAAGATTTGCTCCGCTTCTTCGAATGAAGTGATGCGGTATCCTTTGATGTCATATGCTTCCGCCAATTTCAGGAAGTCCGGCTGCACCGGAATCAAAGACTGGGAGTAGCGCTCTTCGTAAAACGTTTCTTGCCATTGACGTACCATGCCGAGTGCGCCGTTGTTCAAGATGACGACTTTCACCGGAATCCGCAGTTCTTGCAAAAGGGACAGTTCCTGTGCCGTCATTTGGAAACCTGCATCGCCCACGATGGAAACGACGCGCTTTTCCGGTTTGGCAAGCTGCGCTCCGATAGCAGCCGGGAATCCGAATCCCATCGTTCCGAGACCGCCGGATGTCACCCAATGGTCCGGATTGTTCAGTGGATAATATTGCGCTGCCCACATTTGGTGCTGGCCGACGTCTGTTGTGACGATGGCATCTCCCTCTGTAATGCGATGGATGATCTCTATTGCTTGTTGCGGCAGTAACTCGTTCTCATCTTCCACGTACCAAAGCGGATATTGTTCGGTCAATCCCTTCAGGTACTCAAGCCAATCGGCTGTGTCCGGCGATTGGAAGGATTGGTCCAGCAGGGCTTTCAAAGCTTCTTTTGCATCTGCAACAATCGGAATTTCCGTCGGAACGTTCTTCCCGATCTCTGCCGGGTCAATATCGATATGGATTACTCTCGCATTTGGTGCGAAGCTATCCAGGTTTCCGGTCAGACGATCATCGAAGCGCGCTCCGATATTGACAAGAACATCACATTCGCTCAAAGCGATGTTCGATGTAACCGTTCCGTGCATCCCTGCCATGCCAAGGAATAATTCATGATCTCCCCGGATGCTGCCTAAGCCAAGAAGCGTATTCGTTACAGGGATATGATGCTTTTCAATGAATGCTTTCAGCTCATCCATGCCTTGTGCATGCAGGATACCCGCTCCTGCCAAGATCAACGGCTTCTTCGCTTCGGAAATCGCTTGTGCCGCTTTCTGTATTTGCAGATAATTCGGGGAAGTCGTCGGCTGATACCCCGGCAGATTCACTTCGCCGTTCCAATCCGGAGCTGGCTTGAATGTATTCGTTGCGATGTTTTTCGGAATATCGACAACGACTGGGCCTGGTCTTCCGGTAGAAGCGATGTGGAACGCCTCTTTGATGATGCGCGGAAGTTCCGAAACATCATTCACTTGGTAGTTATGTTTGGTGATCGGTTGTGTGATCCCGATAATATCCGCCTCTTGGAAAGCGTCCGTCCCGATGACCGTATTCGCCACTTGCCCGGTGAAGACAACGAGCGGAAGGGAATCCATCATCGCATCCGTGATGCCTGTGACCAAGTTCGTCGCCCCCGGACCGGAAGTCGCAATGACAACGCCCGGCTGTCCGGTAACCCGTGCATACCCTTCGGCCGCATGGATGGCACCTTGTTCGTGACGCGCCAACACGTGGCTGATCGGATTTTTATAGAGTGCATCATAAATCGGAAGTACGGCCCCTCCAGGGTATCCAAAGATGATTTCGACGCCTTGATCCTTTAACGCCTGAATTAAAACAGCGGATCCATCCAATGGTTCATTTGATTGCTGTTTCGGTTGTTCCTGTACAATTTCCATGGCCTCTTCCATTTCAGCTTGTTTCATTTGAGCACTCGCACTCATTGATGAACTCCTCCTTGTTCCGGATATTATTTATTTTGGCAATGCAACTGTTTGAATTAAAAAAGCTTTTTCAGCCCACGCAAAGAAATCTGTTCTTCACATAGGGATGAAAAAGCTTTTCATGGTACCACCCTTGTTCGCAGCAAAATCGCTGCCTCATGAATAGACACGGTCTATTCGGTCATAACGAGCACGGAACAAAATCCACGCCCGGGGCTGCCTACACGTCGAAACCTCAACAACCCTCTCCGAGGTGATGTCGCAAATGGTTGTAATACCGGCTTCCACCAATACCGGCTCTCTGGAAATACAAGGTTCCATCTGCTTTATCCTCATCAATGATTTAGCTATATTAAAATTTTTAGATTTTCATGACTCCGCCTGTACTTGCTGATGTCACCAACGCAGAGTATCTGGCAAGGTATCCTTTTTTAATCTTCGGTGTGAACGGCTGTAGAGAAGCTCTCCGTTTGTCGAGCTCTTCATCCGACACTTCCAATTCGATTGTGCGGTTCGTCAAATCGATATTGATGATGTCATCGTTCTGAACCAATGCAATCGGTCCGCCTTCTGCCGCTTCCGGTGAAATATGCCCGACCGAGATGCCGCGGGAAGCGCCGGAGAATCGGCCGTCTGTGATGAGGGCCACTTTCGTCCCTAACCCACGACCTTGGATAGCGGATGTCGGTGCCAGCATTTCAGGCATTCCCGGTCCGCCTTTCGGGCCTTCATAGCGAATGACGACTACATGGCCTTCCTGGACCGTACCGTTGTCGATGTTCTCTTGTGCAGCTTCCTGGGATTCGAACACGATTGCTTTCCCACGGAATTGCTTGATGGACGGGTCGACCGCACCAACTTTGATGACTCCGCCATCGGGAGCGATATTACCGAAAAGTACGGAAAGACCGCCGACCGGACTGTGCGGATTATCTTTTGTGCGAATTACCTGATCATTTGTAATATGGTAATCCTGTACGTCTTCACCGATCGTCTTACCTGTTACGGTAATCCGGTCCGGATGGATCGCACCTGGGATTTTTGTAAGTTCATTGATGATGGCACTGACGCCACCTGCTTTGAATACATCGTCCATCGAGACATCGGAAGCTGGCATGATTTTCGCCAAGTATGGCACACGCTCAGCAACTACGTTGATATCTTCAACATGGTAATCGATTTCCGCTTCGTGAGCAATAGCCAATGTATGGAGGACGGTATTGGTCGATCCACCCATCGCCATGTCAAGTGCAAATGCGTCATCAATCGCTTGTTTTGTAATGATGTCACGAGGTTTCACATCTTCTTTAACCATGCGGACCAAGTGTTTTGCAGCTTCTTTGATCAACTTATGGCGTTCATCGGATGTAGCTACGATCGTGCCGTTTCCTGGCAACGCAACACCTAGCATTTCCATCAAGCAGTTCATGGAGTTTGCGGTGAACATCCCGGAGCACGATCCGCAAGTCGGACACGCATTGTTCTCGATATCCAGCAATTCTTCAGCTGTCATTTTACCTGATTTATAAGCTCCGACACCCTCGAACACGGAAGTAAGTGAAAGTTGGGCTCCTGTGGAGGAAACCCCCGCTTCCATCGGTCCGCCTGATACGAAGATGGAGGGAACGTTCGTCCGGACTGCCGCCATGAGCATTCCTGGAGTGATTTTGTCACAGTTCGGTATGTAGAACACGCCGTCAAACCAGTGGGCGTTTATGACAGTTTCCGCAGAGTCGGCAATCAACTCCCGGCTTGGCAGGGAATATCGCATTCCGATATGACCCATGGCAATGCCGTCATCTACACCGATCGTGTTGAACTCGAACGGGACGCCGCCTGCTTCCCAAATGGCTTCCTTTACAATTTCAGCGAATTTATTCAGATGCTTATGTCCTGGAATAATATCGATATAAGAGTTACAAACACCGATAAAGGGTTTTTCTAAATCTTTCGTCTTTACGCCAGTCGCATAGAGCAAACTTCTATGTGGTGCCCGGTCGACACCCTTTTTTATCATGTCACTTCTCAATTGCTCTCTCTCCTCATCAATGACTCATAATTCGAGTATCTGGCATTCAATCAATTATGTGAACTGCGTCACGAACTGATTTGGATTGTTGCTATCATATCGCGGATAAGTTCAGTAGTCAACAGGGTTTTTTTAAATAGTTGGGCAACTATGAATATAAGATTATGAGTGGGAACGCTTACATATGCAATATATCGCAGGTTACGAATTCCTTCACAATTCGAAAGTTTTATTATTATTTCTCTAGATTTTGCCCACTTCATGATTCTCTTAGAAGGTATCTCTTCGATTAAATGACGCGCTTCACTTATAGGGGTTGACGAACATTCAAGAAATAATCAATGCAACCTTACTTCACGATAGTTTAAAGAAACTTCAAAACAATCCTGACCAGATTCGCATTGTTTCTTGCACCTCACAACACTTCCCCGGAACGTCGAAACGTTTCAAGGAAATCTCCCAATATTCCTGGGCAACCCTCAAACGTTTTCAAGAAACCTCGAAACATTCCCCTCACCTCATAACGTTTTCTCCGAATAAAGAAACATCCCGACATAACTCCACAACGTTTCAAAGCAACTTCAAAACACTCCCGCCTCTCCTCAACACGTTCCCAAGAAACTTCAAAACGCCTCAACCGGTCAACATCACTTCACAAAACTTCAAAACACACTCCCCCTCCCTTGCAGCATTGTGCATATTATATAGAAAGAACCCAAACCAATTTGCAAACTTATGCAATCTACGCAAGATGTATCTGACCCGATTACACAAAACATGCAAACATTTTTTTCAATTTCTTGTCTTGAATTAAAAAGGACCGTCCCTCGAATCAGAAATGATCCAAGGGACGGTCCTTTATTATAGAAGAAACTAAATTTTATATCGGGAGATTATTGTTCAACCGCTACTGTAAGAGGCAGACGGACTGTATTGCCGCTTGCGTCTTTAACATCGATTGTATCAACTGCTTTAAGCTCTAATCCTTTTGCAAGCTCGTCAGCTGTCAAAGCTTTATTCAAGCTCACTTTTACAGTCTTATTCGTTACATCACTTGTAGTTACAGTGTTCGAAACTTCTTTTCCACCGACTAACAAGGAGAAGTCAATAGCGTTTGAAGCATCAGTCACCGCTTCAGAGAAAGTGATTGTAATTTCTTTCGTGCCTGTCAGTGCAGCTTTTGTAATAGTAGGTGCAACGTTTTCCTTAAGGTTCACAGTGTCCTCGTATTTCTCCATAGCCACTGCGGAGCCTTTTGCTTTCACGTTTTGGATGACGACATTGCGCTCACCAGTAAACGTGTTGGAATCAGCTTTCAATTTCAATGTCACTTTCTTCAGGTCATCGGAATTCACAGTTGCAGTTTCAACCACTGTGCCATCGATTGCATAGTTTCCAACGTTTGTAGCTGTTGCCGCATCGACCGCTTTATTGAATTCAACTACGACGGAGTCATTCGTGTCGCCGGCAACAACATCAGCGACTTCAATTTTGACTTCTGTTTCCGGTTTTCCATCTTTACCGCGGACAAAAGAAGCGTTCGCAGTAGTTGCCGCTTCGCCTGCAGCGCTCTTCACATTAGCGAATTCGAGTTCCACTTTATATGAAGCACCTTCCACGTCTTTGCCGGAAAGCAATGTTCCAAGCGCAACACGGACGACCTTCTTGCTATCTTTTGCATCTTTATAAACAACAGCTTTCGGAGCAAGGTCATCATTTACCAAATTCGTTGTAACGAAGTCTTTGATATATGACCCAGCTGTAACGTCGACTGTCGAAGATTCGCTGATTTCTACATCTTTGTCAAACGTGATCTCCAAGTACTCTTTCAAATCTTTTTTATCCGTTACCACTTGGCTGGAAACGGCTTTTGGCGCATCGGCATCTTTGACAAATGTTACGACTTTGCTGAAGTCCTTTCCTTTTTCCCCGCTTAGGTCAGTGAAATTGGAGACGGCAATTGTTTTCGCACCATCTAATACATTATCCGTTTCTACTGTATAGGTAGTAGGATTCTTTTCATCTTTAACCGCTGTTTTCGTATAACCGTCCACTTTAACGGCTGGCGCAGCAATAAGTTCCTCAGAGAACTGGATGGCAATCGTTTTTGCTCCAGCTTGCGTGATGGAAGTTACTGTCGGAGCTACTCCGTCCGCAGCACCTTTCGTGAAGGAAACTGTAGATGGATTTGGTGAAATCAAGTTGTCTGCTTGGTCTTTCGCACCAATAATCGTTGCAACAACTTCTTCATTTGCTTTCACATCGCTTCCGATAGTGAAGGTCGCTTCAGAATCGCCTGCGTTGAACGATGTTGTGACTCCATTGCCATTAGCAGCAATTTGAGTTCCATCCGCCAACTTAAACGAAACAGTTCCGAGAGATTTTAACGGCTCTGTAAATTTAACTTTTACAACGGATGCGGAAACTTTTTCAACGCCTACGATAGCCGGAGCTGTTTTATCTTCTGCGATTGTAATTGTCGCTTCATATTTATCAACCGCTGCACCTGTTACAGTTTTCACGCCATCCACTTTGATGTCATAGCGTTTCGATAGCGGGTTGGCTGCAGTGACGACAAGTGTTTTTTCATCGGCGCTCAATTCACCGGTCAATTGACCTGCGTTGACGCCGTCCAATGATCTCAAGGAAACAGCCGCTTTAAGAGCACCGTCTTTTCCATTCTCGAAAAGAGACTCCTTATCCACTGCCGCACTGAATGAAACCTGGACTTGCGTAGCGTTCAATGATTCCACTTCTGTCACGAAACGATCATCCGCTGCGAATTCGAAGTTGACGGCAATCGTTTTTTCCACTGCCGCTTCGCCTTTTGCCAATGTGATGACATATTCGTTTGCTGTTGCACCTGCTGCTGCTTTTGCTGTCACGCCTTCGACTGTGACAAGGCCGTTGACATACGATTGGACGGCAGCCAATTTATTTTCAGCTGTCGCATATTCGCCACGTGCTACGACGACATTTCCAGCTTTCAATTGAGCTGCTGCCGCTTCCACCGCTAACTTGTCTTGGTCCACTTCCGGCTCTTGTGTCGCTTGTTCGCTTCTGAAGATGAAGGAAGCCATTTGACCGCGAGTGACAAGCGCGCTTGGCGAAAATGTCGTTGGTGTCGTACCTGTCGTAATATTATTGGAATAAAGAGTTTGAATGAAATCCGCATGCCATTGCTTGCTGTTGATATCCGTGAATGGCAAGTTTCCAAGCTTCTCTTGTTCGAATTTGAAACCGAGCACGATCATTTTTGCCATATGTGCCCGTGAAAGGTTTGCTGTCGGTTTGAAAGTGTTATCTTCATAACCTGAAATGATTCCCGCCTCTACTAGAGCTGCGATATGTCCGTAGTAAGGATTCGATTTGCTGACGTCAGTGAATCCAGGATCTTTGACGTTTTCCGTGTCCAGTCCAAGTGCGAGTGCCATGATTTTAGCCGCGTGCATCCGGTTGATATGTTGACCCGGACGGAACGTGCCATCCTCATATCCATTAATGACGCCGCGTTCTGCCAAACTTGTGACTGCTTCATAGAAATGGTGAGACGGAATATTTTTTACGTCAGAGAACGTAGGAGCCGCTTGTGTGAATACCGGTGCAGCCGAAACGAGTGCCCCTGTCGCTACGGTTGTTGCCAATGTAGCTCGTAGTATTTTGTGAGAACTTGCTTTCTTCATTTCCAAACCTCCAAGGTATGTAATTGCCCACCAAACTGAATTTGGCGATGCACCGTTATCGTAGCATGTCCGATTTCCTCTACCACAATCCAATTTTTGGTGGGTTCAAAATCTAGATTGCTAGAAAGAAGGATTTTCAAAAGGCTTAGTAGAATAGTATAAGCGAATAATTGTCTTCTACGGCTCTATAAAATCAATGCTAATATTCCAGTTGATGCGCATTGACACCACACCTCCGAACAACCACCGGTGACTTGATATGGATGCCAAGTCTATTAAAAGTTCTTTTTTCTATCACAAGATAAAGAAAAACTCGAAATTCCATGAAACCTTTCTGGTAAAATTACGTAAGTATTTATATACTTACTAATGGAGTAAGTAAGATTTACCAAAATACTATATTGGAGGTTTTACATTTGAAGAAGCTCGCATCATGGTTATTTGCGTTTGCCCTGCTGTTTTCGTTAGCATTGCCAACAGCAACTCATGCGAATACGGACGCAATGAAGTTCATCATTGACGGCGTGGAAGTGGATGGTTATGAACAGCCTTTCATGTCTCACGGTGATGTCCTCATTCCAATTGAAAACTTGTTTGATGAAGCAGGTTTCCAAGTTACGAAAGGGAAAAACGGACAGGTCTCTGTCACAAACAGCTATTTGACAGTCGATTTCAATGCTGCCGCTAAAAATATCCAAATTAATGGTGAGAAAGCAAATGCAGAATTCCCATTGACGTTGAAAAACGCAGGGAACTATATTTCTGGCGAATTCCTATCCAGCTTGGAAGGATTTGACGTTGAAGTATCAGAAGATGAGAAAACAGTCAACGTAACGACAAACCGCGTGAAAGACGTGGAAGCGTTCTTGAAAAAGTCAATGGAAGCGGAGCTGAACAGCTTTTCCGCTGACATGGTCATGGATATGAACCTGGAAACTTCAACAGAAGAACTCGGTTCCATGGACATGACAATGGATATGAAAATGGACTTCATCGAAAAACCAATGGCAATGTACATGGCGATGAACATGCTCATGCAGGCTGATGGTGAAAAAGAAGACATGGACATGGAAATGTACTTCACGGAAGACGCTGTTTACCAACAGATGGATGGCGTTTGGGTGAAAGATGAAATGTCAAAAGAACTTCTTGAAGCACAACTGGACAGCGCGAATATGCTGGAGCAATTTGAACTGCTCAAGACGTTCATGAAAGGCATTCACGTCTTTGAATACGAAGATTCTTACGTAGTCGTCCAAAATATCACGACAGAAGATTTCAAAGAAATGATGTCCGAAGCAATGGAACTATTGCCTGCATTGTTGCCTGACATGCTCGGCACGGCTGGCTCTGAAGTAATGGTTGAAGGTGCAGAAGTTACAGAAGAAGCTACGAATGAAGAAGTTACTACTGAAGAAACATCCGTAGAAGCTACTGAAGAAGCAGCAGCAGAAGATGTTGAAGAAGTGGTCATCGAAGAAGAATTGCCATTCGAAGATCTGGAAGGTCTATTGGAAATGCTGAATTTGGATATCAAGGAATTCTACACAGTTTCCACATATGACAAGGCAACTCTTTTCCCGCTTGACATGTCGGGTGCGATTCATATCACAATGAATGTTGACGATGTAGATGTTTCCCTTAAAATGGACCTTTCCGGCAACTACACGAACCACAACAACGTAAAAGAAATCAAAGTTCCAGCGGAAGTCATCAAAAATGCAATTACAATGGAACAATGGTTTGAAGAACTTGAAAAGCAATGGGCAGCGGAAGAAGTTCCGGCTGAATAATTGAAAACGGAGCGAGTCCGCTATGAGACTCGCTCCATTTTTTATGGATGGTAATGAATTTTACGTTGCAGTTCCGAATACCGAAAGTCGGACCATTTCGCTTCCTACCGATTGTCCGCCACTCTTCGCTTTTTCATAAACCACGCCAATACAATCGCCCCGATCAACGTAAATCCTAAATACCCCATCGTCGGATAGACTGTGCCAACAAGGGTGATGAATCCAATGAAACTGACACCGAACGCCACGACACCAAACAGGACGGCAAACCCTTTAAACTTCGGGGTATCCGGTTGGATCAAGCGTGCCGTGAACGCGTAGAGCATCCCCACTGCCGTATTGTAAATCATTCCGAGCAATACGATCGTCATAATAATGCCGATGATGGGAGACATTTGATTGGCCAAAAAAAGCATCGGCATCGGAACTTCTGAAATCTCACTCAATCTAGTCAACATCGAGATATTGATTAATAAAATAAGAAGTCCAAGGCCGATTCCACCAATGATGCCGCCCCACCCCGCCACTTTCTGATCTTTCACCGTGCCGCCCATGACTGTCAACATTGATGCACCTGCTGCGATATTATACGACACGTAAAGGAGCGCCCCTAATATCCAGTTGGCCGCAGCTGGTTTCTGTTGTTCAACAGCAGCCGCAATCTCAGCCGAAGACGCATCAAAATTCATCAAGGAATAAACCATGATAATGATAACGAGCACTAATAGGAATGGCGTCACTGCACTGATCAACGCAATGACCCGTTTCACATTCAGCGTGATAGTCAATATTGCCAGAGCAGTCACCACAATACTGCCAATTATGCTTGGAATCCCAAACTGCTGCTCAAAGATGGCTCCCGCGCCCGATAACATGACGACCGTTACGCCAAACAAGAAAAATGTAATAATGAAATCTACAACCACACCGAGATATCGACCGCAAATATGATAGATGACATCCTTATGAGAAGCCGACTGCAACCGGCTCCCCAACTGCGTCAAATTCATCCCGATAAAGGCGAAAAGTGCGGTGGCCACGAGACTTCCAGCAATACCGGCATAACCAAAACTCGTAAAAAACTGCAAAATCTCTTGACCTGAAGCAAACCCTGCACCGACAATCAAACCAATGAACGCAGCCCCGATTTGGAAACTCTTTTTCATGGAAAATCCCCCTTCTGTTATTTCGCCGTATAGTTCATTTCTTCCACCGTGAATTTGTCCATCACTTCGAGGTTCGGTTCATAGCCGATTCCGTAAGCGGTCGGCACGGTGATATATCCATCTTCGACGACGACTTCCGGCGAGATGATGTCCTCTTCCCAATACAGGTACACCTTGCGCAAGAGCCTGCCGTATCCCCAGGTAAGATGAAATTCGGCAATGTCGTTAGTGCTACATTATGCGCGCGGCCGATCCCTGATTCCAACATCCCGCCACACCAGACAGGCACACCTCGTTCCATGCAGTAATCGTGGATCTTCTTCGCTTCCGTCAACCCGCCGACCCGGCCGATTTTAATATTGATGATTTTACAGCTTCCCAATTCCAATGCTTTCCGTGTATCCTCCAGGGAATGAATGCTTTCGTCCAGGCAGACCGGAGTCGCCAGCTCTTTTTGAAGTGTCGCATGGTCGATAATATCATCCGATGCGAGCGGCTGCTCGACCATAGTTAGGTTGAATTCAAATGGGAAAAGAGTTCGAAGATCAAAGGTGTGATTTGGGGGACTTGTACGCGAAACGCAATCAACTGACGCTAGCGGAGGCATGGGGTGGAAAAGCGGATAAAATCGAAGTCTGTATCAGCATCGAAATCCAAGAGAATAAAGCAGACTTGGTTGAATTGGTCCAGAGATATGTGGAAAAAGGGTGTAAACGCATCCTCTGCGAATTACGGAACCATTTTCTGGATGTTCCGTTGATGGCGGGTGCCAAGCGTATACACTTCAGGATATCGATTTGCTCAAGCAGCTGGCATATCAGGAATTGTTCACTTCACACTGAATGTCGAGGATTTTAATCTTTCTATTGAGACGGGACCTTCTGTCAAATATACGAACCACAATAATAAAAAAATCAAAATTACTGAAGATGTCATCAAAAATGAATTTTCGATGGAACAATGGTTTGAAAACTTAAAAAGCAATGGCCAACGCGGAGGAAGTTCCGCTGAATAATTGAATACAGAGCAAGTCTAATAGAAGCCTTGCTCCGTTTATTAATATTCACCGAAACTATTTTACACATACTTTGATCGTGCTGGCTGTCGGGTACATCTCGTTCATTGTAAGCTAAAATAGGCTCGCCACTACTATCTCTTACCTCCAAAGATATAGATCCGCAAAAATTATTAACTAACGAGACCAATTTCAACTTTAGCGTTTCATATTGCATCATCACACTGCCATTTATGATTAACACTCACAAAAAATAGACTAGGCTTTCTCCCTCCGCTACAAGAAAAGCGAGCTTCCGCATCTTCAACTTCTATTGCTCTCTCATCCTCGAAAACATAAATTCTTGTACAGTTAATTCTTACGCTAGCAAAGAACTTATTTTACGTCAAAAACTTGTAGTTGCTCTTTTGTCGGCTTTTTAGTGAACAAACTTATAAAAATAATCGCTGCTAAGGATACGATCAAAGAGGGAATCATTGGTGGCAACCCGAATGGCTGTTTTAGTATATACCAAATAAGGGCAGTTCCGCCGCCTCCAATGATAGAATACATACCCGCCGTAGCAGTAGCGCCTTTCCATAAAAAACCTACATACATTGGAATTAATAAACCTGCAGTGTACATCGTATAAGCGAAGACGATGGCTGTTACAATGTCCGGCATTAAATAAGCTAAAGCAAAGCTTATAAGCGCAAATACTACAACAGCAGTTTGCCCCACTGTCTTCAACTCTCTACTGGAAGCATCTTTTTTCACAATTTGTTGATAGAAATCGCGGGACAAGTTGACGCTGGCACTAAGTAATATTGAGTTCGTAGATGTAATAATAGCCGCGATAACGACTGCCAATAAAACACCACCAACGAATGGGGGTAACAGCTCAGTCACCACAAGCGGGAAGACCTGATCCGGTGGGAGATCGGGACCCAATATCGCCCTCGCACCATAGCCTAACAGAGAAACAAATAAAAAGCCGAAGAACGCTGTAGGAATCAGCAAGTACAAACTTCTTTTCGCAGTTTTACTATCTTTTGCAGAAAATACTCTGGCAAAAATGATGGATTGGGATACAGCGGCTGTTCCAAAAGTTGCAATAGCCATATTAAAAGCACCCAAAGCATTCGTACTTGTAAAGACTTTAAAATACCCATCCGGCAAAGCATTGAATATGACCCCAAATCCTCCATTCATATAGTAAAGGACTGCCATTCCCAAAAATAATCCGCCGAATATCAGAATGGCTTGAATACTGTCCGTAATGGCGACGCCCTTCATGCCCCCAAAGAATGTGATAAGGGTGAAAGCGATGACACTAATTAACATGGCAAATAATTTATCCATCCCTAAAAACGCCACCATAATGCCAGTCATCGAAAGTATCTGTACAGTTACTACAGCAATATCCCCAAAAATAATCATAAACCCGCTGACATACCGAGAGCGATTATCATATCGCATTGCAAGCATATCTGGAACTGTAAATTGTTCGAATTTACGGAATTTTTCAGCCAGAATTATAGCAGCTACCAAGATACCCAGTATTGCACCAATTGCACTAAACCACCAATCTAGCCCCATTAGATAAAAACTACCTGTATAACCTACAACAGTTGCTCCACCGACAAGTGTGGCGAACAGAGTACCCAACAAAACAGGGGTCCCTAGGCTTCTGCCTGCTAAAGCAAAATCTTCTATGCCTTTTACATAACGTTTATAAAAAATACCAATACCTACAATGAACACAATATATAATAAAATTGCTGTTACATACATTTTCAATTCCTCCAATCTTTTTTATTCATTAATGTGAATAGTTGATACGCATTCCAAAGAGAAATGCAAGCAATTCGCCGGGCCATTTTAAACAGCCCGACTTATTGTGGAACCGAAGTGAAATTACCTATTTTTTTACATTTGATCGAGAGGATAAATAGGACGTAGAACATGTTTATAATCAAACGATGTAAAATCAATAGTAGTTAAACCTGGCGAGTCTACAGTGATTATTTTTGCACTTTGGGGCTCAAATGCCGCCCTAAAATGTTGACTAGATTTTAAACAAACAATTTTGTATTTCGAAATATCGATACCATGCAGTAAAAATATTTGCTCATCCATTACTTGCGATTTAATGGAGCAAACAATAATGTCCACGCCACCCACCTGCAATCTGACGGATTTCCCTAAATCATTTTTCAGCCCCTGCCACATGGGAGAAGATTGATAAAACACTCCATCTGTTAAACTTTTGATATAAGCGTTTACGGATAGTGGTTCTCCGTGCAAATTATCCGTTTTCCCCCCTAATTTAATATCGATATATTCGCCTACACCTGCTTCATGGGCTAGGTCGGCAACTTCCTTATCATAAATAAAAGCAAAACAAGCATTTTCCAACCCCATATCAAGCATCGCTCTTAAAAGGTAGGTTCCGTCACCAGGCGTACCTCCACCTGGGTTGTCCGACGTCTCATTAATGACAATAGGATGACCCTCTAGCTGCAACGCTTGTTCCAACCCCTCTTGAGGGGACAAAGTTTTTTGGAAAAACCGCTCCTTGATTGATAGAATTTGATTGGCCACATCTTCACTTGCCTTTGCAGCTAGGGCTGGATCATCGTTTGTAATAGACAATACCGAAACTCCAACATGCTGAATATCAGTATAAGGAAAACTATGAAAAAATGTACAATCCACTACGTCTGTCTCTTTTTCCCATTCCCAACAAATCTCATTTATATCCTTTGCTGGCGATAGATTGGTTGTAGATGTGGGGATAATCAGCGGCAACTTCGTTAGATGCATGACAGGGTTCAGTTCTTTTTTATACATTTTTATAGCAAGATCAATTGCTTCCATTCCACGTTCATAAGAATCTGTATGTGGATAAAAATTAACCCCTAGCAACACATCGGCTTCTTGCACCATCTTTTCCGTTAGATTTGCATGCAAATCTAACGTACACAAAATCGGAATATCGTATCCAACGGCATTTCTTATTTCACCTAATAAATACCCTTCCATATCGTCAATGCCTTCCACAACACCAGCACCATGTAAATTTAAACATAGAGCATCTGCTTGATGCTTTTTGAGTGAATTAATCAGCTCCTCTTTTATCTCATCATATGTTTCTTTCGTTATTGTTCCTGAAGGATAAGCCATTGCAGAAATCGTTGGTATAATTTCAAGTTTAAGCGCTTCTGCTCGGTCTATCATGCCGCCTAAATAATCCCTTACACCCCGATGTTTTTGTAATATCCCCTCCCCTTTATCCCATTCCCACAATTTAAAATTTTCCATTGTAGTCTGCTCAGCCGCAAAAGTATTTGTTTCATGCACAAATTGACCGATAAATATTTTCATCATATTATTCTTCTCTCCTTTACTATATGAAGTATTAAATGCTTTTTCTCAACTTCTGAAGTTTTCACTTCAACAATCGCTAAAAAAAATATATAACTTTTAATGGTTATTCATCCGTACCTAACAATTCACCATATGTCAAACTCTTGGATAAAAAAAGCCGTCCACATGCAATGAATCATAATCCTCTCTTCTCTTTTGAAACCTCTTGCTATCGTGGATGGAAACTCCCGCGAGAATCGCATTCAGTAAAGAAATCACAGCGGGTGCAACATCGATTGTTGATTTCATTTGTAATTGGATAGGCAAATGAAGATCCGCATATTCCGCTATTGGGGAGAACGCTGAATCGGATATTGCAATTATAAATGTTCCACGTTTTTTAGCTTGCTCAGCAAATTTGATTGTTTCCAAGGAGTATCGATGAAAAGAAATTACAAACAACGTGCTTTTTGCATTTAATTTTAGTAATTGATTAATCACGTCGTCGGTGCCAGCTTGAAACATATGCGTATCACCTCGCATGAGATTTAGTGTAAAACTAAACCAATGCGCAAAAGCATAGGAAGATCGCATCCCCGAAACAAGCACATGCTCTGACTCAATCAAACGTTCAACTGCCATGTGAATCTCTTCTTCATTTAATTGTTCCATCATTCTCTCTAGTTTCATTTGGTCTCTTTTTATAGATTGATAATATAAACCAGGCCCAGTGATGGTCTCCTTATCTTCCCGAAAGTTGTGTAAGCTACTTTTTGTACTTATGAGATTGTCTCTAACTTCTTTTTGGAGCTCACTAAAGCCGCTGTATTTTAAGGTATGACAGAAACGAATAACCGTTGTTTCACTTACTCCAATTTCCTTGCCTATTTCACTTGCAGATAGCATGGCAAATGATTGTGGAAAGTCTAATAGATATTTCGCTACTTTCTTGGTACTATTACTTAGTTTGTAATAGTGTCCCCTAACCTTTTCCTGATAGTCTTCCAATTTCTCAACCCCATTTACCATTGTTATTCCGCCGTGTAATTCATTTCTTCCACCGTATATTTGTCCATTATTTCGAGATTCGGCTCATAGCCGATTCCATAAGCGGTCGGAACGGTGATATAGCCATCTTCCACGACGACTTCCGGCGAGATGATGTCCTCCTCCCAATAACGGGAAGAGCCTGCCGTATCCCCAGGTAAGATGAAATTCGGTAATGTCGTTAGTGCTACATTATGTGCGCGGCCGATTCCTGATTCCAACATGCCGCCACACCAAACCGGCACGCCGCGTTCCATACAGTAGTCGTGAATTCTCTTTGCTTCAGTCAAACCGCCGACCCGGCCGATTTTAATATTAATGATTTTACAGCTTCCGAGTTCCAGCGCTTTCCGTGTATCCTCCAGAGAGTGGATGCTTTCATCCAGGCAGACCGGTGTTGTTATGGCTTTTTGCAGCGTGGCATGGTCGATAATATCATCCGATGCGAGCGGCTGCTCGACCATCGTCAAATTGAATTCATCCAACTGCTTAAGTAGATCGATATCCTGAAGCGTATACGCCGAATTGGCATCCGCCATCAACGGGACATCCGGGAAATGGTTCCGCAATTCGCGGAGAACTTCAATATCATAGCCCGGTTTAACCTTCACTTTGATGCGTTTATATCCTTCTTCTATATAACCACGGACTATTTCCACCAAATCAGCTACATTCTCTTGGATTCCGATACTAATGCCGACTTCAATTTTATCTGCTTTTCCGCCCAATGCTTCCGCAAGCGTCAATTGGTTGCGCTTCGCGTACAGGTCCCAAATCGCACCTTCGATTGTCGACTTCGCCATATTATTTTTGCGGATGAACCCAAACAGCTCATTCACTACATCTGGGTACCCTATTTCTTTTTCCAGCACGAGCGGAATCAGAAAATCTTCTATTATATGCAGATTCGTTTCAATCGTTTCCTCGTTGTACCAAGGTGAGTGAAACGCAACGGACTCACCCCAACCGGAATTACCCAGTTCGTCCTTCACTTCCGCTAGTAGAAATTCTTTTTCCTGCATTGTTCCGAAGCTTGTCGTAAACGGGTGTTTCATCTTCATTTTCATTCTGCGGATGTTCACTTCTTTAATAATCATTGCACTTCTCCTTTAGGTTTGATTGGAATAAAAGACTTTTTGACACATTGATAATAATGCACATGACCCGATGTGCGATTGACTCCGACTATTGCATAGCCTGCTGCGAATAATTGTTGGAATATGGCTCGGGTCTTCATTCGCCAATCCATTGCCAATTCAGGCTCGCTCCCTTTCATGAGTTGGAAATGTTGAGGAATCGGCACTTCAATTCCATCACGTGCCAAATCCACATCAACTTCGTCATACCGGAGGACCGGATTCCCGTTTTTAGATTCTTCGACTTCAAACGGCCGATGATATTCAGATATGGAAGGGTTCCATTCTCCCGTTACCCTTTCGCTAGTAATCCACCAAGAGATTTGGAAACGATCGGTAGGCAACCCTTTATTCAACCCGTCATCCATTTCGCCGTAACAGTTTTCCAGATAAGTGTCGCAAATGCCGTACAATTTTGAAGTATTGAGGTACGCATTCCGGCTTTCAAGCGGATCAAACGTCCATGTGATCAAGTCATAGCCCATGTTCCTCGCCGTCTTCATCTGCTCGTCTTTCAACAGCTTCCCGATCCCCATAAGTTGGTATTCCGGGTGGACGCCGAGCATATGGGAGCATAAATACGTCTGTCCGTTTGAAAAACCAGTAAAACCGTATGAAAAGCCGACCATTTTCTCTCCGTCGAATGCCCCGAGCATGATACCGCCATTTTTTACAGCCGTCACGGTTTGGTGGGTCGGAATCGGCTCCATCCCCCATACCTCCCGCTCCAGTTTTTGGACGAGCCGCATTTCATCGTTCGTTTTCATGAGGCGAACTTCCAACTCCCTCGTCATTCTCCGTCCACTCCTTCCACAATCAAAAATCTACTCCCTTGATATTTTTAATAGGCTGACTTAGTTCCTCCAACGACACTATAAGTTTATCATCTCCCGCGAAGGAAATACTTTATGTTTATTAATAATGAAGTTTAAACTTCAATGATGTTTGTTACTTAACATATCACAACGTGAGACAGAAAACAACAACTTTTCAGAAATTTCAGGTTGGATGTATTGTATGATTAATGATGAACTGATAGCACGTATGAAGAACTTAGCTCAAAGATAATCAAAACCTCTTACCAAGTCAGTAAGAGGCTAAATCTCATTTACTTTTCTTTTTCCAATTGCTCAAACGCATGGATGACCGTTCTCGCCATGATTTCAATCCCCGTCAGAAGGCTATCCCGGTTGAACGACATTTGCGGATGGTGAAGGCCAGGCGCAAGATCGCAGCCCAATCCAAGCATCGTCGCTTTGATATTCGGACGTTTCAATGTGTAAAAATGAAAATCTTCTCCGCCCGGTGTCACAATCGGCTCCTTCACAAAATCAGTTCCGAGCGTGTCCTCAATCGCTTGTGCCATTAATTGCACAGCACTATCATCCACTTCCGCCGCGGCAATCGCTTCGGATGCTTCGTACTCAATCTCGACTCCGAAGAGGGATGCCACCGATCGGATAGCATTTTGCACTCTCTCCTCCAATTCGGCCATGATGACATTGGTTTGGGCGCGCAAATCCAAACTGAAGACGCCGGTCCCTGGAATGATATTGCTCGACTCACCACCTGCTTGGAACATCGTCATTTTCGCAGAATGTGGAACGACGGGATCGACATGGATGGCATGGATGCTTTGCACAAGCATGGCCGCCACTTCAATCGCATTTTGCCCGAGATGCGGCCTTGCACCGTGCGCTTCCGTCCCGATAATTTTTCCCTTGATCGTCTTAGCAGCGCCGTGCAGGATGGCCGGTGCTGCATAGCCATGACGAATTTCCTGGATCGGCCGCATATGAAGGCCGAATAAATAATCGATATCATCAACCACCCCTTTATTGACTAAAGCAAGCGCCCCGGTCCCTTTTTCTTCTGCGGGTTGGAACAGGACTTTCAATCGTCCCTGTTTCGGTATCCCTAACTTTTTCAATAAGAGCATCGCCCCTAAGGTAATCGTCATATGCGCATCATGCCCGCAAGAATGGTTCGCCTGATAGACGCCATCGACTTCTTGCCAGAGCGCGTCAATATCAGACCGCAACCCAATACAAGGCGCGCCCGTCCCGATTTCCGCAACAAGCCCTGTCATATCATCGAAAGTCGACACTGCAAACCCTTCCGCTTCCAATCGTTCTTTCAAGTAACGGGTCGTCTCCACCTCTTTCCAACTGATTTCCGGATTGGTATGTAAATGGTCAAAAATCTCGTTCACATCGGACTGAATTTGTTGAATCAATTCCTTCATCAAGAACTCCACCTTTATCTCCATATTGACTTGTTACATTAAATCATATCGTAAAATGGACTTCTATTGAATTATTTCTCATCCGGAACGGTTTCGGGGACAGACGACGGCATTTTTCTTGGACATTTTGAACTTTGGCCATGACAATTCCCATGAGCCATGACAGTTTCGGGCATTGTCCTCACAGTTTGCAGAAGCCCCATGGCAGTTCGGATTTTTGCCACGACGATTCCCTCCAACCCCAACGCCTAAAAAGGCCTTGCCATCATCCGGCAAGGCCTCTCCCACTCACTTTACGACAAGGACCGGCAACTCGCTGAGGCGCCAGCCTGATTTCTTCCCATATTCATAGGTGACTTGGAAAACATCCATTTCCTTCATCCCCGCCATCGGGACATGAAGTTCGAACACTTTTTTATGTTTGAATGAATTCAGTTCCTTCGCCGTCGCTTTGTTCCATTCCAACAGAGAGCCGCCATCCGCTTCGACTTGCGCCACTTTCCCTTTGTAGCGGATGAACCCACTGTCGTTCACATATTGTCGGGCCGCTTTTTTCGTTAGTGACTTTTCCAATTCCGTCATCAATTCCTTCGTACTGTCCAAATCCCCTGCCATGAACCGGTACGACGTGCCTTTGTACGTGAACGTTTTATATTCTCCTTCTTTATAATGGCCTCCCGCTTGCACCAAGCTTTTCATAGCTGCCCAGTCCGCCGCCAGTTTTACCGCCTTCTCCGCAGTCAACTCGTCATTGTTTTTCGGCGCAGCCATCCCAGCCCCTTGAAATGAAAAAAAGAATACCACTAGCAGCGCCAACCCCATCATCCATACTCTCTTCAAAACGATTCATCCCTTCCCCTGTGATGTTCAATTAGACTTGGAAGGTGGAAAAAGGTTTCAACTTTCTTCAATTAATCCCCTACCCATCCAACCTCATCATGTATATGCACAAGCCGGAAAAAGTGAACGTCTGGTATGGTATAATCACGTAATACTATCAGTAGAAAGAAGGATTCCACTTGAGCTTCATTCGACAATATTTGAACGAAACTTATGGAAATAAGGACGATTCTATATATGAAATGCCATTGATCCAATATCTTGAGAAAAAAACGGGCTCTGTCAAAGCGTCAAGCAAGGCTCGCGGCTCTTTCGCCAATCTTTATGCCTTGTATGTGCTCATCGAAGATTATTTGAACAAAGATTTCTTGGAGAATAAAAAGTACGCCGATTATGAGGGGATGATGTTCAGCGATGCTTTCAAACGGCAACGCGAACTTCCCTTTGGAGAAAAGCTTCAGAACCACGCGCTCAATAGTCGGTGCAATGATGAATTCCGGAAATTTTTCCCGTCGCTTGGTGAGGTCCCGATTACGAGAAATTTAATAACAAAACGCTATTGGATTAACGAAAAACTGCTCAGGAAAGGCGACGTGAATATCGCCAAAGATGTAGTCGCCATTATCGATCGATATGTGGAATTGAAGTTGGAGAACTTCAATACGTTTTTTGATGCGTGCGTCCAACATAAAGACAATTACCAGCAAGACCCCGTCGCATCACATGACTTCATCGTCGGTCTATTGAATCCGATGGTCGATGCGCGGATATTTGAAATCGTCTCATTTTGTCTGACGAAATATTTCCATGATGGCGATACGATGTTCATCGGCAAAACGAAAGACAAGCTGGAAGAGGTCCCTGTAACGCTGTACAAAACGGGCCGAACGAATGCGAATGACGGCGGTGTCGACTTCATTATGAAGCCGTTAGGTCGTATTTACCAAGTGACGGAAGTGCTGGATTTCAAGAAATACTTCCTCGATATAGCCAAACTCAACTACTTTCCGCTTACATTCGTTGTCAAAACCGAAATGATGCCTGCGGAAGCGATGGAACGAATTATCGAGCAGGCGAATGAACTCTATCCCGATGAAACCGTCCGCTCCAAATACACTGCATGTTTTGAGGAAATCATCACGATCCCTACATTGAAGCATTACTTGGAAGCGATCATGCAGGATAACAAGCTTGGGTACCTGTTGGACGAACTCGTCATGCAATGTAAAGTGGAATATAATCTGGACTGAATCATCCACTATTGAAAAGGAGCTCTCAAAAGAGGGCTCCTTGAATATATCTCGGATCGTCGGGACCTTCCGAATGGTCTTTTTTCGATTTATTGGCCGTTTTCCGGCTTTTATCCTTCTGCAACGGTTCGCCTTCATACGCATCTGCAATGCCCGTCCGACGGATGCCGATTTTAAAATATTCTTCATTCAAATCGATTCCGATCGCCTTCCGGCCCAACTTGACCGCTACGGCAGATGTGGTGAACGAACCGGAAAACGGGTCGAGCACGACATCCCCTTCATTGCTGGAGGCAAGGATGATCCGCTTGAGCAACGACTCTGGTTTTTGGGTCGGATGGTTTTCATACTCCTCCATTTTAAAACGGACCCGCGGCATCTCCCAGACGTTTCCAGGCACTTTTTTCGTATTGTAAGGTTGCGGTGGCGTTTTCCGGTAATCAATCAACTTCCGTTGAGCCCCCGTTTTCGCCTCCACCATAATATCTTCATAATTGAATGTGTAATGGTCTTTCGCGGATTTATTCGCCATAAGAATCGGTTCATATAAAGAGCCGAACATTTTCTTCGATTGAACGCCGGAACTATCGTAAGCCCACACGATTCGGGACAGGACATGATAATTTTCATTCACGTATATATCCAAATAAGGCATATGCTGCGTCGCCGTCATGAAATAAAATGTCCCTGTCGGCTTCAAAACGCGGAAGCATTCATCGATCCACTGTTTACACCACGCGATATATTCCTTTACATCCGCCCAGGAGTCCTTGTTGTTCCCGAAATCCTTCCCGATGTTATAGGGAGGATCCGCAAAGATCAAATCGACCGAAGCCTCGTTCATTTTACGCAAAATCTCCAAACTGCTGCCTTGTGCGACGAAGCTCATCTCATTATTCATATGTTGAAATTCCAAGTTATTGAAAATAGTGTTCCACATCGAACACAACCTCCTATCCAATTTAGTTTACACTAAAGTGGGGAGGTGAATAAAGGGTAGGGGGGACCCGAAAAAAAGTATCCGCAAATGCAAGCGCTTCCTTTTACTGACGAAGGCTTTTGGAACTTTCACATCAACTATACATAATTTCCTTCTCAGCTACCCGATCTCCACTTTCCAGCAGCTCCAGCCATCTGAAGGCGACCGGATACTGGTCA
Source organism: Bacillus sp. OxB-1 (assembly GCF_000829195.1). Taxonomy (GTDB): domain Bacteria; phylum Bacillota; class Bacilli; order Bacillales_A; family Planococcaceae; genus Sporosarcina. The sequence goes on along the minus strand of NZ_AP013294.1, from coordinate 1,652,206 downwards.
GGAAAAGTACCTTTACTTTGCTTCACTTTGATGGCAACCGATTTCTCATTCTCTTCATTCGCATAGACGATGGCGAGCGCGGCTTCCATCTGTTCATTCCGGTCCCATTCGATCCGATAGATCCCCTCCCTCGGAAGCATGGTCCCCTCGGTGGAGATGAAATCGAACAGGCAATAGCCGTGTTCTTTCGGAAACATTCGGCCTGCACTTATAATGCCGCGCGTGACATATTCCGAGCCGAGATACGATTTAATGGACTCCACCTCTCCTTCAATCAGAAGGTCGCGGATATAAGTTGAGCTGATTTTCCGGTCTTCCACCACCACTTTGGATAACACGGTTACACCGAAACGGCCTTCTCCCAACCGCTCCATCATATCCATATTCCCTTTCCCCATATGTCCATACGTGTAATCAAAACCTGCCACCACATGCTTGACCTGCTTGTCCACGATATACTCTTGCACAAATTGTTCCGGGCTTAGCTGGGCGAATTCTTTCGTGAACTTTGCGACATACAAACGTTCCACCCCAAGCTTCTCCATCTTGTCGATCTTCGCTTCCAACGACATCAAATAATCGAACTTCTGCCCCGCCAATACTTCTTTTGGATGCGGGTAAAATGTCATCACCGCCAATTGCAATTCATCCCGCTTCGCGATCGCTCCAGCCTTTTCAATCAGCCGCGTATGGCCGATATGTACCCCGTCGAAAAATCCTAACGCGAGAACTGCCGGCTCGCATACCCCGATATTTTGTTTGTCCATGAAAATCACTTCCATAAGAAACCCCTCCTAAAACGAAAAGAAGCTATACCCGACAATTCGAAGCCCTTTCTTCGACAATCGAATATAGCTGGTTATTTACTTAGGTAAATGAGAAGGAGTGCTTCCTCCTCATGAAGTAAATCAGCTTCACTATCTTTTTACCAATATACATCATTTCTTAATATTTTCAAGTTTTTTCTTTTGTAAAATTCCATGAAGATGAAATATTCTAATCCTTCGACTAGAAACTTTTCGACAAAATTCGCATTTCCCCACACCTGTGGATAACTTTGTTCACATTATCCCGCAATGCCTCCATAGGTTTGTGGGCTATGTGAACAAATTAGGAACAGGTTATCCACGGCATCGTGTGGATAAAAGAACGGTTGTTCCTAATTCTTTTATTTGGTAGATTATAGATAAGAAAGAGTCATCTACTATTCTATTTGCCATGAACATAAATTATGACGAATTGAAAGGAGATTTTCGCATGATCCAACTGTCCAATGATTTACTTATCGAATCCTATATAAAAGCAAAGAATATCAAGCTGCATCCTGATTTCATCGAAATGTTGGAAAATGAAATGCGACGTCGTTCCTTGTTGACTGTGCCATCATCATTAAGCAGCAACGTCGATCTGGATTATGTTCACTTTCAATCAACTCCTCCGTCGCATTAACAATATTTTACTGCTATTCTTCAATACCCTGTTGCCTTCCTAGCTCTTTCCGACTAAGATGAGAAAGTTGGATTTTACTAAAGGAGTCGGAAAGAGTTGAAGAAAGTAGTCATATTATTGCTTCTTTGTTTATGGAGTTTGCCGAATTTGGCTGAGGCATCGGAAGCCAGAGCAGTGAAAATTACAGAAACGACTCCCGTATTCAATGAAAAGCAGAAAGTCGCCGTTTTTCAAAAAGGGACTACCCATACGGCCCTCAAAGAATCGGACCGTTTTTACCATACCGTCATAGGAAATGAAGAAGTCAAGTTTTCAAAAATGCGGGCTGTCGTCGTAAACAGCGAACCGCAAAATTTGAAAGGATCACATCCCGTCCGGCTGAAAACGGTAAAGACCGCCGAGATCTTGGAAAAGCCCTCTGTCAAAGCAAAGGCGATAGGCAGTATCCAAGCGAATATTATGATCCAGGCCCAACACCAGAAAGGTAATTATTTTCCAATTGTCATTGGTGGATCCACGGGATATATCCATAAAAGCATGGTGCAGATTGAAATGGGCATCCCCGTACTCACATACCATGACATCGTCCTCACCAAGACAGATCAAAACGTCTCCAAATTGGAACTCGCCAAGTTCCAAGAGCAGATGGAGTACTTGAAGCGCAACCATTGGACAACCATTACGCCCGCCGAGCTCGAGCTATGGGTGCAAAAGAAAAAGACCTTGCCGAAAAAGTCTGTGTTGATCACGTTCGATGACGGCTATAAATCGACGATCGATTTGGCCTACCCTGTCTTGAAACAACACGGGCTCCAAGCGACGTCCTTCCTTATCACAAGCCGCATCAATCGGCCCGGCATGGTATCGGAAGAAGATTTGATCCGTACGCAAGATGTTTATTCTTATCAAAATCATACCCATGCGTTTCACCTGTTTAATTCGAAAACCAATTTAAGTTATCTCCAATCGGAATCGCAAGAAGCAATCTTCCTGGACATCCTGCAAGCAAACCGCAGCATCGAGAGCATTTTGGGAACAAACGTGATCGCCCACGCGTATCCCTACGGAAAACGGGGGCCGCAAGCTGTCCGGGCATTAAAGGCAGCCGGCATCACGAGTGCTTACACGATTGAGGAAGGAAACGTCTTCCAAGGCGACTCCCTCTACTCCCTTAATCGCCAACGCGTCCATTCAGGCATGTCCTTGAAAGACTTCGCAAATAAATTGGAAGGTAAATGAAAAACTCTCGCATTTGGCGGGGGTTTTTTCATTGAGCAAAAAGAGGTAACAAACTGACCGCTTTGGCCGATATATATATCAGAAGGTATTGCCCAAATTACCTAATCCAAAAACTGAGGTGTTGTCGTTGTTTAGTAGAATACATATACTGCTCGCTTTGATGAGTATTTTCATCATGAGCTTCATGCTTCCCCAATCTGCCAAAGCGAGCTCCACAATTAGCGGCACCTTCGTCAACGTGAATTATGATGAAGTGCAAATCGATAAGGACACGACAGAAAAAAGGCTGTCCGGCATCACAATCAAAAACGACAATGGGCGTACGACTACATTGAATATCGATCAATACGCTCATCTGTACGTAGACACCGTCCCCGTGAAAATCGAAGCGTTCAAACTGGGGATGGAAGTCGAGGCCGAAGTGAACTTGCGCCGCGTCAAAACGCTCCATGGGAAAACGGGAACCGCGCCCGCCCAAATCGAGCATCGCGATAAAACTGTCATCGGCACTGTGACCCGACTGGATCCTGGAGGTGCATCCTTGTCAATCCGTTTGGATAACGGCCAAGCGAAAAATTATTATATAAACAGCCGGACAGAAGTGTTCAAAGGAACCACTTTGATGGATCTTAGCGTGTTGTATGAAGGGGATCGGGTAAAACTCATCTTCTCTGAATATGATACGAATACTATCGAATCGATCGATGTCATCGTCCAAGGGATCAAAGTTGAATCGCTTTATAAAGGGAAGATTTCCCGGATTGATCCGATCAGTAAACGGATTTATCTCCGAGATGAAATGATTTTCAAAAATTGGGGTTGGTACCCGAATACGTATAGAAGCAATAGCTACTACAGCTATTCCCCGACCATCCCGATCTACGTCGGCAATCAACCGATCAAACCAGATCAGCTTCGGCACTACGCCAATCACGATGTCTATTTTGCGACGGTAAGCCAATTCGGCAAAGAAGTCATCGAGAAAATGATCATCAAAAAGAAAAACGAACGGACTTTTTATGAATCCATGACCGCTGTCAATACATCGGCCAGATGGATTTCGTTCGACCGTGTCGGGAAAATTCCTTTCCACGACGGCACGATTTTGATCCGCAACGGTCGATTGATCGACCCAATCAGCCTGCAATCGAGCGGAAAGGCGTTTGTCGTTACGGAAGGATCGACAAAACACGACTATGCCAATGTCGTCCATATTACGAATGACGGGTTCCAAAGTCCAAGCCTTGTCGGTCACCAGATCTATTTCGGAAAAATCCATTATGCGACTCCGTATGATCTAACCTTGACGGACGTGTTAGAGTTGTCGGACAACGCTTGGACAAACGCTCCATCCATCCAGTTATCTTATAGTAATGACACATCCGCTGTCGAAGATTTCAGGGACGAAGTGTTGACCGTCATCCCGCATGTCGATTTCTCAACTTCCTATGTAAATGGCAGGTATGGTTATTTCTACGTGGCGGATGGACATGTTGTAGCAGCGCATTTACTAGAAAGAAGAATTACGAGCCCACGAATCGATTCACTCGTCTCAGTCGGCCGATTCGATGGCTTCAACACTACCGACTTCAAAAACATTAGGATCCGCAATGTCAGCCAAGCGGGCTCCTCATGGACAGAAGCGCCAGCCATCACGAATATGAACATCAAACAAGCGACCCTGATCCGCGATGGGAAAGTGATTCCAGCTTCCCAATTGAAACAAGGCGACCGTATCTATGTCCTTCATGAAAGCCGAGTCAAAGGCCGAATTCTGTTGGTGAATTAAAGATGAAAGCGGAGGGGTATGGGCGAGTAGCCGCGGGTTATGAGCGCGGATCCACGAGATATGAGCGTGGGCCCACATATTATGAGCGCAGAGTTCAAGTTATAAGCGCACAGCTCGTGTTATAAGCACAGATCCACGAGGTATGAGCGCGAGCTCCAAGTTATGAGCACGGATTCACACTTGCGGGGTAGAGGGCCCGGTCCTCTCTACCCCGTTTTCATCCAAATCGAATCTCAAAAGGAAAAGGTGAAAATTCAACATTATGACTTTATTATCGCAAAGACGCAACGCAGTTTTCAGCCTCTTAGTTCTCTTGTCCCTCTTCCTCCTTGCACCGCAAGCGGAAGCGAAGCCGTTGGATTATAACGGTGGAGTGAAGAATGAATACATGTATGAAGAAGTGTTTTTCCTAACAGGCTATCCAATTAAGTTCTCAGGAAAAGCGACGGTTTCGGAAAAACTGAACAAAAACAAGTTGACGAATACATACCGTTTTACGTTGACTAGCCCCGAAGGCTATAAGCTGACACGAAGCGTCGTGTACGAGGCGGAAGTGGATGAACGGGAAGACAAAGGGCAAACGACAGCTCAAACTGCGGTCAAAAGCTATTCTGAAAAAGTGACGATTGGCAAGGAAAGTTATACACTGGCCGACTTCCAACTCTCTCAAGGGCTGGTCAGCGATAACCGTCCCGCTTCCGACTATTATTCGGGAAATGTCGTCGGCCGAAAAATCTATAAGCATGTCGACGCCGATAAGAAAGAACATACGATAAAGGTTCACATGAGCGGACGCAATATGGGCTATGAAAACTTCTGGGGTGCTACCGAAACCCAGCTCATGGATTTCCAGATTGAAACGAATCGTGGTCAAGCGTTTGTAACGAGCAAAGTGTCCGACAGCAAATCCAAAGTGCTGCAATACGAGCCGCACGATCCTTCCCTCTCTAGTTTCACGGGTGGACATGCAGTCATCAGCAAATCCAATATGCTCAGTGAATATTCCTATGATATTCCGTTCGGTGCGGGAAAAGGGGTTGTTCATTTGAACAAGGAGTTGGTTCCGAAGATTGAACGGCTCATTGTTCCGAAATTCCGCGACCTGTCGAAACATTGGGCGAAAGATAATATCGAAAAACTCTATTCCCTTGGTGTGTTCGATGAATCCACCCAATTCTTCTCACCCAATACACCGATGAAACGCTATCAATATACAGTCGGCGTTCTGAAGGCTGTGGATATCCGGGTGCTGGAAGATCCAAAAAGCAAGAAGAGGACTGTGAAAAAAGCGATTTTCAACGACTTGGATGTCAAAGATCCGGACTACGGCTATATTGAGAGCGCCGTCGAAAAAGGGATCATCACAGGCGTCACACCGGATCGATTCAATCCGGACGGGCCGATCACCCGCGTTCAGGCAGTGGCAATTCTAGTCCGGGCACTCGGCATGGAAGGCCGTGCACCAAGTCCCGGCTACCGTACCAATTACGTCGATAACCATAAAATTCCGAACTGGGCAAGAGACAGCGTTTATGTCGCAACGGAACTCGGCCTCGTTTCGGGGAATCAATTCAATCGCTTCAACCCGAATGAACCGTTGACCCGTGCCCAAGCGGCGGCTGTTACGGTACGCTTCTTGGATTTCCTGGAGAATGACTTGAAGCAAAACTACCGGGATGACATGCTGTTTTTTGACTGAGGAAAGGATGTTTTCAAATGTCCCGTAAATTGAAGAAGTTTGGTTCCATTTTGTTAATGTCCCTATTGCTCTTGTCGATGGTTCCACTGACACCGGGTGCAGCCCCACTGTTCAATGATGTCAAAGCCGGACATTGGGCGTCCCCTTCCATTGAATGGGCAGTCGGGGAAGGGCTCGTCAGTGGATATCCCGATGGCACATTTGCACCTGAGCGCTCGATCACTGAAGCGCAATGGGCCGGCTTGCTTGTCGGGTTTGATTGTACTTCGCCGAACTCAATCGCGGCGAATCCCGGTGAGCATAAGGCGTCCGGCAATTACCGTTATTTACAACAACGCCAACTCCCGCTGAACGGGTATTACAACACATCTTTACGTGACTTGCCTGTCAAAAAAGGGCAAGCCGCGCGCACCATCGCCGCTTACCGAGGATTTGATCTAAGCGAAGCTGAAGCGGTGCAGTTTTTGTATAAGAACGACTTAGCTAATGGAGCGACAGGCAAAAATGATTACCAGGACTTCGGTCCGAAGCTCAACTTGACACGCGCGGAAGCGATCGTCCTGCTGCATCGTCTATCCAAGCAAGGCCCCTGTGAAATAACCGGTCTCTCCAAACGCGCAACCGGCAGTGACAACAGCAAGAATCCGACACCGCCGAACTTCAAGGAAGATGGCACTGTCGTCTTCCAGCCGAAACCAGGCAAGCCGAGTGCCGTTCTGCCAAACGGGCCGGCGAACGGACAGAACGTCGAAGTGGACATCGAGAAGAAAACATTGGTCGCCAATGGAGTCGATTCCACATTCGTCACCATATCGCTGTTGGATTGCAACGGAAGTCCGATTGCTCATGAGGATTCGTTGTCGTTCAAAGTGACATCGGAACTTGGAGCGAAGCTGGACGACGGAAACTTTGGTAATAGATGGTATACATCCGTTTACAACAGTGCGGATGAACATGCACTGATCAACGCCCAAGCTAGAGCATCGAAAGCGTGGGAGGATGTAGAGAGAGCAAAACTGTCGACTACTACCTCCGCCTACGATGTCAACGATGCGATTCGAATTGCACAAGCTGCCGACGCGGAAGTGGCCGCAATCCGCGCTAAATTGGACAAAATTAGTACTGTTTATCGCACTAGCACGGCGACTTCCTCGGACGGACCGGAAGTGACTGTGGAAGTAACTGCACCAGCTGTGAAGACAGCGCAGACTGACACAATTTCATTCCATATTACAAATTCAAATCAAACCAATATGACATGTTACTCGAAACCGGTATCTGTTGAACTGAATTATGTCCCGGAACTGGAACTGCGAATGGAATATGAAGAAGTGAAAACGTCCGAAATGCCGTACTACAATGTAAAGGCAACGCTTGCACTTCCTGGCAACGAAATTATCAGAGGCTTCCATGGATCTCTAAAACTCCAATCCATGGAAGGCGCCCGTTTGCCTAGCGAAGTGAGATTTTCGAACGGAGTCGCACGATTCACTGTGACCCCATCAAATTCCACGCAAATTTTGCGTGATTTGATTACAGCCGAAATTATTCCTGACAATTCACGTTATAGAAGTGACATTGCGCCGCTGCTGAATAAAAAGCATAGCCTCGAATTAGTTTATGAACCGCCGCTGCGATACAATGCGAGCTGTTCAGCGGATGATGTGGAAGTCGCGTTCATTTTAGATGCTTCTGGAAGCATGAAGCGAAATGATCCGAATGATCACCGGATAACGAAATCTGAAGAACTCATTGAAGCAGTACTGGCACCTTGGAATACTGGCGTTAAATTCAATCACTCTGGAACCCATTTAGCGACAGGAACTGTTCCTTCCGTTAAAAGCAAATTCGGTCAAGTTGGGCATTCCGGCGGTACAAACATTGCAACCGGATTAAGTACAGCATTCCAACAATTTGACTCCACCAATGGAAAGCGTAAATACGCCATCCTGCTTACGGATGGACAATCCAATGAACAAAAAGTATTGAATCAGATTGCAGAGGCAAAGAAGAAAGGTATTACGATTTTTACAATTGGTCTTGGAAAAAACGTCAATCAGAAATTATTACAAAAGTTGGCGAATGATACAGACGGACACTATTTCCATATCAATGAAAGCAGTGAAATAACGACAGCTTATCAAGCCATTTTGGCCGCCATCACATGCGGCACTCCACCGCCGACGTGTGGAGCATCCGACTTGACGTTCTTCTCTCCTTCCATCACAAGAACCGGGTCGGAAGTCCGGATGATTACGGAAGTCCGGGAAGGCTGCGGAGAAATCGCAAAAGTGGTCGTGCGGTTCCACTCGAACCACGGCACGGTCGATTATGAAATGTACGGCAGAGGACAAGACATATTCCGATTGGATAAGCCGGTCCGGGAAATCACCCACTTTGATTTATACACCGAAGGCGAATTCCTCGCATTCGACCGGGACGGCAAACTGGTCGGTTCACGGAGAGTTCCAATTTCTTTTGAATAAATGAAGAAAGGTTCCAGCGTCGTGGGCGCTGGAACCTTTTTTGGACTGAGCCAGGATAGGCATGGGAAAGCGTTTCGAAGTTTGGGTCGATCGTTTCGAGGTGGCGACATTGCGTTTCGCACTTGGAGCGAAACGTTGTGAGGTGAGGGCAATTCGTTTCGGAGTTGGTATGAATTGTTGTGAGGTGGATAATACGTTTCGGAGTCGGTATGAAACGTTGCAAGGTCGGGACAATTCGTTTAGAAGTTTGGATGAATCGTTGTGAAGTAGAGTCAAAATATTGCGGAGTGGAAAAAGGATAGAACATTTAATAAAACGTTTCGAGGTATTGCTACTACTTTTAGAGGTTCAGATGTACTGTTGTAAAGCGAAGACAATTCGTTTAGAAGTTCGATGAAAACTTTATGAAGTATAGGCAAGTCTGAATGTCTGCCGTGTAAAAAAGGGAAGAAAAGACGAATCGTCTTTTCTTCCCTACAAGCAATATTGCTCCCTCTATTAGTTCAAACGCAATCCCTTCTCCACAATGCTAATTTCCTCAAGTTTTAAATAAAGCGCTATTTTTGCCATGTACTCGTCAAATTCAGCCTGCTCATATGCTAATTTTGAACTCTCATAGTCATGTTTTGAGATGAGCCCTAATTTATATTGAACGGCTAACTTTTCTTCATCTTCTTTCACATTTTCTTTTTTCCAATCCTTTTCTTTGATCAGCTCAAACGCATCATCCATTTGTGCAAACAAGGTCGAAAGGTATTTGGTAGTCTCTTCTTCGAATTTCTTTTTTTCCTCCAGCTTCATGTTCAGTTCTTGCTCGTTCATTCTCTCTAAATATTTAACATTGGCATTTTCGTCTTTGTCTTTATCTTTTTCAGCAAGCTTTTCTTTGTCGTATTCCAATTTCTCGATATCTTGTGCAATCTTCTGAAGCTCATATGATTTTGCCAAGAAGCTTTTTTTGATTTCCTCTGCTTGGTCTGCACTGATTTTTTCCAGTTCCCATTCAGGAGTCGTGAATTCAACATTTAGTGTTTGGGCATAGCCTAGGTCATGCAAGAATTTCGCTAAATCCTGTTCATACACTTTTCTAGTCTTCGTCAGTTCCATTTCTTGCGATTTCAAGTCCCGCTTCAACAGTTTTACACTCTGATGAGAAGCAACCCCAATATCGCTTTCTTGTTCCGCCTTATAAATATCCTTCTTTATCTTATCGATATACTTATCCTGAAAATCCATTCCTTCTTTTCTCGCCAACAGGTCGATGTAACGACCTTTTATCATGTACCGAATGCCTTCCTTCGTTTCTTCCACTTGTAATTGAAGTTTTTTATTGCTAATATCATTCTGCTTCAACCCGGTTTTCAAGTCCTCGATGCTGTCTTCGATTTTATCTGTAGCTTGCTTGATTTGCTCTTCCAAGGCATTGTTTTTATTGATGTTTTCATATTTTATACTTTGGGTTGCGCTGTCGATTTCCAGCTTTAGCGGATCATCCGGCAATAGCTCTTCGTAAGTTAGACCATCGAGCTGCTCTTGGTATTGCAGGAGAATTCCATGTCGAATAACATCCTCATTGGTCGGAAATGAATCCAAATTGCTTTCGGCTTTTTCCTTTTGTTCTTCCAATTCATCAATGGTGTCATAAGTCATTTCCTTTTGCGCCTTCAGCACTTCGAATTGATAGCCCAGAATGATAATCGTACGGTCGTTTGCCAAAGCCCGCTCCATCACGTCGTCCAATGTAAGCGTCAAAACGCCTTCTTTCCGGACACCTTGCTCGTCCACAGGATATTCCATTTCCGCTCCGTTTACTACCGGTGGTGACGCGAAAGATAACCCACTAAACAGAATCCCGACACTCGCTATAACGGCTATTGGTTTTTTCATTTTACTTATTTCCCCTTCCATACCCTTATCTATTTTGCTAATTACCAGGCCCAGATTATTCTGATACATTACATTATGTAATCCTTTCCAAAATCTTTAATCAGTCTTTAGGCTGAGTTTGCGTGAAAAGGTAGATAATCAGAAATCCGCCCTATCCGATATTATAGTTCAATAATACTTGATAGAGTGCTAGAATGCTATCCACAACAATGTGACATTCCAATGAAAAGATATGCGTTTCACTACTTTTTTCACTGCTAGAAATAGGCTGGTTAGGTTGTTGTGAAACCAAACCACTTGAAAACAGCGGGCACCTATAATAAGTGCCCGCTCTTTCCTACGATTTTCTCTATTTCACTGTCACATCTACATAGATCCCCTTTTTCATTTGCCGGTTTTGCAGGTCTTTTCCAACTGGGTGAATGATAAGTAGATAGGATTTGCCGGATTGGAGCGGTGCTTTCGGTTTCACCGTCAACGTCTTGTCGTTGATGACTTGATACGCGACCGGCTTCTCCTTCCCCCCAAGCTCGATCAATTGGATCCCGTCCGTCGGGAATGCTTCCCAGTCCATGCTTTTTGTCATTTCCACGGTGAATGTTTTATTCGTCGGGACCTTTTTTAATTGACCGTGTGACTGGTAGCCTTTCATTTTCGAGAGCAGCTGGTCTCGGTGTGAAGTTTGCAATTCTGCCCCACTGGCAGTTACGATATGCGGTTTCACGCCGACGTGGTCGATCTCCCGGCCGTTTGGCGAGAAAAACCGGGCGGTGGTCAGCTTCAACGCGCTGCCATCTTGGAATTCAAATAAGGATTGCATCGTCCCTTTTCCGTAACTCGTCTGGCCGTACAATGCCGCCGCTTGCTGTTCCTTCACTGCTGCGGCCACCATTTCAGATGCACTGGCACTATAAGGATTGATCAGTAGATGAACGGTTCCGGCGAACTGTCTCGGTTGCCGGATCACTTCGAGAATTTCCGGCTCCGAGTTCCGCTCCTTCAATTGAAATGCTCGGCCCGCTTTCGGGAAAAAGCCTGTCACTTCTTGAGCAGATGAAATGTATCCACCACCGTTATCCCGCAAGTCGAGGATCCATCCCTTTGCATCCGGCAGCGCCCGGATCGCCCGGTTGATCCCCTTTGCGGATTCCGTCGCAAAACTGTTGAGCCGAACATAACCGATGTCACCGCCCAGCATTTCATATTCCACATTCGGCAAGTCGATGGCCTCACGTAATAATTCGAACGTCAGCGGTTTTGCTTCTCTTTCCAACGTGATGCCCACCTTCGTCTTCTCGGCCCCACCGATGATGGAAACGGCATCCCCCACCGATTTCCCTGCGATGCTTCGTCCGTTCACATGGGTGATGATATCCCCCGGCCGGATGCCTGCCCTCTCCGCAGGTCCGCCCGAAATGACGGAAACGACCCGGACCCCTTTGCTATCCGACTCCAATACAACTCCGATGCCGACAAAACGACTTTCAATCTCGTCGATGAATGCTTTGTACTCTTTCGCACTCATATATTCCGAGTATAAATCCAACTGCTGAACAATGTCTTTCGCCGTCCTCTTCTCCAATACGGAGGCTGGCACTTCATCCACATAATAATCGCGGATCAATTCCCGGATTTCCTGTACCGGTTCCGCGGACGCCGTCGAGGCATATGGGAACAGGATGAAGAATATGGATAAGAGACCAAGCCATATCGGCAAGCTTCGTTTCATCAGACTACCTTCCTTCGGCTAGATTGCTATTATTGTAGCATATCGGAACAATTCGGACGCCTCTGGAGAATAAAAAATGTCCAGGTGGGACCAAGCGGAAGCGGTAACTTGTCATGGAAAAAAACAACCGGAAGGAGATTCAACTTGATTTGCATCCATTGCGGACACTCGCAAGAGACGGGCAGGTTTTGCGGAATGTGTGGAACAGGATTCGAGGAGGTCCCTCCTCCCATGCACCGGAATCAAAGAGCAGCCGTCGCCCCTACACCGGCTGAACCGAGTATCCATATGGAGAAGCTGAAAGCCCAGTCGAAAATGTACGGCACCTATTTTATGCGGCAATTAAAAAATCCATCCCGTCCTCTAGAAGATGAGCAAACAGGGTTCCCCAACGCATTGATCAGCATCATCCTGTTCAGCATGCTGATTGCGGGAGCGATGTATACGCTGATCCGGAATGTCTCTTGGAGCCATGAAGGCGGCGCTTTTCTAACCGCCCTGGCCAGCCAGATGGCTTTCATACTGGGTTTCATCGCCCTCGTCCTCATTTCCCTATATACCATCAATCATTTTTTCGGGCCAGCACTGACGTTGAAATCGATTGTCAGCCTATACGGCGCTCATTTATCTTTTCTTCTTATATCTGCTGCCGCGTCACTCTTATTCATCTTGATGAATTCCTTTACGTTCGGGGTCGTGGCGCTTACTATCACGATGTCGCTGGCTATCTTCATCCTGCCACTCCACCTGGTCAGCACCCTGTTAACGGAGAAACCGGCAGGCCTCGATCCGCTTTATGGCACCTTGTTGTATGTCGCCATGTTCTCAATCTTGCTTCTGCTCTTGACGACGATTGTAGCCGACTCCGCTTTTGGGGAATTCCTCCACGGCTTGCGGATTGGACTGTAAATGAAACAACACCGCCTTTCCGTTGTGGGGGGCGGTGTTGTGGTTAGAAGGAACAAAAGCGCTAAAGCGCCTCTGTCCCCGTCCCAGGTGAAATCGATTCACTTGGGATTTTTTTCGCTCTATGCATGGTCCCACCACAAAAAGGACATTCAATCTCGACTTCTTCGTTCTGTTTTAAGTCGACCTGAAAGTCTGCCACTACAAAATCGGGAACGTCATCTAATTCCTGACAATCCCGACACTTAAATTCAATCGTACTTATTTTTTCGTTCAATCCGAACGGGTCATCCTCTTCTAATGATTGTAAAAATGCCCGATTCAGTTCATCCAGCTCTTCGTCTGTTGGCATCCTCCGACTTCTCCCATCTTTTAATAATTTTCATGCCCTCCATATAATGATACAGGATTCCATAATCAGCATGCCAAATCTCCACCAAGTCCATCTCCCGATGGCAACACGGGCAAATAAACGGATCCTGATCAAAAGCCTCTCTCATCCGTTCCCGATATGTTTTTCTCTTTTTCCTTCTTTCCAAAAGCATGGAAAGTTGTTTTGTCCGCATGAAGGCATAAAGGCTTAGAATTTGATTTGCCTTCTGATACGATCTTCTGCTATACAACCCAAAACGGCCCACCATTCTGAAGTGTTTTGGTGGGATGTGCTGTAAAATATTGAACAGGAATCGATAGACCGACTGCTTCACGTCCACCCGTTTCCCTGTTTTATGATCTTCATACCAGAACTCGACTTCCTTCCCATCGTATCCGACAATGCGATATTCGGCGATGGCCGGTCTCGCCAAGTATCTGCCTATGTATTTGGCTGCCCCTTTGGCATCCTTCATTTTCTGTTCTGCGTTCACATAGAATCCTTTCGGATATCGCCTATATAAATCATTGATTAATTCCTGGGCCTTTGGGTGATCGGGAAACCACTTCTTCATTAAATCGAGTAGCACCTTTTGCCAGGATTTCCGTAAGAATTCATAGGGAATGAAATCACTTGAACACCATTCATTCCGATTATCAATCGCCCCTTCCGTCACTAGGGCATGTATATGTGGATTGAACTTCAGATCCCTTCCGAACGTATGGATGACCGTGATCACCCCGGCTTGTAGGTTGCGCTTCCTGCTTTTACGACGATAATAGAATTGGAAGACCCCGGCTACCTGTCTACTCAACTCATTCAATTTTTTGCGGTCGTGGAAAAAGATATTCCGAAGTTCCTCGGGAATGGTGAATACCATGTGGCGATGCGGCACATTAAAGATTAAGTCCTGCTGTTTGGTGGACCAGTCATCCGTATATTTCTTTCCACACTTATTACAAAAGCGGCTCTTGCATGTGAAACAGACAATGACAGGAGATGGATTCCCTTCACAACCCAGACATTCATATCTCGCATATCCGACATCCGAGGATCCACAACGGATTGTTTTCAGGACGGTTTCTTTTATATCCTCTCGATAAGCTTCTGGAAACAAGGTAGAGTGCATTTGCCAAAACCCATCGAAATGGTCTTTCAGTATTCTTTTGATGACTCCACTAGTCCCTCTCATCGCGTCTCAGTCCCTTCGAGTATACGAACATTTTATCGAACAGTTATCCACAGGTCAAAATTTTATAATTTCCTAAGCAAGAACAAACAAACATTTCCCAGTTCAATTATGCCATTGGCTTTCTAGCTTCCTATGCTATAATCACCCCAAAGGAGGTAGACTACCAATGCGAACTCTACATATTAAAAATAAGTTTCCTAGTATCCTATTTGCATTCCTTTGCACAATTCTTTTATTCATCGCTCCACCGACCGGACAAGCTGCCATCACAGATGAGACTTTCGATGTGCCGACCGATAAAACTTGGACAATCACGTTCAATAGCCCTGTCGATGCGGCAACGGTTAATCTTAATACGATTTATGTGACCGATGCTTCGGGTGTAAAACAGAGTGGCGCGCTAACAGTTTCCAATGATAAGACGCAAGTCACTGTAGCACCGCCAGCCGGGGGCTATGCCCATTCAGCAACGTACACCTTACATATCACGTCGGCTGTCCGGGGAGAAAACGGTAAGTTTTTATCCGGACTAATTCAGAAACGTTTCACGATTGTCGCCCCACCACCTTACGACGTGGCGACCATCCAACCCGATGGCAGCCTGTCTGTCATCCGGACCTATCCAAACTATGATGCCGCCGTCGCAGCCTTAGGGGCAAATCAAGCGATCCTTCAGGCTGGAAAAGTCATCAAGATGCCGGGCGGTCTTGTCACAACAAAACCAACATCCCAAAGCTCCTTGACGATTATTTACACGGACAAGCAGCTCAAGCGGCAAGAAACGTATATACCCGCTGATACCGAACTGATTTACATTGACTCAACAGACGCATATGTAGAAGTGAATGTGGCGGGCATTCCGCGCTTCATTAAACACGAGAACAGTGAATTGATTCCTCAACAGGCTGTCAGGGATCGTTCCTATTATTACCGGTCAGGTGACGCGCTCTATCATTCCATCTATTCACATGGCACGAAGAAGTTTGCTACATACAATGCGGGCGCCGCTCCTTCTTTCATGCGGGCCGGTGAACGGTATTACAGTGCGGATGGCAGCCACTTCACCGCGGCAAATGGTCAGAATGCCGGAGTCGCTTATCAATACTTCCAGTACTTGCCGATCCGCAGCGTCACTCCGTATACATCGGAAGAAATCGATGCTTATATCGTTGCGCAGCTGAACCAACTCGAGGCGCAAAATCCGAATAACCCGACGTATCGAAATGCCTCCGTCAAAAGCAAGCTGCTCGGCATCGGCTCCATATTAAAAAAAGCCGAGGCGGAACACCATGTCAATGCGCTTCATATTCTCGCCTTGGCGCAGCATGAGAGCACATATGGGTTGAGCGACCGGGCGCAGCAATACAATAATCTGTTCGGCCTCTATGTGACGGACGACAATCCCGCGGCCAAATACTTCGACTCGGTGGAACAGAATATCGAAGAGCTCATCACCGCCTTTTGGAATAAAAACTATCTTCCTCCAAATGGAGCTTACGCATACGGAGCCGTTTTGGGGAATAAAGCAATCGGGATGAACGTCAAATATGCCTCCGATCCTTACTGGGGAGCGAAAGCGGCGGGCCATCTGTACCGCATCGACCGGGCGATGGGCAGTAAAGAAGCTGCGAACGCCTACAAGCTTGGATTGACAAATACGACGGGGCTGAACGTGCGGAACGGCCCTGGAACGAACCACCCGATCGCCTACACTTATGCGAAATCGGGAATGCCGTTAATTCTTCTCGACGACATGCTGCCGGATAGCCCTTGGTTCAAAGTCCGCTCCGATTCCACGCAGTACAATGAGTTGTATGTACACGGCAGCTATGTGTACAAGCTTCCCGTGATCAAGTAAAAGCATCCTCCCAAGCCACTTTTCGTGCTTGGGAGGTTTTTTGAGAGTTATATAAAAATTATGAATAGTTGAATATTTGGTAGAAGTGCTAGTACATTCTCCCTTAATCAAACTTCACCGTCCATCCCCAATTCCGACAATACGCCTTTTCGCTACGCCCTTCCGAATCGAATACGATGGAAACACCCGGGAATACCAAGCATCGTGCACGGTCGGAAAGGTCGCTACCTTGTCAAATTTCGAGCATTTGCTAGACCAATATGAACCGATGATTTCCGCTGTGATCCGTCAATTGAATATTTACCGTGATTTTGAGGAGTTCAGGCAAGCAGGAAGGATTGCGCTTTGGCAAGCATGGACCCGCTTCGACAGCGATAAAGGGGACTTCACCCCGTATGCATACCGCAGCATCCGGGGCGCCATGCTGGATGAAATGAAAAAGGAAAACCGCTTTGCAGGGAATATCGTGAATATGGAGGACGAACATTTGGGGCTGCTTCTGGAAGAGATACGGATGCCGCAAGTAGCCTGGCCGGATGCTCTGGCTGAGACGATCGGGCAATTGAAGTTGGAAGAACGCCAACTCCTACATTGGCTGTTCGTCGATCAATTGCCCCAATCCGAATGCGCCAGCCGAATCGGCATCACCGTAGCCGGTGTGAAAAAACGGAGGGAACGGATCTTGACGAAGCTGAGGAAAGAGATGGTGAGGTAAAAACCATTTGAACCAGGCTCATCGCCTAGGTCCAGGAGATGGTTGAATTGCTCTGGCATTGGTTGGAGACCTAGGCTCAATGGTTGGACAACTTAGCCAGTTCGTTGGACAACTCCTTCGTTTAGACAATCTGCCTTACCGAACACCAAAAAGGCCAGCATGGCGGAACGTCCTGCTGGCCTTTTTCCTTGATTGTCAACTAAAACAATACGATTGATTGCTGGGATTTGACATTGCGCAGCCGCAGCAAATCGGCCAGCGTCGTGATGCCCCGCTCTTCCAGACATCATCAATCCAAGTTCATTAACGAAATTCCGTAAATTGCGTCTTCAAGATGCAGGTTTAGTAGACATGCTTATTGATAAAACAGTTGAGATCGCACTGGAAGAAAATCTGATCAAAAGTAAAACCATCATCGTGGACGCGACGCATACGAAATCTCGATACAACCAAAAGTCACCCAAGGAATTTTTAATGGAGAAATCCAAAAATGTACGAAAAGCGGTCTATCAAATCGATGAGTCCATGAAAGAGAAATTCCCGCCTAAAACCACTTCTAACGAAGTGACAGATGAAATTGCCTACTGTCGGAAGGTCATCTCCGTCGTTGAAGGCGAAGTTCACATTGCCCGAATTCCAGCTGTCCAGGAAAAATTAAATGTGTTAAAAGAAGTAGTCGAAGATTATACAGAACAGCTTAATTACTCAACAGATCCAGACGCACGTGTCGGTCATAAAACGGCTGACTCCTCTTTCTTCGGCTATAAAACACATATCGCAATGAGCGATGAGCGACTCATTACCGCCGCAATTGTGACGACTGGTGAAAAAAGCGACGGTAAATATCTACAAGAATTGATTGAAAAAAGCCAAAAAACGGGTATGGAGATTGAAACGGTAATCGGAGATACCGCTTATTCGGAAAAAGATAATATCCTCTACACAAAAGAAAATGAGCTTGAATTGATATCGAAATTAAATCCCCAAATTACACATGGTGGCCGCACGAAAGAAGATGAATTTGAATTCAATAAGGATGCCGTAATGTATGTGTGTAAAGCTGGTCATTTGGCTATTCGCAAAGCGCGGACAGGCAAGAAAAACCAAGGAAAGAACCAAAAGCACACTTACTATTTTGACATTGAAAAATGTAAGGTATGTCCCCTCCGCGAGGGCTGTTATAAAGAGGGTGCCAAGAGTAAAACGTATTCCATCTCGATAAAATCGACAGAACACAAGGAGCAGGAAGCGTTTCAAAATAGCGATGGGTTTAAGATGAAAGCCAAATCCCGCTATAAGATCGAAGCGAAGAATAGTGAATTAAAACAAAGACACGGGTACGATGTAGCCACATCCACGGGTCTATTGGGCATGCAGATGCAGGGAGCCATGACCATTTTCGCTGTTAATCTCAAACGAATCATAACCTTAATGAAAGAAGCAAAGTAAGAAAAACCAAAGAAAAAGACACCATTTCGTTCGAAAAAATGAACGAGATGGTGTCTTTTTAGATTTCGGGGTACCTTGCAAATTAAACGTGAGTTTTTCAGTGGCCTCAATCGTAGAGAGAGGGTTTTCGTTTCTGTTCTATTTCAGTAGGTGAAATTTTATAATCCCAAGTGTATATAGTGGATTTAGATTTTCCTTTCCGGTGGAGCGACATCGATTTTAAAACATAATGAGCCGCAAATTTATCCTTTAATTTTAAAAAATCCCGGCATTCTTCGTTTGATATAGAAGTTTTTATTAGCATGAACCAGTCTTGGATTCCATGGATGAATGGTTTTCTATCTTTTGTTTTGCAAACTGGGCAAATCCAAGTAACATGATTGATGCGCTGCAACCCATTCAGGCATTCTTTACATAATGCCCCTTTCTGGATATCCTCTGATCGGATTTGGTAACGCTTGGTTAAAGGGTAGGGATTGTATCTGTTTTGATTGTTATTTAATACTTCCACCAATCGTTGGTATTGCGTAGAAC
The DNA here is from genome assembly GCF_000829195.1 of Bacillus sp. OxB-1. Taxonomy (GTDB): domain Bacteria; phylum Bacillota; class Bacilli; order Bacillales_A; family Planococcaceae; genus Sporosarcina. The sequence continues at coordinate 1,632,901 of NZ_AP013294.1, read as the reverse complement.
TCAGTTTAGGTTCCGTTTCCGCCAAAGTCCTGAAATACTGCTGGAGATGCTTGGCATACAGAATCGGCATGTCATCCGGAACATTCTTCACCAATGTCTGATTGGCCAATACAATCAATCCACTTGACCTAATTGAGAATCCATTGCGCTCCAGCCATAAATCCAGCCCATATTTGTTATTATTTAGTTGCAAAAGCGGACAATCAATTAGGATAGGAGTTTTATCAGGGTATGTGCATTCAAAGTGGGGTGGATTTGATATGTAGGAAAGAGTTCCTGCAATATTCTTGATTTCTAAAATGTAGACGTACGATGGGGTAAGAATCAGGGTGTCGATTTGGATAGAGAATTTGGGAGCAATGGGTAAATGAACATCTGTCAATATAGAGACAGGTGTAGGGAATTCAATAGACTCTAGATACTTGTCAACTCTTTGTTCCCCAGCATAGCCTGCTTCAATTCGATATAGTTGATTTTGAATCTCTTTGTGCATCGGATTGTTGGGATGTAAGCGGGCAAGTAAACGGGGTAGAGACAACATCAGTTCCGGTTTTTGTCGATAAATCTGTATGGTAACCTCTCCTTTATCTAAATATTCCATGTTTTTTATTTAGAATATCATAATCTGACAAAATCTGCAATATGCCTTGGAATGAAAATATTATTGGCTTGACATCTCCCGCCGGTTCGTTGGAGACCCTAGCAGATTCGTTGGACACCCCAGCGAATTGGTTGGACAGCTCCACTCCTTGGTTGGACAACACTCCCCATTCGTTGGAAATCCCAAGTTCGTTGAACAACTCCCTACATTCGTTGGACGCCCCAGCGAATTGGTTGGACAGCTCCGCGCCATCGTTGGACAACACTCCCGGTTTGTTGGAAACCTCAAGTTCGTTGGACAGCTCCGCGCCTTCGTTGGACAACTCCGCGCCTTGGTTGGACAACACTCCCGGTTCGTTGGAAATCCCAAATTCGTTGGACAACTCCCGCCGTTCGTTGGACAGCTCCACTCCTTGGTTGGACAACACTCCCCATTCGTTGGAAACCTCAAGTTCGTTGGACATCTCGGCAGATTGGTTGGACATCTCCCGCCATTCGTTGGACGCCCCAGCGAATTGGTTGGACAACTCCGCTCCTTGGTTGGACAACACACCCCATTCGTTGGAAACCCCAAGTTCGTTGGACAACTCCCGCCATTCGTTGAACACCCCAACGAATTCGTTGGACTCCCCCACCTTCCAGCCCTCCCCCTAGTTTACAAACTCCTAATACTTCTATATACTTGGCATGAACCGAACATTAAAAAATAATAGTTTAGAAATAGGTTTTTCAAAGAGTCGCATCAAAGTGGCTGTTTGAAACGAAGAGGGAAGTTGGTGAAAGTCCAACACGAACCCGTCACTGTAATCGACGAGGAAATCCCGCGTATCCACTGTGCGAGAGCATGGGAAGGGGCGGGGCGGCCACGTTAGTCGTAAGTCAGGAGACCTGCCTATTTCGATAGTTAGCTTCCTCGGGGGATAGGAATGTTTAGCGTGCCAGCAGGGATTGTCGGTGAATTGCCGAGGCCCGTTGACTTCGCCTGATCATGCGCTTTCCTTCGAGGACAAGCGCTTTTTTGATGTTCACAATCAAGAGGAGGAACGTAGAGTGCACAACATGATGAAACGATGGGGCTTGTTCAGTATGGTTTTCGTACTGACAATGGTCCTTTTAGCAGGCTGCGGATCGAAAGAGACCCCAGCGGATCAACCGGTTCCAGATGAAACTCCAGACACGGAAGCGACAGAGCAAACAGATGCGGAAGAAGCGGAGGAGACACAAGCCTTTCCGGTCACTTTCACCGATGATGCCGGCCGTGAAGTGACGATTGAGAAAGAACCGGAAACCCTCATTTCCATCCAGACGAGCAATACGGAAATTTTATATGCGCTCGGTGTAGGCGATCGCCTCATCGGGGTTTCGGATTACTGTAATTACCCTCCGGAAGCATTGGAAGTGCAGAAAGTCGGCGGCCAGGACATGGATGCCGAACTGGTCATGACCTTGCTGCCGGATGTCGCCTTTGTCACGAAATATCATTTCGATAACCATGCAGAAACTCTGAAACAATTTGAAGAAGCCGGCATCACTGTTGTCGTTACCGGCAGCGCGACTTCGTTCGACGATGCGTACGCCACGATGGAAATGATTGCGACGGCTACCGGAACGACGGAAAAGGCCGATGAAATCATCCAGGACATGAAAGACCGCCGTGCTGCCCTTGAAGAGAAAGCGAAAGAAATCACGGATAAAAAGAAAGTGTGGGTCGAAGTAGCCCCTGCTCCCGATATCTTCACTACAGGGAAAAACACGTTCATGCACGAAATGCTGGAGACAATCAATGCAACGAATGCAGCGGAAGATCAAGATGGATGGGTGAAGTTGACGGAAGAGGAAATCGTTCAGCTTAACCCGGATGTCATCATCACCACATACGGCTATTATGTGGACAATCCTGCCGAAGGCGTCTTGGCGCGCGACGGTTGGGCGGAAGTCAATGCCATTAAGAATAAACAAGTATTCGACGTCGACAGCGACACCGTCACTCGTCCAGGCCCACGCCTGATTGAAGGAGTCGAGCAGCTTGCAAAACTCATTTATCCGGAAGTTTTTGGGGAATAAAATCGGTTGGCTTTATATCGCAAGTATCGGGGTTGTACTTTGTGCAACCCTTCTTGGCTTATTCATCAGCAGTGTGAAATTCCCCATTCCTACCATTCTCCATATCGTAGCGGATAAATCGTTCGGTCTTGGCTGGCTATCGGACGTTCCGAAGAACGAAGAGCTGATCATCTGGAACATCCGGGTGCCCCGTGTCCTATTAGCTTTCCTCGTCGGGGCTTCCCTGTCACTCGCGGGAGCCGCCTTCCAAGGACTTCTCCGGAATCCTTTGGCCGATCCGTATACGATTGGCGTGTCCTCCGGAGCGGCGCTCGGGGCCGTGACGGTTTTATTTTTCCAATATACGATTTGGGGATTGGGCAGCTATACATTGCCCGTCGTCGCGATTATAAGCGGATTTCTTACCTTATTCATCGTTTTCGGGCTCGTCCGGATGAGCAGCCGGAGCCTTGCAATTGAGACGATCATCCTTGCTGGCATCATTGTCGGAGCCTTTGTCGGAGCACTGACATCTCTGATGATTGCCCTTGGGGACCGGGATGCGATGACGCAGATCATGTACTGGTTATATGGAAGTGTCGCGATGCGCGGGTGGAGCCACGTTCAATTGATCATCCCCTTTCTCATCATCGGGACCATTATCCTGCTCTATCATTACCGGGAATTGAATGCCCTGGCTCTCGGAGAAGAAGCCGCCGACCATATCGGGGTTAATGTAAAAAGGGGGAAAATCCTCATCTTGATCGGCGCCTCGTTGCTGACCGGTTCGGCGGTTGCCGTCTCCGGATCGATCGGGTTCGTCGGATTGGTCGTCCCCCATCTCGTTCGTCTCATGAGCGGGCCGAACCATCGACATGTCCTGCCTCTGTCGATATTGTTTGGCGGCTCCTTCCTCGTATTCGCAGATTTGCTCGCGAGAACGGTCATCGCGCCGCAAGAGCTGCCGATCGGTGTCATCACCGCTTTGATCGGCGCGCCGGTATTTGCTTTTCTATTAATCCGAGATCGAATTGGAAGAGGGGAAAACCGATGATCACAGTCGAACATCTCGTAGGCGGTTATGGAAAAAAACCGATTATCCATGATCTTCAATTTGAAATCCGGAAAGGGGAGTTTTTCGCACTGCTTGGACCGAATGGCAGTGGGAAGACCACCCTTTTCAAATTAATCACCGGCCAACTCCCGATTGTGTCGGGCTCGATCTTAATTGATGGAAAACCGATGGAGAAGCTGTCAAAACTTGAAAAAGCACAAAAAGTGGCTGTCCTCTCACAAGAAAGTAAAGTGACATTCGATTTCACAGTGGAGGAAATCGTCAGCCTCGGGCGGTATCCGCACCAAACCGGTTTCTTTAAGAGCATATCCGCGAATGACCAGAAAGTGATCGACCATGTCATGGCCGTGACACGTGTCGAACAGTTCCGCCATCTGCAGTTTCGAACGTTGAGCGGCGGAGAGAAACAACGGGTTTTATTAGCGAAAGCGTTGGCGCAGGAACCGGAAGTCCTACTATTGGATGAGCCGACGAACCATTTGGATATTAAGCATACGTTCCAGATCTTGAACATGCTGAAAGAGTGGCAGCGGACGAAGGACTTGACGATCTTCGCCATCTTGCATGATTTGAACGTGGCCTCTCTCTACGCGGACAGGGTCGCCCTCCTGCATAAAGGGTCTTTCCTCGAAGTGGGCGACGTCAACACGTTGCGCAAAGAGGAGCAATTGAAAAAGGTCTATGAAGTGGACGTCAAAACGCAAGCCCACCCGATTGTCGCGAGACCCCAATTGCTTATGACGCCTTCCATTGAGGGTGCGACAGACAGCAAGGGCTTTTTCAATAGTTACACCACCGAGTGCAACGAAGAAAGCGTGGAACTGGTCTTCGACAAGCCGTTGCGCACACTTTCCAATGCAGCTATCGGCAGCGGCATTCAGTGGCTTCAACATTTTTGCTTGGTCAATCAACCTGCCGATGGAAGTTCGCAAGACTCCTTGAAACATTGGATGGAGAGCCACGACATTCCGACCGAGCAGGCGTTGGGCATCGGATGTGAAGGCAGTTTAGCAAATACATTGCTTGTCGAAAGGCAAGTCGGTGACGTAGAGATAACTCTTCTGATCAACTTTGAAAAGGCCATCCATATTCTTCTGTTCGTCGACACGGAATTGGATGATCGTATGTTATTTGATTTTTATATGGCGGTGACGGAAGCGAAAATGGTGGCTTTTCAGGGAGTCGGCGTTCATTTGGACATGGACCGGGAAGATTGCGTGTCGATTTCCGTCAACCAGCGAAAGACAGATGCGGGCGGGACGAAAACAGCGGTTTCCCGCAAACAGATCGGGCAACTTGTATTGTCCGTGTTAACCGATGCGCTACAAGAAAAGTTGGGAAAACCTTTTATGCAGGAGTGTGAACACTCGCTGGACAAAGATGAATCCTCCGACGGATGTCACACCAAGGCATGATTGCTGGAAAAGAAAAGGGCGGTGTGTTGATTGAACAATCGAAGATTAGTCATTGCCGGAACCGGCAGTGGTGTAGGAAAAACGACCATAACCATCGGGCTGATGGCGGCTTTAATGAAAAAAGGGTTGACGGTTCAAGGGTTCAAATGCGGCCCCGACTATATCGACCCTTCCTATCACACAGCGGTGACCAAACGGGTATCCCGCAATTTGGACAGCTGGATGCTCGGACGGGAGACGGTGTTGGACATTTTCACCCATGCCAGCCGGGACGCTGACATTTCCATCATGGAAGGGGTCATGGGCTTTTTCGACGGCAAAGATCCGAAGACCGATGTCGGCAGCACTGCTGAAATCAGCGTCATCACAAAAAGCCCCGTCTTGCTCGTCGTTAACTGCGCGAGCATGGCAAGGAGCGCGGCGGCCATTGTAAAAGGATTTCAAACGTTATCCTCCGAACCGAACGTAGTTGGCGTCATCGCGAACCGTGTCGGCAGCGAAGGTCATTTCAATATTGTGAAAACCGCGATTGAGCAGGAATGTGGCATTCCGGTCATCGGATATCTGAAGAGAGAAAACGGGATTGAAATTCCGGAACGCAGCCTCGGTTTAATCCCTTCGATTGAGCGGGGTGAGTTGGACCCGTTTTTCGAGCAGTTGGGCGAACTCGTGTCCGGGACAGTGGATTTGGAGAAACTGCTTGAAATTTCGCAGGCGGAACCTCTTTCATTCCCTAAAGAGGAGTCTCTCTTTACCGGTTCAGCGGCCCCGTCTGTGCGAATTGCCGTGGCGAAGGATGCCGCGTTCAATTCCTATTATATGGAGAACTTCGAACTTCTCGAATCACACGGAGCAGAGCTTGTGCCCTTCTCCCCTTTAGCGGATGAACCTGTCCCCGCTGACTGTGATGGCCTTTACATCGGGGGAAGCCTTCCGGAAGAATTCGTATCCGCGGTCAGCAACAGCACCCGGACGAAACAATCAATCCGCGATGCAGTTGCAAATGGTATGCCGACCTTTGCGGAAGGCGGCGGCTTCAGCTACTTGACGGAATCCATCACCAAGACGGACGGCCAAGTTGGGGTGACGGCCGGCGTGATACCCGGAAACGTGACGATGCACAAGTCCTTGAAAGCGATCGGCTACCGGGAAATCAAAGGCCGCGACGAGAACTTCCTTCTCCCTGCAAACAAGGAAGCGAAGGGGCATGAGTTCCACTACTCCACCTTCGAGGCGAATTTCCCGTTACAGCAGGCATACGAAACGAAGGGTATGCGTGGAATAAAAGCGGATGGCGTGGCGACACAGAACTTGGTGGCCGGATTCCCGCAGTTCCATTTCGCCACATGCCTGGACGTGATTACCAGATGGATCGACGCTTGCCAGGCGTATCAGAATACGAAGTTGGAGGTAGCTGATGGGAAAAATTAAAAAAGGATTGACACTTGTCTTCACGGGAGACGGCAAAGGGAAAACGACAGCGGCATTGGGGTTGGCCCTCCGCAGCACAGGCCGTGGCATGAAAGTGAAAATCTATCAGTTTATCAAATCACCGCAACGCTCCTACGGCGAGCAGATCGCCTTCAAAAAACTCGGCGTCGAAATGGTCCAATTAGGCATCGGCTTCACTTGGACGAAAACGCCGGAAGAACACCGGGAAGCCCTGAGGAAGGCGTGGCCAATCGCAAGGGAAGCCGTCATGAGCGGCGAATACGATGTCGTCGTCCTGGACGAACTGAATAACGCCCTCGCCATCGACAAATTCCCGATTGACGATGTCCTTCCGAAAGAAGAAATCCTGGACATGATCCGCAACAAGCCGGAACATGTCCACCTCGTCATCACAGGACGAAACGCCTTGCCCGAAATCCGCGAACTCGCCGACCTCGTCTCCGTCATCGAGCCGGAAAAGCATTATTATGAAAACGGCGTGGACGCGGTAAAAGGGATCGAGTTTTGAAATGGAAATGAGGACCTCGCTTGGATAGGAGGGCCTCTTTTTATTGGACTATAAAAACGTATTATCCTAACAACGTACCCTTCGAACTTTCACTCATTCCCGCACTGCCTCATAACATTTCCATCAAATCCCTAAACATTCCTGCCCCACCACACAACGTTTCCTTAAAACCCCGAAACGTTCACGCCCAACTTCACAACGTCTCCTGCACCTCGAAACGTTTTTGCAGCACCTCACAACATCTTCACCAAACTCCTAAACATTCACGCCCCACCACACAACGTTTCCTTAAAACCTCGAAACGTTCACGCCCAACTTCACAACATATTCACCAAACAAAAAACACCTCCCAACCGGAAAGTGTCTACGTAATGCTGCTCGCCACCAACAAATCGTCCGCCGTTCTTTCAAGCTTCGAATAGGTGGTGCTGAGTTCTTCCATGCTGGCGTTGTGTTGCTCGGTGAAGGCGGCGATTTGGTTGGTGGACAGGGTCATGCGGTCGATTGCTTTGGAAATGATGTCGAGTTGGGCATCGATCTTGGCTGCGCTTTCGTTGCTCGTATCCGCCATTTTCCGGATTTCCTTCGCGACGACCGAGAATCCGAGGCCGTGTTGGCCGGCCCGCGCGGCTTCAATGGACGCATTGATCCCTAAAATATTGGATTGGCGGGAGACATCTTTGACGAACCCTAGTATATCCATGATGGCGGCGATGTCACCCTTGATGGATTCCGTCTGCTCCGATAATTCGAGTAGACGGTGCATGACATCACTGGACGCTTCGGTCATCACTTCCGTCATAGCGGACATCTGTTGGACGGCTGCCGCTAAATCAGTAGCCCCTTCTCTAAGTGTAGCCACCCTTTCATGCGAAACAAGCGCACTCAATACACCGATCACTTCCGATCCATCGAAAATCGGCTGCGCCAGTGAAATATAAGGAAACCCGAAAATGCTAGAACCATTCTCTTCGCGCAGTGGCTTCCCCTCCCGCAAGGATCGCATCGTCACCGTGTTTTCTATAATTTTATCCCCGACCTTCACTTTGATGTCAATTTGCTTACCCGGTAAATAGCCGATCAGCGTTCCTTCCTGGTCGCCGAGAACAAGGCAGACATCTTCCGGGTACGTCATTTGGTACGCTTTCATCGAATGTTTGATATTCTCCAAGATCGGGTGCATGCCAACTCCCCCCTCTACGACAAAATATTCATTCTTTTCTTCAGTATACATGCTAAAGAAACAGGATTGTACAACACTCCGTAGGAATAAAATCTCCTTCGTTCCTACAAAAGGTGGAAAAGCATGCGCCTTTTCAAAAAAAAAACATCTCCCGCCGGAACATCGGCAGAAGATGGTTCCTTTCAGTTCAACGATTACCCACATTAAACTTCATATGAACTTCTTTCTTCAAAGGTTGTCCATTTTGATTGCGGACATCGGTCGTAATCGTTAAATAATGGGCACCGGGTTCCCATTTCGTCGCAGGGGTGATCAACAACTGAGCCGGGTTGGCGGGGTTGATGACTGCCGCGAAGGAAGTGATCGGCTCCGTACCATCCGCCCTTCTATTAATTTTGATGGCTCGCGAAAAATCTTGATCGGCTGCCAGCTTTTGATTGAACGTCACGGCGAACACTTTCGAGCCATTGACTTGCATCGCCGGGAAATCGCCTCCGAATTGGAGCACGGATTTTTCATACTCCTCCAGTTGCGCATACAACTTTCCGGCGTCCAACACGCCCATCCCATAATAAGAATCAAAGCCCGGCATCCCTAAATCGGTGGCTGATCTTCTGAACAATTGCTCGATTTCATGAGGCGACAACTCAGGATACAATCCTTTGACCATCGCGACCGTCCCCGACACGATCGGGGCTGCAAACGATGTCCCGTCCCCCTTGCTATACTTAAGATTCGGGGCAGTGGATAGGATGCCCTGGCCAGGCGCTACCAGATCCACCTGTTCGTTATACGTGGAAAAGTCCGCTTTCACATTCTTGGAATTCACTGCGCCAACCGAAATGACATGATCATACGCGGCGGGATACATGACCGGATTCCCGGCCAATGCGTCATTCCCGGCTGCAGCTACGACTGTAATCCCCGCATCAATGGCTCTCTGGATTGCTTCATTCTCCAATCGGGAGAACTCCTTGCCCCCGAGACTCATATTGATGATATCCACGTCTTGCGTAATGGCATAATCGATCGCCCGGATCAGATCCGACAAACTCGCTGTGTCCTGATTGAAAATTTTGAGTGGGAGCACCGAAACCCGATACGGTCCAGCCGTTCCCGCCATCCCTTTCCGATTATTCAATTGAGCGGCGATGATACCCGCGACCATCGTGCCATGCCCTTTCTCATCCGTGACATCCGCCGTGTTGGAATAAAAATTATATCCACCTGGCGCAATGCGGCTCTTCAAATCTTCATGGGCCGAATCAACCCCCGTGTCGATCACCGCCACTACCATGTCCTTCTGCTGCTTCGACGCCTGAGTCCAGAGGATATCCGCTTTCACATGCGGAATCCACCACTGCTGGCTGTAATATGGATCATTCACAGTTGCCATCAATCGTCTTTCCCTGTTCGGCTCGACATACTCGATCATTGGATCCTTCTTCAATTCCTTTTGGATTTCCGCCCGGCTCATGTCTTCGGTAAACGTCAACAGCTCCACATGCGGGGCAATCCTTTCGACGGATTCCGTCACCGGCTTCTCCGTTGCTGCCAAAGAACGGGTCGATTCCTTATACTTGACGAGCCATTCATTCGGCACATCCGCAGACTCCGCAAATCCGGTGCCACTATACATAAACAAGGGGGCAAGTACGGTAAGCAATGTCACAAGCAAAAGATGTCTACCTTTTTTCACGCCCAACCATCCCTTCTATCAAGTCGTAAAGTTATCTTTACTTTACTATTTTTATAGAGGGAATGGTAGTGTTTAAGTAGCTAGCTATCTTCTTCTCGAACTAAATCCAAATTAAAAACTCAGCCCACAGAAGCAGGCTGAGTTTTATATCAATGAAACACAATCGTTTTATTGTTCTCTACAAGAATCCGGTCTTCCAGATGCCATTTTACGGCTTTGGCCAGGACACGGCGTTCGATTTGGCGGCCGATTTTCTTTAATTCGACCACGTCGTCGCGGTGGTCCACCCGTTCGATATCTTGCTCGATGATCGGACCTTCATCCAGATCGTTCGTCACATAGTGTGAAGTCGCTCCAATCAGTTTGACACCCCGGTCAAACGCACGCTCGTATGGACGGGCGCCGATGAATGCCGGCAGGAAAGAATGGTGGATGTTGATGATTTGATTCGGGAAATGCTCCACGAATTCCGGCGTCAGAATCTGCATGTAACGTGCCAATATCAATAAATCAACATCATATTTTTCCATCAGGCGGATTTGTTCCTCTTCCACCTGTTTGCGGATGTCTTTATTTGCCGGGATATAGTGGAATGGAATGCCTAGTGCTTCGACCATCGGACGCGCAACTTCATGGTTGCTGATGACGACGACGATGTCGGTTTCCAAGTCTCCATTTTGCCATTCCCATAACAACTCCATCAGGCAATACGGCTCTTTCGATACGAATATGGCTGTCCGTTTCCGTTCACTGCCGTACGCGAAACGGTATTCCATCGAATACTTTTCTGCAACCGCCTGGAAATCGGTCTCCATTTGCTCCCGTTTCTCCGGCAAGTTTTCACAATGGAATTCGAGGCGGATGAAAAACGTGCCGCCTTCCGGATCGCTTGAGTATTGGCTGGATTCCACAATATTGGATTCATGGTCAAATAAAAACTTGGACAACTCCGCCACGATTCCGGGCTGGTCCGGACATTTCAAGAGCAAGCGGCCACGGTTTTCCAATTTTTTATTATTCAGCTGAAGTGTTTTTGGATCTGTATTTATATGAATTGTCATGTTTCGCACATCTCCTGTAGTCGTTGTACTAACATACTATTATGCAATATTTTAGAGGTCTTCGCAATCATTACACGAAAAAATTCTAACCCCTTGCACTAGGAGATAAGCCAACATCTTCAGTTTTTCAAATGTAATCCATACTTCCAATCTTTTTGATCCATTTCCTTTACAAAGTTCTCTAACACATCCAACACGATACTTTCGAGTTTCTTTCCTTTTTCAACTGTCGCCACGCTTGGATCACCCGAAGCCCCAGTGTCTGTTAGCTCCTCGAATCTCCATTTAATTTCCACATGCGGCGGGAGGTTAGGAATAACTCCTTTCGCATGCTCCATTTCTATTAATTCACCAAATAGCGCTAGGCCCATTGATGTTTCCCCTTCACCCGCATGCCCCAGACCGTCCCACTTCTCAAAGAAGTCTTTAGGGACCATATTTCCTGCGGCAACCCACCAATCATTAAAGCTGGCTATCGTAACATGAGGATGTTCTACTTTTACAGCACGTGCTGCTAATTCAATTGGTGCAATATTACCATCATGTCCATTGATGATGAGTATTTTTTTGATTCCATTCCGTATAACTTCTGTCAATACTTCTTTAATAAGATTGACTATCGTTTCCGGTTGTAAACTGATCGTAAAGGGCAGTGCATTGTAGTGTGCACTGAGCCCGTAGTTAATTGGAGGGAGGACCATCATTCCTTCAACTCGTTCTACGAGCCTTTCAGCCAAACGATTAGATATTAACGCATCTGTCCCAAATGGCATATGGTATCCATGTGTTTCAAAGGCCCCCACCCCAAAAACAACTTTATCAATTCCCGCCTTTTGAAATTGGTTGAATGTCATTTCTGTCCCAATATTTTTCATCATCATTCTCCCATCTACTATCCATTTACGCTTGATTCGTCGTAAAGCGGTAAATGATAGGGTATATAATAATTGTGATTACTAATGCTACAAGTCCGGATGGTAATCCGAATGGCGAGGCTATCACGTATTCAAAAAGTAAGCCTAACACCGCCCCAATCAGAAATGAAATAATGCCAGCCGGCTTATATTTAGGTTGTGAATGAAGTTCCTCCGCTGGATAATGTCCTTTTTTCACAATGAAGAAATCAGCAATCAAAGGCCCCGCAAGTGGCAGGAAGGCCGCCCCTAAAACTGTAATGAAATCCGCGAAGAAGATTTGATAGAACGCAAGTGATCCGATAATCGTTCCTATAACACCCGCAATTAGGACAAGTTTTTGCCGGTTCGCTTTCTTCCCATATGATGAAATGACAGGCCCGACATACAATGAATTACAATAGAGTTCCGCATTATTAGTCGTCCAGAGGGATGTCGTCCAAGCAACGACACCAATAAGAGCAAACAGAATTCCTTTTTCAATCATCCATTCAACATAATTGAACTGCCCGACAGAGACGGCTCCAATATACCCGACAATATTTAATAATGGATTGGTTATGATGAAACAGGCTATTGCTCCAGCAATAACAGCTTTAATTGATCTATTGAAACGGAACAAATCAACGCCCATAACCACTCCCGCAATCCAACTTCCCATGACAATGGTGATAGCACTACCAAGCCCCATTCCACCGATTGTATTCGCTTCGCTGAAGAATGTGGCAATTCCGCCTCCCTCATTCAGCATACCTACTCCTACAATTACGGCAATCGCCAAAATGACAGGAGCAACAGGGATTGCTACTGCTTCAATCGCTTTCATCCCTTTATACGCTGTGTATGTGAATATTAAACCGAATATAGCACAAGCTAAAAAATTCTCTAGAGTGATCGAGGGAATCCCTTCGTACCCAAGTGCCGCAGGATTGAACACTGTAATACCGGTCGGATTTCCGATCAGAGAACTCCATATCTGACCGACCATCCCCGTAATACTGGCGAACCAGCCGAGTGTCAACAACGCCATGACAAGTAGAGGCAAATTACTTCCCTTTGCACCATATGAATAACGACTAATAAGCGCTAAATTTAATCCGGTTCTCTGCGCCATGATTCCAAGCAATATTGTCAATATCGCTAATACGCCCATTCCAATGCCAATTGCCCACAATGCCATAACAGGTGGAACACCGGGTTGATTTCCAAATCCAGCCAGGACTCCACCAACAAAAAGACCGGTAACTACGTAACCGAACCCTACCCAGACCAGTACTTGTTTCCATGTAGGACGACGTGACTCTGCCGGAACAGCCTCAAGCATGAATTCACTGTCTTGTACATCAGGTTCTGATGACTTCTGTAGATCCAGCACTCTCTTTCCACTCCTTTCATTAAATGACCCTATCAAAATGATATTCGACGAAGGGAGCTATTATGAAAACCGCACTAAACTATGTACCTGCTTAGCCCCCGATAAGAGCTGACTTCTGCTCCTTCAGGCGTCCGGAACATATCCGATTAAAATGCCTTTATAAGCAACAAAAAACTGACCCAACGCAATCAATCTTGCGTCAGGGTCAGCCTTATAATCTTTCTATTGGTTCCTTATTACCGTTAAGTTTAAGAGTGACGATCAGATATTATTTTTGACAATCTTTAATTTCCCCAAATCTTTCACATCCGCCACGCCCGACAAAGCCATGGAAATCCGGAATTCTTCCAGTAAATTGTTTAACACATGAGCGACACCAGCTTGGCCCCCAACGGCAAGTCCATAAATATAGGGCCGCCCGACCAATACCGCATCCGCTCCCAACGCCATCGCCTTTAAGATATCGGAACCGCGGCGCACCCCGCTGTCGAACAAGACCGGCATTTTACGATCCACCGCTTGCACGATTTCCGGCAACGCATCGATGCTGGCAATCGCGCCATCCAATTGACGGCCGCCGTGATTGGACACGATGATCCCATCAATTCCATTGTCCATCGCCAGCTTGGCATCTTCCGGATGCAAAACCCCTTTCAATATGATCGGCAGCTTCGTCCACTTCCGAAGCTCCGCCACCTGTTTCCAGCTCAATGACGGGTGCAGAATATTGTCTAAAATCCCTTGAACGATTGCAGATTGATCCCTCGCAGGCAAAGATTCCATGAAAACAGCATCCGACTCATAGTTCCCTTGGCCGAACCCCGCAGCGAGCGGAGAAAAGCGGCTGCGGATGTCCTGCTCCCGCCAGCCGATCATCATCGTGTCGATTGTCAGTACAATTGCTTCATATCCGGCATTTTCCGCCCGTTTGACCATACTGTACGCGATTTCTTCGTTCTGAGACCAATAGAGCTGATACCACTTCGGACTAGTCCCTGTGGCCGCTGCAATCTCTTCGATGGAGCAACTCGACACTGTGCTTTGAATGAAAGGCAGTCCAAGATCGGCCGCGGCTTTCGCTGTCGCCACCTCTCCTTCCTCATGTACCATCTTCTGCACACCAATCGGCGCGATTAACAACGGAGATGAATAAGTACGGCCAAACAAAGTGACCGACGTTTCAACGTTTGAAACATCATTCAAGAAACGCGGCACATAGGAATAGTTCGCAAGTGACGCCACATTATCGCGCATCGTCTGCTCCCCGCCCGCCCCAGATTGAATATAGCCGTAAGGTCCAACATCAAGCAGTTCCCGGGCGGCCGCCTCCAGCTCGGCAAACGCAGCCGGATACGTTCCCGCTGCCTGGATATTTTTGAGCATCGTTTTTTCGTGGTTGAATACTGTCATCGTATATCCTTCTTCCTTTATGTAATGAATTTTCTTATATTATACTACATCTTTTTAGCAACTTGCCTGTTCTTTTAGAAAACTTCCCCCCTGACAATGGACACATCCACGAAAAAAAGCCGCCCCCGCAGGAACGGCTTCTCTCCATCCAGTCATTCCACCGGAAACACCCGGCCCCTCTCATCTTTAAAAACAACATGATGGCGCTCGAGTTTCGTCGGGGAATCGAGCCCTGCCGCTGCAGCCACGCGGTACAGGCCTTCGCGCATCGTCAAAATATAATTGGCGACACGGTATTTCTTTTCCTCGATGACGAGCCCTTGCTGTAACTTTTCATTAGTCGTTGCGACGCCGGCCGGGCAGTCATTCCTATGGCAACGTTGCGCCATGATGCAACCGACTGAAATCATGAAACCGCGGGCGATTTGCACTAAGTCTGCTCCCATTGCAAGGGCGATCGCGGCTTTGTCCGGTGTTGTGATTTTACCCGATGCGATAAGTTTCACCCGATCGCGCACTTCGTATTTCCTCAGTGCATCGTCCAACAAAACAAGAGCGGAATGGAGCGGTAATCCGACACTATCCGCCAGATCCTGATACGTGGCACCGGATCCTCCCTCCGCACCGTCCAGCGAGATAAAATCCGGACCCTTGCCTGTCTGTTGCATGAAATGAGCCAATTCCTCGGCATCCTCCTTGCCGCCGATGACAATTTTGATTCCGACCGGCTTACCCGCATGTGTGCGGACTTCCTCGATAAATGAAAATAAAGAAGGTAAATCATCAAACTGATGGAATCGGTTCGGACTGTTGATCGTCGTAAACGGCACAACATTCCGGATGGCCGCGATTTCCTCGGTCACCTTATCCCCTTCCACATGTCCTCCACGCATTTTAGCTCCTTGGGCAAGTTTCAGTTCGAATGCCTTCACCTGGGGGAGCGCCGCTTTTTCGAGCAGCCGCTCCAAACTGAACTCCCCCTCCTCCGTCCGATACCCGAACAGACCCGAACTGATCTGGGCAATCAAATCTGCGCCCCCTTCCAAATGATACGGCGACAGACCGCCCTCCCCCGTATTCATCCAAGAACCAGGCGTAAGACCGATTCCTTTGGATAAAGCGGTGATTGCATGCTCCCCGAGCGCACCGTAACTCATCGCCGACTGACCGAGCAGCCCGCGCACACGGAAAGGATGCTCACAATCCGGGCCGATCACGACGGCATCCTCATCCGGAAGAAGCCACGGCAATGCCGGAATGTCCTCCAAATGTTCATCACGAGAAAACAGACCTTCTTCTTCAATCACATACCGTTTCGTATTCACCAAATCGGCATTATCGACTCGCATCTCTTCAGTCTGCTTCGTGAACATCGCATTCCGTATATAATATCCCGATTCCCGGAAATCCCGCTTCGAACCGAAGCCGATGACGCTGTTTAAATATTTCCCAGGCAACACCATCTTCAAATACTCATCTCGGCTGAACGGCTTTCCCTCATGATCCGCATCGAACAAATACTGACGCATCTCGGGCCCCGTCTTTTCCGTTATATACCGGACCCGCCCCAATATAGGATAGTTTCGAAGAATGGCGTGCTGCTTTTGCATCCGATCGTAATAATAAAGGAAAATACCTGTTAAAATCGGCAAGACAATCAGAAATATTACTAACAAAGCTGATGTCATCGAAATACTTTCAAACCAATTCAACGCTCCACCCCGCTTAATCGTTTTATCTTTGTTTTACCCTACCGCCTGCTTAATTAACCGTAGTTGGATGGAATTTTGAGGTCGAGTGAGTTTGGAGCAGGTATGTTGCGAGGTGGGGAAGATGTGTTTTGAGGTTTGGGAAGAATGTTTGGAAAGGTGGCCGTAGCGTTTCGAGGTTCGGGGAGAATGTTTGGAAAGGTGGCCGTAGCGTTTCGAGGTTCGGGGAGAATGTTTGGAAGGGTGGCCGTAGCGTTTCGAGGTTCGGGGAGAATGTTTGGAAGGGTGGCCGTAGCGTTTCGAGGTTCGGGGAGAATGTTGTGAGGCGAAAGGCTTTTATTGCGAGGTTTGTTGGAAACGTTGCAAAGTTGGAGGAGTTCATTTTGAAAGGTAAATAAAAACGTTTGGAGGGGGGCAAAACGTTTCGAGGTTCGAGGAGTTTGTTGTGAGGTGGATGGAGTTTGTTGCGAGGTTCATTGGAAACGTTGTGGAGCCAGGGCTCTTCGTAAGGTAAATGATTACATTGTAAGGGCCACGAAGCATTTCGAGGTTTGCTGGTATCATCGTAAACTTGTGAAGGATTGTTGAAAGGTTAATTATGATTTGCGGCATTTCTCATTCTCATTGCTATCTAAACGGCAAAAGGGGCTGTCCAGAAAGTGGATTTTCCGGTTAAACACGCAAAAAGCAAGGGCTCTGGTCGCTTTCCGCGGGCCAGCCGACGAGCCTCCTCCGGCATACAGCCGTGCGGGGTCTCGTCGGCCGGCTTTCCCGCAGGAGTCTCCCGGCGCCCTTGCTTTTTGCTAGTATCCAACTCTGTGCCTGGACTTTTCGGACAGCCCCGATATTATTTTAGCGTTTTCCTTCTACATAATAGAGAGTGATCGGACTTCCATCTGTCCATTTTCCATCGGTGACAGTCAGTAGCTTGATACCGCCTTTAACTGGATAGGATTGGACAACATAATCTCTTCCATTATCCGCATTGACTAAGGTGAAACCGTATGGACGGATTTCCCATGTACCAGTCAAGTTTCCTTCTGGACCGCCAGTTCTTGTATAAGTGCCATTCGAATTAATTGTCAACGTCCCAAAATCCACATACGCCAATTCGAGATTCCAAGTGCCGAAAAATTCATTGTTCACTGGAAGCCCACCGCTGCCCCCACTGTAGTCAACTAACAAGTGAGTATTGATATCGGAACGGGCTGATTCCTTTTTCTCATCCCAATATTCCAATGTCACATAGAATTCAACATTCTTACCGATGATGCTCTTATCTTTAATGTCAATATGGACTTCATTTGTCGGGATAATATAATCCTGATCATTATAGTCGAGTAGTCTCACAAACTCGCTCGTACCCTCCGTTCTATAATAGAGTCGATATCCCGCTAAATTCGTTGCTCTGCTTGGCAACCAAGTGACATAAAGTCTATACGGATTCAACTCAGATCGATTCACGACTAAACCCGAATGCCACCCTTCATCCGGGTTGTCATCATCCGCTTCCACAACAAATGGCATAGAAACGCCTGTCTTCAAATTTGTGCCTGCTGCGCTTTTCACTTCCTTCGAAATGTAAATCGTGTATTTTTCCAGAGGATTATACGGATATCTTGGCGCAACATAAACAATCAGGCCGTCTGAAGAAACGCGTGGAGTGCTTTCAAATATTTTCCCACTTGAATCTTTTACATACACTGTTTGCGATGTAACAGTAGCCGGATTGACCGGTTTGCTGAATGTAACTTTCCACTCTTTCATCGGATCTTTTGTCGGTTTCTGAGGCTTCTGCGTAAAATCCTTCTCCACCGGATCCACTGGATTTGGATCTACCGGTTCAGGATCGACGGGCTTTTCCTCTTCGATCACATACGTGAAATGAACGGCATTCGCCGATTTCTGATCAATCCGAATCTGTACATATTTCCCGTCGCTCGCCTCAATTACAAAGACATCACCTACCTGAAAAGTTGCACTCTGTCGCGGATCACCGAAACCATCCGTAGGGAACCTAAAACTCTTTCGGTCAATCAATTCCTTAAAAGTGCTTAACCCGGATATTTTCCTGGCCCCTATACTGCTGTTCACGTTAATAATTAGATCCGCCATTGTTCGATCTTTGACAATCGATTCGGTTTCTACATCAAATCCTCCATCTTTCAACACATCATCCGACCATGAAAGTGTGTATGGGTACAACGGCTGATAAACACCCTTTTTCTCAGCCGACCAGTAGATCCCCTCCTGTGCAGAGGCTCCCCCACCCCCCAAGAGAAATAAGATCACCACTAGAAAACTGAACCACTTTTTCATCACATTACCTCCTCTGAATTAAATTTCAGAAAAATTTGATTTAATCCATTTTTACCATGAGAAAAGTTGCAAGTCAACTAGATTTCCATTTAAATTATTATTATGCTAATAATGTTTTCCAGTAAATCATTTTTTCTTTCTAAGATGTGAGTTAGGCGTACTTCTTCAAGGGTCCGATAGAAGAACTCCCTTGCAACAACCTAAAATAAACTGTTTATTACCAACAAAGAGAAAAGATTTTTTGCAGTCTTTGTCCTATTTTAGCGAAGTATGCGGTAACTTTTTCATTTAATTAAAAGAGGTTTTTCATTATTTCAATAAAATTAATTCCAGCTCTGAAAAGTATGCAAAATAACAGGTGGTTTTTTAATTCTCGTAAGGGGAAAATAATAAGAAGAGTATTGACCACTTTAAGAAGGAGGAAATCCATTGAATTTCCCTATCGAATCGTATTCATTTCAAATCACACCAATTTTCCGTCATATCCAACTGTCCGTGGAAGTCGCCGGGGCTTATTTGCATCAAGGTGATACAAAGGAAACATTGCAATTTTACAGTAGCGAAACGGCATTCCGGCAAGGTGAACCGTATTTCGGTGCAATCCAATACGAGGGCAGCAATGACTACGACAAAAAAGAGCCCTCCCTGGTCAGTTGGCGTTTCAAACGCGCCAACCTACCGGGAGAGCTGAAGCAAGAGCTGGAAACGATTGAAGCGTTTCGAAAAGACACGAATTCGGGTCCTCCAACCGATCCGGAGGCGGAATCGATTGCCTTCAAATTCGATCGCTTCAACCTGGCTGCCAAAGCAACGATCAAAGAAATCCGAAACGCACTTGAAAATTATTTATTCACGATTCATCTGGAAGAAAACGAAATTTGACAATTCAGCGATCCAAACGGACAATATCCGTCAAATCATTCGGAATGCCTGCCAACAAATCCCGAATGAGCTTTGCACCGAGCATGCTGTACACCGTGCCGTTCCCACCTAGGCCGATCAAGTACAGCAAACGGGGAAATTTCGGATGCCTGCCTATCATAGGCAGGTTATCCGTCGACTCCCCAAACATGGCTGCCCATATATGATCGATTTCTATCGGCATCTCCGGGAATAGGTCCTCCAGCTTCCTCATTAGTTGCTCCCCCTTGGAATGAAGGACCGATCGATTATGTAGCAGACTTGATATTTCTTCGTCCAAACCTCCGATGATGATTCGGTCATCTTCTGTCAGACGCGCATAGAGGTAAGGCCGTTCCGTCTCCCAAATCATCATTCGTTCTTTCCATGTCGACACGTCTTCCATCGGTTTCGTAGCCATCGCAAATGTGCGGTTCAATTTTTCCTTTCCATGGTCTAAACAGGGGGAGGTAGTATAGCCAGTCGTGAAAACAACTTTTCCCGCACGAATCTCTCCGTTCGTTGTCTCCAACCTCACTTCCTCCTTCGTCGAATGAATCTCTAAGACTCTAGTGTTTTCATAAATATGTACTCCCTGCTTCTCCGCAAAACGAACCGCCCCCCGACAGAGCCGCAATGGATTCACCTCGGCATCCCCGTGTGTGATGATCGCTCCCGCCTTCGAAAAAGGAAAGGCTGATTCCACCTCTTCCGGTGTCCAATACTCCGCAGAAAACCCATACTGCCGCAATGCTTGCCATTCTTTCCGCAGGCGAGGGACATCATCCTCCGTACTGGCATAGTAAAGACTGCTCCGCCTTCGGAATTGAGCATCCAATGGCAAGCTTGCCGTCACTTTTTCCAATTGCCCAATTGCAGCCTCACACGCTTTATAAAAACGGACAGCCGGGTCGTTCCCGATCTGCTCCATCAATTCGTGCAGCATAATGTCATTCGAATATTGCAGAAGTCCCGTGTTAGCCGATGTGCTGCCGTGCCCGATCTCCTTTTCTTCGATTAGGGCGACTTGTAAATCCTCTTGGGAAAGTATGTATGCACAAAGCGCCCCGGATATCCCGCCTCCGACTATGGCTATATCATAATATGCGGCTGGTACAGGTTGACGGAAAGGAGGCAATCCCTCCTCAACTGTTGTCCGCCAATATAAAGAACCCGTATGAAAATCCATCCCACTCACTCCTCGTTGAAAAATACCCGAAGTGAACGGAGAAGAAACATCCAGTTGATCCGGACAGCTGGAGCCGTCTGTTGGACTCCTATAGGAAATGGATGCCTTTCGGCTTCCCCACTCTTGTTTTTGTTTCACCCGCTTCCCCCTGATAGAACGGGGAAGTCGTAGGTACGCAATGCT
Source organism: Bacillus sp. OxB-1 (assembly GCF_000829195.1). Lineage (GTDB taxonomy): Bacteria > Bacillota > Bacilli > Bacillales_A > Planococcaceae > Sporosarcina. Next base: position 1,611,866 of record NZ_AP013294.1, on the reverse strand, counting down.
TGCCATTCTTTCCGCAGGCGAGGGACATCATCCTCCGTACTGGCATAGTAAAGACTGCTCCGCCTTCGGAATTGAGCATCCAATGGCAAGCTTGCCGTCACTTTTTCCAATTGCCCAATTGCAGCCTCACACGCTTTATAAAAACGGACAGCCGGGTCGTTCCCGATCTGCTCCATCAATTCGTGCAGCATAATGTCATTCGAATATTGCAGAAGTCCCGTGTTAGCCGATGTGCTGCCGTGCCCGATCTCCTTTTCTTCGATTAGGGCGACTTGTAAATCCTCTTGGGAAAGTATGTATGCACAAAGCGCCCCGGATATCCCGCCTCCGACTATGGCTATATCATAATATGCGGCTGGTACAGGTTGACGGAAAGGAGGCAATCCCTCCTCAACTGTTGTCCGCCAATATAAAGAACCCGTATGAAAATCCATCCCACTCACTCCTCGTTGAAAAATACCCGAAGTGAACGGAGAAGAAACAAGCAGCTCCCTCGGCTGCCCATCCATTCTTGACAGAGTTTCAAAACAAAAAAACCAGCCCTTCGGACGAGGAAGGGCTGGTGCTATCGTATGAGGAAAATAAGGAAATCTATTCCTTATAAACTAAGGACCTTTTCCAAATGCTTAATAGTCGGTGTTAAATTTGCAAAGAAGTAGGCTTCACGTAATCGTCTCGCTGGGGCACTCGCTTGGAGATAAGCGGCACTTCCGTTGTGAAGCATGGCAGCCTGCACTGCTTCCAACGTCAAATAGGCCGCGGCAAGACGAACTTTAGCAATTTCCTTCCAATTGAGGGATTCCTCCAAAATGAGGGAAAGCAGTTTCTGGCGCAATGCCTCCTCCCTCAATTGCAATTCCGGTGATTGGACACGCAAATACTGATTGCAGCCGTTTTGCCGATTGGCCATTTTCTCGATCGAATGGACAGACGCATTTGTCACGCCGAATCCAAGTGGAATTTGGTAGGCGATGAACGTCGGGCGAACTTCCGCCACAAACGCATTGGCATCTTCCGATAACACCCGATCGTCCGAGATGAACACCTCTTTGAATGTACAGCTATATGTCGCACTGCCGTTCAACCCCAAGTAATCCGTTTTTTCCTTGAACTTCAATCCGGGAGAATTGCAGGAGACGAATATCATGATCTGCCCGGTTTCATTCAGCCCGGCGATTGCTCCGAAATAATGGTCTTTCCCGAGATTGGAAACGGAAGGAAGAACGCCGGATACCAAATAGCCGCCATCCGTGCGTTTCGCGGTCAAATGAAGGGATTCCAATCCTGCGTAGTGTTTCATCGGATTCGACAACCCGGTGGCCCCGAGCAAAGTTCCATCTTCCAGACTCGTCAACAGATCGGCTTTCAACTTTTCATTTTTTGTCGTCCGGACATACGTTAAAGCAGCGAGGTGGCACCACAGGCAGAATGCAGTCGTCATGCATGTTTTGGCAGTCTCGCCGACAAAGAACAATCCGTCCGCAAGCACTTCCGCTTGGGGACGGCCCCCAGATGACAACAGACCCGATTCGCCCAGCTTGCGAAGAAAGCTCTCCGCGTAAAAAGCATCTTGATCAATCTTTTTCACATATGGCTTCAGTTCCTGCGCAATCAATTCAGCAAGCACTTCCTGTTTTTCCATTACCATGGGCATGGTGCCACCTCCGCTTTATTTCCTAACTCGTTACTCGTTTTCTGTCAAGATTTCCGTTATGGAGTCGATCGGCGTTTGGACTGCTTCCCGTGCACGTTTGACAGCCGCTTCGTCCGGCGCATCATAGAAGCATAGACATTTCGACATATCCTCACAGACGTACGTTCTAGCAAATGATACTTCCGGCACTTCTTCGTAGTGGACGGAATTTTTCTTTTTCCGCGCCAAGTATTGATCCATTGTCAAGTCTTCCGGCAAGTTCCATTCGACCAAATAATTGACGAGATCTTTGTTTTGCTTCACGTTTTCCAAGTCATCTCCGACTAGACGGACATCTTTGACCAGTTCAACCGGAATCCCTGCTTCCTTCACGACGCTTGTAGCCGTTTCTTGGTCAGCCGACTCAACAATGAAGAACGAACGGGAGAAATCTTTAGACACTTGAATTTCAATCAGCGCTGATTGTTGAGCACCAAGATTTTCTTGCAATTGTGCCGCTTTTTGATCCAAAGCCGCTTTCGAGTCCACAATCCCTTTTAAAGACGATTCGATTAAAAATAAGCCCATTTGTAAAAACCTCTCTTTTCCTATTGTTATTGTATGTTATACTAATCATATTAATATAGTAGGTTAATAAAAGCAACCCACAAATACCGAAAGGACGAAATTAGAATGAAGCCACGATACAATCTACCTTGCAACATTGCTCAATCGCTCAATATCATCGGGGATCGCTGGACGCTGTTGATTGTCCATGAAATCCTAGTCGGTCGAACGACATTCAATGAAATCAAACAGGCCTTGAACGGACTGTCCGCCAACATGCTGTCCGAGCGGCTCAAAATGCTGGAAGCGGAAGGCCTTGTGCAATCCGAACTTTATTCGACCCATCCGCCACGTTATCACTATACGCTGACGACTAGCGGAGAAGCGCTTGAACATGTCTTTAACGCTCTGCTTCTATGGGGACGCGACCATTTGGAAACTTGTTATAAGAAACTCATCCATTCCGGGACGGGAGACGAAGTCGAAATCGGCTATTACTCCAAACGGACCGGGGAGCGCGTGGACGACCTGCGCGCCATCAGCATCGAAGACCCGTTGCTGCAAGAATCTTGATAGGGAGACCGCCAGCAATCGGCGGTCTTTTTACGTTGCCGGCGGCGTGCCGAAATGGCGGCCGACCCAATGCTCCAAAAACGTGATGAACCGATCCAGTACAAAACCGCTTAACCCGATGATGACAATTCCCGCCAATACATGGTCGAGCTTCAATGTATTCCGGGCATCGATAATCAAAAACCCAAGTCCTGATTGAGCTCCGACCATTTCTCCGGCAACGAGGAACACCCAAGCCGTCCCGAGCGCCAAGTGCAAGCCATTCATAATGGAAGGAAATGCGGCCGGGAAAATGATTTTATACATGAGCGGCCATTTGCGAATCTCCATATTTTCGGCGATTTTCAAATAATCCTGATCGATTTTCCGGACGCCCGACACCGTCGTCAACAGAACTGGGAAAAAGGCGGCGATGAAAATGATCGCAATAGCTGGCATATTCCCGATTCCAAACCACAGAACGATGAAGGGCGACCAAGCGACCGGGGACACCGGGCGCAACACTTGAACGACTGGATCAACAATCTGCCAAGCCCGCGGCATCCTCCCGAGGAGCATACCAAGCAGGATGGCGGGGACGATGGCGAGCAAATACCCCGCCGCAAACCGTCCTAGACTGACCCGCAAATGTTCGAACAATGTGCCGTCCACGAATAATGTCGATATTGCGTGTGCGACAGTGAGAGGAGACGGAAACAGCGCCTCCTCATATCCCCCAATCCAGATGATCCCCTGCCACACGATGACAAGCAAGACCATGCCGATGATGAAATTTGACGTCTTCCTCAACCAACCCATTGCGTTCACTTCACTTTATCGATAAATGTATTGTCCACGAACTCTTCATATGCCGGCGGATTTTCCGTCAAGCCCATTTCCACCATGAATCCGGACAATTTGTCATATTCGCTTTCTTCAATCCGCAGGTCATCATAGGAGATCCATTCGAGAGATAATTCAAGGACTTCTTTATCCACTTTCATGAACTCTCCGAATGATTCATAGACCGCATCGTCTTTTTGATTCGCCAGCTCTCCGCCTTTAACGTATTGATCTACAAACGCTTGGACTGTCTCTCCATCCTTTTGGATTGTGTCATTGCGTAAGACAAGTACACAGCAGTACGACTCTGGCCAAATCTCCTCAGAATGGTAATGGACTTTCCCTTTGTCCAGCACGACAGCCTGCGCTCCGAACGGCTCGGCTACGACATAGCCCGCAATCCGATTTTCCGAGAGGGCAGCCGGCATTTCGGCAGGTGCCATTTCAACGACGTTGACGTCTTCATAGGTCATTCCGTCTTTTTTCAGCATTTCATTCAACAAAATATTATGGGATGAAAATTTATGCGGGATGGCATAGGTGGCTCCTTCCAAATCCGCGGTTTCCTGAATATCATTGGAAGTGACAAGGACGTTTCCGTCTTTATGGCCGAGTGCAACCGCTTTTAGATCGATTCCTTGTTCTTTAGCCATCATAGCGAGCTCTACAAGGACAGAAGCCCCATCAATCCGCCCCGTATTCAGCGCATCCATCAAATCCGGCCAAGAACCGAATTTGACCATTTCAACATCCTGGCCCTCGAACTGTTCGTCATGAACATGCGCTTCCATATAAAGCGGGCCCGCGTGGGTGATTGGCAAATACCCGATCTTCAAGGTCTTCTTCCCGCCTTCGCTGGCCGATTCTTCTTTCGTCTGGCCGCATGCCGTTGTGAATGCCAATAGCAAGACTAGCAGCAATAAGGATAGTTTTCTCATTTCGTTTCCTCCACTTAAATCGAATATTCAGGGACTGTTGGTGCCCCGCTCAATTCGAACTCCTCTAATATTTTTTTACGGTAATAATGGAAATCGCCATGCGTACGATCTCGCGGTTTTCCTTGATTGATCGTCAATTCGTTATAAATTTTGCCGGGGTGCGAACTCATGATCAGCACCCGGTCGGATAAATAGACCGCTTCATCGATATCATGCGTCACTAGTAAAATCGTAGTCTTCTTCTGCGTTTGGATGCGAATCAACTCATCTTGCAAATTATAGCGGTTGAATGTATCCAGTGCCGCAAACGGTTCATCCATCAAAATGACATCCGGCTGAATGGCAAATGCCCGGGCAATCGCGACCCGCTGCTGCATTCCTCCGGACAATTCATGCGGGAATTGGTGTTGATGCTGATCCAGTCCGACTAATTTCAGTGCTTCCAAGACTCGCTCTTTCTTCTCAGCGGCCGGAATCGCTTCCCCTTCCAACCCAAGCTCCACATTCTTCAAAACAGATCGCCATGGTAGGAGATTTCGTTGTTGAAATAACATCACACAACGTTTCGTCGGACGGACTACTTCTGCTCCATCCAACAGGACCGAGCCCGTATCAGGCTTCAAAAATCCGCCCACCATATTGAGAAGCGTACTTTTTCCACATCCGCTCTTCCCGAGCAGCGTGACAATTTCCCCTTTATTCACATGAAAAGAGACATCATCCAAAATATGAGCCGACTTCCCCTTCGTGTGAAACGTTTTATCCACCCCGGCTACCGTAATCATCCGTCTTCCCCTTTCATCAGAAGTAAATTCATAATTCCTATTAGTTTAGTTTGTATTAAGGTTAGTTTAAACCACTTCGTTAGAAAATACAACTCTATTAGTGAAAGAATTTTTTAAGGATATCGCAATTTTTTTCACAGAACTACTTTGACTATTTGAGAAGTTAACCTAAATTCACCATCCCCTGAAAGAGCCTAAATTTCTGTAAAGAGAACAGATATTCAACATATCAAACCCTTAGCAGTTCAATTAGATAACCGTTGACTAACTCGTATCATGCGAGCCTCCGGACCCGGCATCCATGCTCTAGCTATGATGAATATCCCCAAAGTATTGGATTCTATAGATTCCTTTGAAACAAAAAAATTGAGCACTCACATGTGGGTGAATGCTCAAAGACGTAGATAGTCATAGATTTTACAAGCCAATTGAATATCGAACCATTGGGCGGGATCTGCTAAAGAGATTTCTAGAATCTCTTCGATGCGCTTCAGTCGATAATATAGGGTGTTTTGGTGTATTACCAATGACTCCGTAACGTTTTTCAAGTTTTTATTATGCTGCACATAAGCAAGCAATGTCTCTATTAAATCGACGTTTTGATTGTCAACCAACGGACCTAAGTGGTCAGACAAAAACGCTTCCAATTCGTTTCTTTCCAAGTCAAGCAAAATTCGATCTATGCCCCCATTCGAAAACTGATGGACCTGACCCTTTTTTCGTTTCATTAACAAAGTTATGCTTTTTTCAGCATCCCTATAAGATTTGCGAATCTCATGAAAGCCCTCATACACGTTTCCTAAACCGATATATACAGGCCATGTAACCTCATTCATGTGCTTAGTCAATTGTGTCACCTGTTGGCGAGCTTTCACTTTCCCTTCATCTTTAGGGAAGGAGAGAAAGGCGATGACTTGGTTTCCCCGTTGTGTCACAATACCTTTTATATGATAAAAGATAAGCATTTCTTCAATCCACTTCATCCACTTCTCTCTCTCAAATCGAGAATCTCGATAAGGAGCACTTTCCATTTCGCTGCAAATTAAAGCAACATAATAATCTTTCGGATGTAGACCCAAGTTGTTCGCTTGTTCTTCTAACTGCCCATCATGTATCCCTAGTAATATCTTTTCAAATATTTCACCGTAAATCATTTGTTGGGCTTCTCGAATGGATTGCTGCTTCATCATTTCCAATGACAACAAAGATGAGCCGTATTCCAACAACATACGATTTACATGGTGAAATTTCTCTTTTTCTATGTACGTTAATAAAAAACCTATAACCAAGTTGGATCCTACTATCGGAATAATGATGATTGAGGTTCCGTCTTTCTTATCATAGACTTGCCACTTTTTCATAGTGATTACATATTGTACTTCCCTAGTGGATATCATGCCGGATGGAAGCTCAGTTGGCACCATTTCAACTTCCGCTATCAGATTAAAAAGATCATCATAGAGGGCAATGGGCGCTTCTATGTATTGCTGAAGCGCCTGTACCATTTTTTGAATCCCTTTATTTTGATTGCTTAACATCGTTAATTCATTATACAAATCCGCCGTTTTCTGTTGTTGATCATGCTCTTTACGTAAGGCGGTAGTTGCGAGCACTAGCTCATTTTCCAAATGTGCCTCTCTGTTTGACAACATATGGTGCCGATATGCCAAGGTGATGAAAGGAGTGAATGAATGTAGGATATTCATGAAACTAGATGGATACCGGCTCTTCTCATCATGCCCACTCATAGTCAGAACCCCTATAGCACCACGTTCATCCAGTAATGGAATGGCAATGGTTTGATGAGGATACTCCGCTTGAATCGTAGACTTGATGTAATGTGATAAATTGGCAGGACTCATTGTACGCATGGTACTCATAACGGACTCCCGGGACGTTAAAAAAAGCGGATGCCCTGTAGCAAACACCTGACCGGAAATTCCTTCACCCGGAATCAGCTGCGTCTTCCGATAATTTTCTTCGACATATCCGACGGCATGCTTGACGATGAGCTTCTGTGTCTTTTCACTGTAAATTAATAGAAATCCCGAATCCAATTGAGGAATAGCATCGATCATTTGTTGCAGAATACTCTCAACAAATTCAGCCTGCCCCACCGCCTTCATAATTTTCGTGGTAGCTGAGGTAAGAATTTCGTATAAATTCGTATCCATCGTATGTGTCATTCCAATCCTCCGCTCTTACAAAATTAAGTCAGGCGAATGCCCGCTTCAATTGTTTCAATCCATTCATCATAGCGATCAATCAGCACATGCTTGTTTTTTCTATAAATCTTCTCCAGTTCCAAAACTGGTTCTTCCGCATCATCCACTCGAAAGTCAACATAGGGATATCCTTCAACCGCCTCGACTTTCAGTATGGCTGATTGTTTCCCTCGCCGATCGCCACCTAATCTATCCCCTTCAAGCAAGGCCGCCAATAATTTCTCTTCCAATCTCCCTGCGGTAGACTCGAAAGCGTGTTCCATTCCTTCTAGTACTTCCCTACTTTCTAATAGGTTACCTAAAATGGCGTATTGCTTTCCAATAATATGTCCCTTTACTTCATCGTTTTCGATTCCAGTATAGACTGCGCTGTTTCCAAAACGATCTAATATGGCCAATTGCCTCAACTCTCTGCCTGCATCGCCATGCAGTAAAGTATTCAATGTTTCATTGGCAGTTTGCCCTTCACGTAAATGGCGCATTCCTTTTATACCAAGGGATGGGTTGACCCAACCTTGTGTTGCAATAATCCCGACATTCGCTTGAATTGCGGGGGAATGGGCCCCGACTGCTGGAAAATAAGATGCGATGGCAGCTCCGAAGTTTCCGGTATTCGGACATCTAGCAATAATTGAATATGTCATTCTACATTCTCCTCTACTACGTGACATGCCACAAAATGATCCGGTTCAACCTCTTTTAATCGGGGGACCGCTTGTTTACAAATGTCTTTTGCTAATGGACAGCGTGTATGAAACTTACAGCCCACGGGTGGATTCATGGGGCTTGGAATGTCCCCGCTCAATCTAATATTCTTCCTCTTTACAGTGGGATCTGGAACCGGGATAGCCGATATTAACGCTTGCGTGTATGGATGCAACGGCTTCTCATACAACGTTTCGCTAGCTGCCAACTCAACAATGCTTCCCAAATACATGACAGCGATACGATCGCTAATATATTCGACCACGCTTAAATCATGCGCGATGAATAAATAGGTTAGCTTGTACTCATCCTGTAAATCTTTCATCAAGTTAATAATTTGGGCCTGGATAGAGACATCCAAGGCCGCGACGGGTTCATCCGCAATAATAAATTTAGGATTTAAGGCTAACGAACGTGCAATCCCAATCCGTTGCCGTTGACCTCCAGAAAATTCATGAGGATAGCGGGTTAAATAATCTTTTGAAATGCCTACCGCATCAATGAGTTCTAACACCCGTTTTTTTCTGTTTGGAACTCTATAGGTCACCAAGGGTTCGCTAATCAATTCTTCCACCGTCATCCTAGGATTTAAGGAAGCATAAGGATCTTGAAATATCATTTGAAAGTCTTTTCGTTTTGTACGGAGTTGCTCCTTTGTAAAACTCGTCAGGTCCTCTCCTTCAAAGTAAATAGAACCGGCCGTCGCTTCCATGAGCCGCAAAAGGAGCCGGCCCGTCGTGGACTTTCCACATCCTGACTCTCCTACAACCCCAAACGTCTCCCCCTTCTGAATGGAAAAAGAAAGATTATCGACCGCTCGAATGATTTGCTTTTTCTTACTCAAAAAAGTACTTCCCAATGAAAAGTGTTTCGATAGGTTTTCCACACGAACTAGCTCTTGATTAGATGTTTGCATGTTCTACCTCCTTTTCATATAGGTAACATGCGACTTGATGTTCCTGTTCATCTTCCCGTAATGCTGGGCGTACCATTCGGCATGTCTCCATAACATATGGACAACGATCGGCAAATGAACAACCGCTCGGCAAATTATGTAGATTGGGAGGTTGTCCGTGTATCGGCTTCAACCGTGCTCGATCACCGAGTTTCGGCAACGATGCGAGTAGTCCTTTTGTATAGGGGTGTTTTGGATTTGCAAATAACTCTGCAACCGATGCTTTCTCTACAATTTTTCCCGCATACATCACCGCAACTTCATCGCAAACTTCCGCCACCACACCTAAATCATGGGTGATCAAAATAACCCCTGCTCCGGTTTCATCCCGCAAATCCCGAATCAGTTCTAACACTTGTGCTTGAATCGTGACATCCAGAGCCGTCGTTGGTTCATCCGCAATCAATAGTTTCGGATTTCCTGCCAAGGCCATGGCGATGACACCCCGTTGCCTCATTCCACCACTGAATTGGTGAGGGTATTGAGCGGCCCTAATTTCTGGGGAAGGGATTCCGACGCGCGCGATCATCTCTACCGCCTTTTTCCAAGCACTTTTTTTAGACATCTTTTCATGAATAAAAGGCACTTCCGCAATTTGATTACCCACAGTATAAACGGGATTCAGGGAAGTCATCGGATCCTGGGCGATCAAACTTATCTCCTTCCCACGGATTTGCTGCATTTGCCTTTCTTTTAACTGTAACAAGTCTTGCCCTTCAAATAGAACTTGCCCTGTGACACTTTCACTTTTTCGATTTCCGACTAAACGCAAGATCGATTGGGAGGTAATACTTTTCCCAGAGCCGGACTCCCCGACAATGCCAAGTATTTGCCCTCGCTGGATCGTAAAAGAAATATCATCTACAGCCTTTACCATTCCTCTATCTGTCCGAAATGTAGTGGTCAACGATCTCACTTCCAGTAATGGATCCTTCATCGCTCCCGGAACACCTCCTTCTTATCGTTCATTTCGCAACCTTGGATCAAGCGCATCACGCAAGCCGTCTCCCATAATATTAAAACTGAGAACTGCCAACGTAATTGCGATTCCCGGGAAGATAGCCGTCCACCATGAGATTTCCATCCAATCTTTCGCCTCACTCAACATAATTCCCCAAGAGGGGATATCTGGAGAAACGCCCAACCCTAAAAAACTCAGAGCCGCCTCTGCCAATATGGCAAATGCGAAGGAGAGGGTCACTTGAACGATTAAAGGAGCAAGCGAGTTGGGAAGAATATGACGAATCATAATTTGAAATGAGCTAACTCCCATTGACCGGGCAGCCTCGATGTATAAAGAATCTCGGATATTCAACACGGCACCTCGCGCAATTCGAGCAAAAATGGGAGTGTAGACAATCCCAATGGCAATCATCAGGTTGGTTAAACTCGGTCCCAATATTGCCATGATAACAAGTGCCAGAAGTATATCTGGAAAAGCAAATAATACGTCGGTAATCCGGGAAAGAATTTGATCGATCTTCCCTCCAAAATAGCCTGCTACAATTCCAATCATTGTGCCGAAAAACAAAGAAAATCCCACCGCAATGATGCCCACTTTTAATGAAATCTGAGCTCCATATAATATCCGGCTAAAAATATCGCGTCCGAATTGATCTGTCCCAAACCAATGTTGCGCATTCGGCGAAGCGAGTGAACTTATAGAATTCATGGCGTAAGGATCATAGGGGACAATCCATTTTGCGAACACCGCGACGACCAGAATTAGAGCAATGAACAAGAATCCTACAAAGGCAAATCTATTTTGCTTAAACCTTTTCCATGTTTCTCTCATACAACATCCCTCACTTATACCTAACTGTACCGAATTCTAGGATTGATCATGGCATAGAGGATATCCACCGCTAAATTGATTAGCACAAATGCGCTTGCGATAAATAATATCGTGCCTTGCAGCAGGCTATAATCCCGGTTAGAAATGGCTTGCAAAGCCAATTGCCCGATTCCTGGCAAAGAAAATATCTGCTCTATGATGATTGAACCTCCCAGAAGATAGCCCGCTTGGATTCCTAAAACGGTTATGACGGGAACCAATGCGTTACGCAATCCATGTTTCCAAATTAGCCGAGAACGGTTGACTCCTTTGGCTTTTGCCATTTTCATATATTCCTCACCCAACACTTCCAACATAGAGGACCGGGTCATTCTCATTGTCACCGCCCCTACCGAAGTACCTAACGCGATTCCTGGCATCAACATGGTTTTCAGATTCGTCCACATTCCATCCGAAATTGGTACAAATCCACTGGACGGCAACCAGCTTAGATGGAGAGAAAACAAAAGTATCATCAACGTCCCCAGCCAAAAATTAGGTACAGAAATGCCAAACATTCCAAAAAAACTAGCGCCGTAATCAACCGGTGTATTTCTTTTGAGTGCCGCGAATGTCCCCAAAGGAATGGCAATAAGCAAAGCAAAGAGAATACTGATGATGGTCAATTCCAATGTCACCGGCAGCCTACCGATGATAAGATCCATAACCGGCTCATTTGTGAAGGAAGAAATCCCGAGGTCCCCTTTAAACAGACTCATGATCCAAATGCCATATTGAATAAAAATGGATTGATCCAAACCGTATTTCTGTCTTAAAACTTCCGCTTGTGCCTCATTGTAATTTGTTCCCAGCATCGCCGTCACCGTGTCACCCGGAACAAGCCGTACCATGAAAAAGGCAATGATGGATATACCGAATAGTACAGGAATGGCAATAAGCAAGCGGCGTAAAATATATGAAAGCAAGATGACACCTCCCATAAGCGAAAAAGGGGATGAAACCAAATCATCCCCTTTCTAGTTGTTTATCGGTCAATCCACGTGCTTTCCAATGATTTCGTGGTAACCGCCGGATTCACATCGAATCCATTCACCCCGTCCCGAATAGCAGAAGCATGCTGGTTTGCATATAAGAAGACCATGGGTGCCTCATCTACAATGATGGATTGAGCTTCCTTGTAAATTTCGAAACGCTCCGCTTGATCAGCTGTCGCTCTTCCCTCTTCCAGCAATTGATCCACTTCCGGATTGGAATAGCCCTGCTGATTCCAAACTTCATCCGTGTGGAATATGTTGTATAAGAATTCATCTGGATCTACGAAACCGACCCATCCGACAATGGACATTTCAAAATCTTTCTTACCTAAAGCGTCAAAGAAAATGCTATCTTCTTGTTGAAGAATCTCGACATTGATGCCCAATGGCTGCAATTGTTGTTTCACCACTTGAGCCGCGTCAACCTGGGCCTTGTTCTGACCCACTTTCAATGTAATATCAAAACCATTTTCATAACCGGCTTCTTTTAATAAAGACTTCGCTTTTTCAATATCCTGTTTCGGATATGCGTCCAATTCACCATATGCCCAGTGGCCCGGAGGAATCGGTCCCCCTGTCAAAATGGTAGCCTGACCAAATTTTACAGTTGCGTTCATAGCTTCCCTGTCAATCGCCGTAGCAATAGCTTGTCGTACTTCCTTCTCTTTCAGAGGACCTTCTGCTACATTCAGACCGATGTATTCCCAGTATGTTCCCGTTACAGGTTCTACAGTTAGCCCATCCGCTTTAGATAAAAGTTGAATGTCTTTAGGTGACAATTGAAGGATAATGTCGATCTCTTTATTTCGGATCGCTGTCGTTCTGGATGTTTCATCTGGCACCGATTTCCATACGACTTTATCTAAATATGGAAAGCCTTCCTTGAAATAATCCTCAAATCTTTCCAACACCATCTCTTGATCTTTTTTCCAATGCACTAATTTAAACGGACCGCTTCCCGCATCCGCATTATCCAAACTACCACCGTTTTCCTCTACCACAGTCTTATTAACAATGGCATTCATTGGATACGCCAAAAATGTTAAGAATGGAGCTACTGGTTTTTCCAGGTGGATAACAACCGTATATTCATCCGGCATTTCAATCGATTCGACCGCTTCAAATTGAGGTGCCCGTACGAGCTGTTCCACGATACGTTCTATGGAATATTTAACATCATCTGAAGTCAGGTCCTCTCCATTGTGGAATTTCACACCCTTATGCAGCTTAAGTGTATATAATTTTCCATCTTCGGAGATCTCATAGTCTTCTACTAAATCCCCTTCAATCTCTCCGTACGTACCTTCTTTGTATTTAAAGAGAGTATTGTACATGTTTTCAATGTAGTGCATCGATTGGGCATTTGTCTCACTATGCGGATCCAACCCCTGCGCGTCATTTAAATCGACAATCGTCAACTCCCCACCGGCTATCGGTTCACCCATTGATTTTGGTTCACCTTCCACACCGTTTTTCACATTTTCATCTTGCGGCGGAGAGGTCTCCTTGCTGCCGGAACATCCGGCAAGCACTACTAAAAAAACTAAACCGAGAATACTAGCAAGCTTTTTCATCACATAACACCCCTTCTTGTAGTAGTCCAACTAATTTCATTGTAGGAAAACGGTCTACTCATTTGTATGGAAGTTCCCCCGAAAGTAAGCGTTCACATTTTGGAACTTCTCCCAAATCGGAAGTCCTTGTTCTTTTATATAATGAGAAATAAAGCTGTCATTAGGAGGAATTCCGTCAAAATGTTGTTCATTCAAAATGCCTTGTTTTATATAGGAACGGGAAAAAAACTAGAAGGACATATGGAAGTTGTTGATGGGAAAATCAGCCGGATTGGAAAAGAGATTTCCCCCACTTCAACTGCGAAAATACTAGATGCAAAAGGAAAAATCATTACACCCGGACTGATTGACGTACATACCCATCTTGGTATCAATCAAGAAGGCGTCGGACAGGCTGGACATGATTTTAATGAAGCCAGCTCTGAAGTGACTCCCCAAGTGAATGTGATAGATGCCATAAATATGAAGGACCAAGGCATTGAAGACGCCCGCCGTTCGGGAGTGACAACAGTCCAAATCATGCCCGGAAGTGCAAATGTGATAGGAGGCGAAATGGTCGTCATTAAAACAGCAGGGTCGATTGTCGATGATTGCATCGTACGAAACCCTTCCGGATTAAAAGCAGCAGTGGGCGAAAACCCAAAAAAGTATCATAACAATCGAGTGCAAACGAGGATGGGCATTGCCGCAAGAATACGGGAAAAATTAGTGGAAGCCCAATATTATATGGAACAACGGCAAAAGGGAAAGTGTAGACCTGATTTGGGATTGGAGAATATTGCCAAGGTCCTTCGTAAAGAAATCCCTCTTCGTGTCCACGCACACCGGGCCGATGACATATCTACCGTACTCCGAATACAGAAAGAATTTGATATAGAGATTACAATCGAACATTGCACGGAAGGACATCATATTGCAGATTTACTAGCCAAACGGAACATACAGGTCTCGGTAGGACCTACAATGTCCACACGACCAAAGTTAGAACTCGCGGAACAAGGATGGAATACACTTACCGCATTAGAAAAAGCGGGCGTATCAATATCCTTGACAACAGACCACCCCGTAATCAGCATTGAACATTTGATGACTAGTGCAATTTTAGCGAATAAAAATGGGTTAACTGAACAACAGGCCCTCCAAGCCATCACCTTAAACGCAGCCCATCATTTAAATCTTGCCTACCGCATCGGCTCACTTGAACAAGGCAAAGATGCGGATTTTGTCATATGGAATGGAGATCCCTTTGACCTTCGCACTTCCGTAGCAGCAACTTTTATTGACGGCAAGCCGGTGTATGAAAAGAATGATTGATCTATTTGCTGAGTTATAAGTTCCTGGAAAGACTTACGATCGTTCTCGGAATTTATGAGAGATTCGTGAAAACTTAGGGACGCGCTAACAGCAAACTATTGCGATTCGCAGGAATTGAGTCTTGACGGATGGTTACGCATGCTACGCACTTGGGTGCCTCTTTCGAAAGTTTAAAAGTGATCTTCCATGATTTTGCTCAATAAAAAAACCCCGGATCTCTCTGATCCAAAGGGTTCCCTTCATCAATCATTCCCATATTCCAATTGTTCTTTAATCCGGCCATCGTCTCCATGCAGGTAGGCGATAGTGCCAGCATCTTTCGCGAGGCGTTTGGCTTCTTCTATGGCTTCGTCTCGCGAACCGCTCGTACAGACTGGAGCGGTTTCGCCTTCGCGTTTGACTGCCCATCCTTCCTCGTCGTGCGGAACGACATGGAATCGGGCATCCTTCGTACCAGCACGGTCTTCAAAATAATCTTCTTGATCGCGCTTCTTGTTGTCTGCCATGCTAGATTCTCCTCTCCAAATCATCTTTTCTTTCATTACCCGCTTGGAAGTGTTTGAAACGAACTCTTGAGGAAATCCACTGGGGCTTCATAACATTTTTAATAGACCTCGCAACATTTTCAATTAACCTTATAACGTTCTCCCTCCACCTCAAAACATTTTCATCTAACCTCACAACAGTCACCCTCCACCTCGAAACATTTCCATCCACCCTCACAACAGTCACCCGCAGTCTAGTACTTAATGATTATGGATACACTGGAAATAAACGTGAAAAAGCTTTTCCACTATACAAACCGCTAGCTCAATAACTAGCCAAAACGGACGATATGAACTGTAGAGAAAGGGGGAGTGCGGATGTTTTGCACGCATTGTGGACACCCGAATGCGAAAGGGGCCCGCTACTGTGGCGGCTGCGGCCAATCAATGGCGCAGACAGGACGAAAAGGCTGGATGATTACCATCTCCATCGCCTGTCTGCTTGTGCTCGGCGGGGTCGGATATGGATTTATCCAAGTGCTTGGGGAAGGTGATGTGAAATCCGTTGCCCACATCGAACCGGCGAAAGAACCAGAATCGCCGATCAAAGAGCCTATAGCCGACAATAAAGATGCCACGCCAAAAAGCGAATCGGCTCCGAAAGAAAAGGAGAAGACCCAAGTCATCCGTGAGACACTGCCTCGTGTATTCACAATTTTCACGGAGGACGGTCTTGGTTCAGGCTTTCTCTATGCGAAAGGCGGCCTGATCGTGACGAATGCCCATGTCGTAGCGGGTTATACGGATGTCGTCGTGCGAAATTCGGATGGCAAGGATGCAGCGGGGAAAGTCATCGGCATTTCGGATAAGTATGATGTGGCGCTGATTCGGTCAGAGGCATTCCGGAACTTACAGCCGCTCCATGCGGAATCTGTCGAAACGCCGATCGGGACCGAAGTTATTGCGCTCGGCAGTCCGACCGGCTTGGAAAACACCGCCTCCATCGGCTATTTGACTGGGGTGAACCGGGATATCGAACTGGGGTTCATTTATGAAAAAGCGTATCAGATTGATGCCCAAATCGATAACGGCAGCAGCGGCGGGCCGCTGCTCGATGCCAAGACGGGCAAAGTGATCGGCATCAATTCTTTGATTCGAACCGATAATAGACGATTCGGCTTTTCCATTCCGTTGTATACCGTTACGCCGCTCATCGATTCCTGGGTAAAGAATCCGATGACGGAACGGCAAGTCGCATCGCTTTTCGGCGTGTACGAAAATTACGCCGTCGCCGACTCCTATGATGAGGATGGCTATTACGACGATTACCAGGACTTCTATGAAAATGAAGAAGATTATGTTCCAGAGAGCACCGGCTATTTCGACCCGGACCATCTGGAGGATTTCATTCTAGAATTCCGATCCACATATGAAACGGCTTTGTTATATGAGGAATTTCATTACATTGAAGACTTCTTACTCCCCGGCAGCTCCGCCTACAAGGAATACCGTGACTATTTCAATGAAATCGCTAACCAGGGCATGCACTTTGAATTTTACGAAAACGTCGTTACCGATCTTACCATCCAGCACGACACCGCTCTCCTGTCCACCTATGAAACCTTCAATTTCATCAACGCCGCTGGAGATGAACGGTTTTATGAAAAAGAAAAGATTTATGAAGTATTGTTAGATGAAGAAGGATATTATCGGATCAAACAAGTGAAGAATAAGTAGCTCCTGTAAAAAACGCCGACAAGCGAAGGATTCCCCTTGGCCAGTGGCGTTTTTTGATTCCTCTGTAAAAGTTTAAAGCATACCGGCATCAAAGGCATGTTTCCAGTTTATTCGGGTATACTCTATACAGATTCCGAACAGCCTCCTGCCTTTTGGACAAGGGGAATGTTTTACATAAGACAAGGAGGGGGGAGCTATGAAAAAAATATCGAATGTCTTCTATATAACAATCGGTCTGATTGTGTTGGCGGTTGGATTCGGTGTCATCTTGCCGGACCAATTTGAATCCATCACCGAAACAGTTAAAGGTATAGTGTCCTCCGTATTTGGATGGTATTATATGCTACTTATTACTTTTTTGCTCGCAATCAGCATCTTCCTGATTTTCAGTCCATTCGGCAGGATTCGGCTCGGAAAGGACACAGATCGCCCACAATTCAACACAGTCACTTGGATCGCGATGC
This sequence comes from Bacillus sp. OxB-1, assembly GCF_000829195.1. Lineage (GTDB taxonomy): Bacteria > Bacillota > Bacilli > Bacillales_A > Planococcaceae > Sporosarcina. The sequence goes on along the minus strand of NZ_AP013294.1, from coordinate 1,594,260 downwards.
TGTTTTCCGCCGGGATGGGCATCGGGTTGGTTTTTTATGGAGCGGCTGAGCCCCTATCCCATTACGCGATTGACCCGGCGACCGAAGAGCCGAATACGAATGCAGCCTACAAAGAAGCACTCCGCCAAACGTTCTTCCATTACGGCATCCATGTTTGGGCTTTGTATGGAATTGTCGCTCTTGCATTAGCCTATTTCCAGTTCCGCAAAGAGGAACCCGGTTTAATTTCCGCGACGCTTAAACCGATCTTCGGAGATAAAATGAATGGACCTTGGGGTACGGTCATTGATGTCCTCGCCGTATTTGCCACAGCATTCGGTGTAGCCACTTCCCTTGGCTTCGGTGCCGTACAAATCAATTCGGGGCTCCATTACTTATTCGGAATCGAAATAGGGATTCGTCCTCAATTCATCATCGTCTCCATTGTGACGGTGTTGTTCATTTTTTCGGCATGGTCGGGATTAAGTCGTGGCATCCGGTACCTGTCCAATACAAACCTGGTGTTAGCCCTCGCTCTCTTGGGGTTTGTTTTAATTTTAGGACCTACCTTACTCATTTTCGATATGTTCACCGATTCAATTGGCGGTTATCTTGCCCAATTGATCAATATGAGTTTTAGAACATCTCCATTAAACGACGCCCATCGGGAGTGGCTTGAAAGCTGGACCATTTTCTACTGGGCCTGGTGGATTTCCTGGGCACCTTTCGTCAGCATGTTCATTGCACGGATTTCAAAAGGGCGTACAATCCGGGAATTCATGGTCGGCGTGTTAGTGGCCCCCGCTTTACTAAGTTTCATCTGGTTTTCATCTTTTGGTACAACAGCCATTGAAATACAACGCGCCGGCGTGATTGATTTGGCGGCTAGCGACACCTCGCTTGTTGTGTTTCAGATGTTCAGCTCCCTTCCTTGGTCGTCAATTACATCCGGTTTCACCATATTGCTGATCGCCTCGTTTTTCATCACGTCCGCAGACTCGGCAACATTTGTATTGGGAATGCAATCCACTTACGGATCGCTGACACCGACGAACCCCGTGAAATTCGTTTGGGGATTGATCCAGTCTACGATCGCTTTGATCCTGTTATCGGTCGGCGGACTTTCTGCCTTGCAAAACACCATCATCATTGCTGCGTTGCCGTTTTCGTTCATCATCCTAATGATGGTATTCTCCCTGTTCAAATCCTTGAAAAAGGAAGTTCGAATACCAAAGGGAACGCAAGCGTTTAATCCGCCCGGTTTGAGGAAAACTAAAAAACAAGGCGGAGAGGAGTGATAGTATGAGTGAAAAGAAAGAGCCGCATGTGCAATTGACCGAGAAAAACAATGGTTCGTCATCAACACAAGAAGTTTTATATGCGGACGAATATAAAAAAGCGGATAAAGCAGCTAAACGGAAAGCGGCTGAACAGAATAATCAAAACTGAATATAGGTAATGGAAAGCTATAGGAAATATTGTTGATTCCTATAGCTTTTTGACGTTTTAATCATTTTCCCAATACGACATTTCCCGGGAAATAGCGGCAGGATATGATGATCCACAATACAGGCTGTCCCCCCAACGCATGCCCCTATCCTGTCGGGACAACATGAACCAAAGGAGAGGAACATCATGAAAGAATTCAAAGTCACCTATTTCTTTGATCAAGAGCATTATATCCGTCGATTTGTCCATCTGGATTCCTTCGAGCAGGCAAGAGAACTGGTTACCGCTGAGCGGGACCAGTATATTTCATTCATCGACAGCCGCGGCATCTACCACGAATTCCACACAGGCCAAGTGCGCGTCACCCAAATTTCGGAGTATTTCAGGGAGAAGAAGTCGTCCTAAATCAGGTTCCGAATCTAATACTTGATCAGGCAAAGAGACTGCACGAGGCATGTAGTCTCTCTTATCACGTCTTGAATGTGGTGAGGACTTCAAAATGTTTCGACTCAACTTCACTATGTTTCACGTGATTTTCGGACACCCAACAAGTCTCGAAACAATTCTTCCCTGCCTCGTAACACTTTCTTCAAACCTCGAAATGCTCACGCCCCACCCCACAACATTTCCACCAAACCTCGAAACGTTTCCCCACTTCACAACGTTTTCTTCTAAGCTCGAAACATTCCTATCCTACCTCACAACATCTACCTCAAACCTCGAAACGCTCCCGCCCCACCTCACAACATTTCCACCAAACCTCGAAACGTTCCCCCACTTCACAACGTTTTCTTCTAAGCTCGAAACATCCCTATCCAACCTCACAACATCTCCCTCAAACCTCGAAACGCTCCCGCCCCACCTCACAACATTTCCACCGAACCCCTAAACATTCCTATCCTCGCTCATCATTGCGCAGTTGACTGTCCCCTTTACAATTGAAAAAAGGGACTGCAACCAAAACGGCAGTCCCTTGTTCTCTATAAATTTGTTCACCTCAAGTATATCCTGACAAATCAACGATCTCCACCATACGCAATATCCGCAACCAATGTCGGATAAGTCCCAAGGTGACGGAGGCTGCAGCCTAGGTTGCGAATGTCTTGGCAAAGTTGTTGGTAGGCGTCCGATTTCCCGGTCGTATCAAGATCGATGAAAAACACATAATGCCCCAGCTCTGTTTTCATTGGAGCGGATTCAATTTTTGTCGGCCTGATGGCATATTTGTCGACAAGACCCAAAACCTGGTGGAGTGTCATGAGTTCATTTTCAGGAAATGATACAATCATCGACGATTTTTGAAAATCCGCCCGTAAGTCCAGTTCCTCATAGCCTAGCGCGATGAAACGGGTCATGTTCATCCCATTGTTTTCGATATTATTTTGAATCGCTTCTAACTGATAGATTTCCTTGGCGATGAAATTCGAGATGGAGAGCCAAGGCTTGTCAGGGTTGTTGGCGACAAGCCAAGCCGCTTCCGCCGAGCTATTCATCGGCCGCTGCTCGATATCCGGGTAATGTCTCCGCAAATATTGATCACATTGCTTCAATGCCTGCGGATGGGCATAGACAATTTCGAACTCCGTCTGCTCCACTTGCGCCGGATGCGCCAATAGTTCATGGTGGACAGGCAGCCGGACTTCCGCTTGGATTGGCACCTCCACCTCATGAATCAGCCAATCAAGTGTCATGCTGACTGATCCTCCGATGGAATTTTCAATCGGTACAACCGTCACATCGGTTTTGCGTTGATGTGCCGCCAATAGACAGTTTTCAATCGTAGGAAACGCGTGAAGATTGGTCATTTCCTCATCTGGAAACAAAGCATGGACGGCCAGTCCCGTAAACGTGCCGACAGGACCAAGATAACCGATCCGTCTTTCCTTTTTCGTCATTTCCCCTTGCTCACCTTTCTCTTTCAAAAGCATCTTAGTCAAGGAGGCCCGCTTCCTTATAATATCGCTCCGCACCCGGATGAAGCGGGATGTCCGCCAATTCCGTCACCGCATTCTCGATATCCATTTGCTTCACAATCGCATGGGCCGATTCCAAAGATTCAATGTTTTCCCAGAATGCTTTGACAAGTTCATATATAGTATCCTCGTCAACAGAAGCATCCGCCATCAACATCATCTTGATTGCTAATGTATCAACATCTTCGTCTTGATTATCATAAGTTCCTGCTGGTATCGTCACTTCGGAGTACCACGGATACTCTTCCATTAATGATTTGCGGATTTCCGGTTCAATGCCAATCAATTTTCCGTCTGCAGTCGAAGTCATCTCCGTCACTGCCGCAGTCGGCAATCCGGCTTGAATCAAAGCCCCGTCAATCTGTTTGTTCCGCATTAAGTCGATTGCTTCTGTGAAGCCGACGAAGTTCTCTTTAATATCGCCAGGATAGTCCAATCCGTATGCAGGAAGAATGATGCTCGACTCCACTTCCGGCGTACTTCCGACGGAACCTGGGGCAAAACGTTTCCCTTTCAAATCGCCAACCGATTCAATTCCCGAATCTTCTCGAACGACAAATTGGTTCGGGTTGTAGTAAAGGCCCGCAATAATCCGAACGTCCTCATACTGGCGATCCTTGAAACTACGTTCACCATTGTACGCTTCCCATATAATCCCCGCTGTCGCGAACGAGATATGGGCTTCCCCATCTTTCAATAAATTCAAGTTATCAACGCCGCCATTAGAAGCTTGTGCATTGACTTTAATCCCTTCCACCTTCTGATCCCACAGATTAGCCATCGCTGCACCTAACGGATAGATCGTTCCGGTCGTGGACGCGGTCGGGAAGTTCAAAATTACTGGCTTCTTGCTTGACGAACCACCGTTGGATTCTGATCCAGTCTCCCCCGCATCATTTCCACAAGCACCAACAAGCGCTGCCAGTACTATTAAAGCACCAATTAAAAGCAAACTTTTCCATATTTTTTTCATATGCTTTTCAACACTCCTCTTTTGTTATTCCACCTCAGCCGCTACATTGACAGCCGACTTCTCCAGTCGCTGCCAGATGAATAAGATCACAAGTAAACTAATACCGACAATGTCCGTGATAAGCCCAGGCACCATCATCAGGATTCCGATTACCAGCAACATCCCCCGTTGAATCCAACTGGCACGCTTGATGAACCAACCTTGCAAGCCAGCCGCTAACGTGATGGTCCCGACGGCAGCGGTTATAGTTGGAATCAGACTATTGATAAATGGTTCTTCCCCGAGCAACAAAGCCGGTTCGTATAGGAAGAAGAACGGCAGGATAAATCCGGTAATTCCTAACTTCATAGCCGTCATGGAGACCTGATGCTGATTCGTATCGGCAATTCCTGCTGCCACATACGATGCCAAGGCGACAGGGGGTGTAATATTGGACAAGCACGCATAAATCAATACAAACATATGGGCAGACAACGGCGGAACACCTAGATTTTCAAGCACCGGTGCCCCGACAGTTGCCACGATGACATATGCAGCCACACCCGGCACGCCCATCCCGAGAACGATGCTCATCAACATGACCAAAAGGCTCGCAATAAGCAAGCTTTCATTCGTGTACGTCATGATCGTATAACCAAATGTCAACCCCAGTCCCGTCAAAGAAACGGTTCCAATGATAATACCGATCGTCGCACAAGCAACTGCGACACCAAGTGCCCCTTTCGCTCCTTCTTCCAGAGCTTGCAAAATTTTCTTCGGTCCCATAAATGTCTCTTTCCGGAACCAACTTGCAACTACACAAGCGAGGATTGAAAATACTGCCGCATATACCGGTGTATAGCCGGTGAATAAGAGAACGAGCAAAACGATCAGTGGGATTGAAAGATGGCCTTGTTTCTTGAAGACATCGACCGCTTTCGGGATGTTGTCACGCGACAACCCTTTCAACCCAAGTCGCCTTGCTTCGAAATGGACAACCATAATGAGCGTTAAATAATAAAGGAAAGCTGGAATAATTGCAGCAATTAGCACAGTTGTATACGGAACGCCCAAATATTCCGCCATAACAAATCCGACAGCCCCCATAATAGGTGGTGCGAACTGGCCACCTGTCGAGGCGACGGCTTCCACCGCAGCCGCAAAACGAGCTTTGTATCCGTTCTTTTTCATAAGCGGAATCGTAATCGTTCCCGTTGTCGCAACGTTTGCAAGCGCACTTCCGTTGATCATTCCCATCAAGCTACTCGCAAGGACAGCTACTTTCGCCGGGCCGCCCGGAGAACCGCCTGCAATCGTCAATGATAAATCATTGATGAATTGGCTAAACCCGCTGATCTTCAGGAAAGCGCCAAATAAGATGAACAGGAACACGAATGTCGCCGAAACGCCCAGCGCAATCCCGAAAATACCCTCGCTGCCGAAGAACATATAATCGATAACGCGTTTAAAGCTGAACCCACTATGCCCGAATAATCCAGGGATCCAGGAGCCCAGAAACGTATACAGCAAAAAGATCAGTGCTAAAATGGCCAAATTGCCAACGACCCGGCGAGATGCCTCAAACACGAGCAAAATGCCAAGTGCTCCAAAAATATAATCGGTCGTCACTAAATAGCCGCCCCGAAGCACAATCGTTTTATAATTCATTAGCAAATAACCGAGCGCCGTGATACTTAGCACAATGAATAGAATGTCAAGTACGGTCGGGGCCACGCGCCCGGCCTTCTCCTTCTTTCGCGCCGGATATAACAGAAATACCATTACCAGGACAAAGAGCAGATGCCACCCACGAAGCGTAATTGCATCCAAAACACCCGTGCCGGCTGCGTACAGTTGGAAAATCGACCAGATGACCGCAATTGCGGACACGATTACAGCGGTCTTTCCGACATATTTCCGGAATCGCATTTCACTGTCGACTTTCTCTACTAGCTCCTCACCCGTCTCAGTAGCATGTCCCATCAATCCACCCTCTCTCCTGTTGTCATTCCCTTGCAGTCAGGGAGGTTGAAGTGTGTAGCTAGTATGTAATTATTACATAAAAATGAAATAAAATATTCCGACTATACACTTCTATTAGAATGTTAACAATCCGAGGGATTTGAGTCAACACAATGCGCAAAATATAGGGAATTTTGTACACGATATGAAAGATTTTAATTGGAATGAGGATGAAAGGTCCCCTTAGTGTCAGTAATTATCGAGGTCTGCCTGGGGATTACATGAGGAAGGTCATGGTCTATTCAAGTATGGGAGTCGCAGCAAAAACACCAGCCATTCGCCCGGCCGGTGTTTCCTCAACTTATATTCTCTTGTAATTCCTCATAAATGGCACGGGCTTGTTCTTTGGCCCGTTCCCGGTCCTTGTCGAAGACCGTGATCAACTTGTTGTCAAAAATGAAGTTCCACTGTTTCGCCATGTCACTAACCTCCTTTATTCTCAATGTCACATCCTTTCTATTCCCTAGATAGAAGCTTGGTAAACATACGAAGTAGTTGGGCGACATCCCGTCCCTGTTAAAAGGGGAGATTCCCTGCAATCGGTTTGTAACATTAAACACGACTGGTTTTTCTGAATAATACTGCTTGTACAGAAAAAACCGTACGAACGTTCAATATTGATTTAACTGTTGTATTGCAAAATTATTACAACTATAATTAAAGTATGCCTAAGACTCATAAAGGCAGAATCTAGTGCTGCAGAAGATGCTGAAAGATTAAGCCTGCTGCAGTCAAAAAACTAGGAGGATATCTATCGTGTCATTGAAGAAGAAGCTTTTCGGAATCAGTACGGTCGCCTTATTGGCAGTCGGTCTTGCTGCCTGTGGCGGAGACAAAAACGAAGATACTACGTCGAATGAAGGGAAGCCGGCAAGTTCTTCCGAATCAGTCGGGAAAGCAGTCGATTACAAAATCACCGGCATCGATCCGGGTGCGGGAATTATGGAAGCGACGGACAGAGCCATTGAAGATTACGGACTCGATCAGTGGAGCGTGACGTCAGGTTCGGGCGCAGCGATGACAGCCGCCTTGAAAAAAGCGTATGACAAAGAAGAGCCGATTATCGTCACAGGCTGGTCCCCACACTGGAAATTCGCGAAATATGATTTGAAATACTTGGATGATCCAAAAGGGTCGTACGGCGGTGCCGAAGAAATCCATACTTTCGGACGACTTGGACTCAAAGAAGACCTTCCTGAAGCATATGCAGTCCTGCAAAAATTCCATTGGACAGAAGAAGACATGGCAGAAGTGATGGTTGAAATTATTGACGGCGAAAAGCCAAACGTCGCTGCACAAAACTGGATTGACTCCAATGAAGACAAAGTATCGGCTTGGACAGAAGGCGTCGAGAAAGTCGACGGCGATAAAATCAAGTTTGTGTATGTCGCTTGGGACAGCACCGTCGCAAGCACCAATGTCATGGCCAATGTGCTAGGGGAATTGGGTTATGAAGTAGAAATGTCCCAAGTGGAAGCGGGACCAATGTATACAGCAGTGGCAGACGGTAGTGCGGATGTCCTGTTGGCAGGCTGGCTGCCCGTAACACATAAAACATATGTCGAGAAATTTGACGGGAAACTGGACGATATTGGCGTCAGCATGGAAAATGTGAAGATCGGGCTAGTCGTTCCATCTTATATGGATATTGATTCTATTGAGGATTTACAGAAGTAAGCGCTCGCTATTGATCCGGCACCGGCAGTGTGACTGTTTGGTGCGAAAAGAAACACCGCCAAGATAGGTAATTTCATTGATAAAGAAACGAAGTGAAACAAAAAGCAAGAAACCACTGTGTATCTTCCAATGGTTTCTTGCTTTTCTTTTACTCCAACACTGCACACATATCCTCCAGCCACTTAATGCACTTTTCTTTAGTCATCGGAAACGGATGAAGATAGTATGGAAAGTTGTCATTTAAGACACCATGCACTGGAGCATGCCCGCAAAGAATAGCGTATGCTTCCAGAATCCTCTTATGCAAGAACGGTTTCACTCCCCAACCGGCAATAATTCTAGTGTCTTTGGACAACAAGGAAAGGATATCTGTCCGACGATTCTCCGAGAAGATACTATGTAGATTGTTTTGGTTATCATCAAATATACGTAAAGTCTTTTTAAATTCATTCAACCTACCAGAGCACAAATCAGATAAATTGATCATATGGACACTGCTCCATCCTTGTCTCTCCATAAGTCGCATGATCTGATACTGTGTAGGATCGGGCTTTGCCTCAACCAAAGGAATATCTCTCAACTTTCCTGGATAATCAGAGACCGAATATTCCCTATCAGCCGGTGTACAGGACCCCGGATTAACCATCACAATCAATGCATTTGCGTGTGTTATTTTATCTTCTTTGCGATTAATCGTTGCCAACCCGCGACATAGATAGTAATCCTCCTTCCCTTTCAAACGATAAAAGGCGCCTTTTGCGAGGAATCTCTTGTTTAATTCAGCAGCAGTTAAAAACGCCATTCCCCCGTTCTCGTCTTTTGCTAAACCATTATCACAAGTCTATGAATGTTTCCGGATGCGCAATACTATAAAAATCAGTTTTTATACGTATCCGTTATCCGAATTTCCTTGATATACAGCTTATTTCACAACTCATTCGTAATAATTCGTTATTTTGATAGATTCAACAGCTTCCGGTTTCCCATTACCGTTCACTACAATTCGATACGTTTTGTCACGGTAATGGGTTTCTGTGTCCCCTGCATCATCCGTTATATCGAATGCTTCATATGTATCCAAATAGAGGATCTCGCCTTCCCAAGTAATATCAAGGATATCGCTTGTCTGCATGTTGAATATCAGCCCATTCCCCCAGATTTCCTCCATATAGTCCTGCATCTCGTCGTATGCTGACCCGGTAGACGATAAATAGGGCTCCACATAAGAGAATTCCAAAGAATTTAACGCAAGCACGTACATTGCCCGATAGGAATAAAAGAAATCCATGAATTCATCTTGAAGATCGTTTGTCATATAACCCGGAACACCACCCGCCTCATCCCACTCTTCCTGAACTTCATATTCCTCTATCTCTTCATCCATGGAAGAATCGGACTCCAATGAATCCTATTGTTCCACGGCGATATCTTCTTCTGGTACGTTAAACGACATCACCATCACGATGACCATACCTGCCACAACCAACAACGCCACGATTGCATAAAGCGCAATCGGATGATCCTTCCGCAGTTTGAATACGATGGAGTGATCGCAATCCCTGCACTTTCCCTGACCAATATTTTCGCTGCCACAATGAGAACACTTCATACCATCATCCTTCCAATCCTGCACATAAATAACTGTACACGCACATATCTATTATCGCTCCGCAGGAAAGATAGTTAAGCCATTAAATAAATGAATATTCCATCAAAAACCAGTATGCTAGAGAGAATCGAAATGGTGACAGTCACCTATACAATTTGGAAATAATTCAGAATTGAACCGAAGTTGTATTGGTGACTGTCCCCTTTACAAAATAAATCGATACATAATGACTCCATTTTAGAGGTGTATAAATTGGATCTTTCAAAACAACTTCAGATAGCACTCGCGGAGTGTGAAAAACTTCGTAGGGAAAATGAATATCTAAAACAGATGATACATACACAGTTGCCGTGTTTCGTGATGGAAGATTCTGTGCAGTTAGTTTCCAATAAATCGACTGTCCAGGAAAAAGTTCGACTTTTTCGTAGTCTCTTTCACGGAAGAGCTGATGTATTTGCCGTCAGATGGGAATCAAACAATGGCAAGGCTGGGTATGCTCCTGCCTGTTCGAATGAATGGAAACCTGGTATTTGCAAGAAACCCCATATAAAATGTAGTAATTGTGGAAATCGGAACTTTACACCACTCACCGACCAGGTGATATACAACCATCTTAGCGGATTGCAGATCGTCGGACTTTACCCTTTATTGGAAGATGGCACATGCTGGTTTCTTTGTATTGATTTCGACAAAAAGAGTTGGCAAGATGACGTAACCTCTTTCATTTCCATTTGCAAGCATACCCAAATACCTTTTAGCATTGAACGGTCACGCTCAGGTGATGGCGCCCATGTATGGATTTTCTTCTCTCAAGCTGTACCAGCCAACCTAGCACGAACGCTTGGAAAAGCTCTTCTCAAATGTGCAGCTTACAAAAAAGGGCAAGCAGGCCTTGATTCGTTTGATCGCCTTTTTCCAAATCAAGACTCCTTATCCCACACTGGCGGGCTAGGAAACCTGATTGCTTTGCCGCTGCAACGTCACGCCCGAAACCTTAACAATAGTGTATTTGTTAATGAATCCTTTCAACCTTTCGAAGATCAATGGGGGTACTTATCCACAATCATTAAGATGGAGGAGCAAGCGATAAGCAACGCTATTCATAAACTATCATATGAATCGCCTAGAGATCATGGGACTTCGACGCCCGAACGAATTACAGCGATTTTAAAAAACGGTGTATATTTTGAGAGTGGAAAATTGCCTACTTCCCTATCGAACGAACTTATAGAATTGGCCTCTTTCAGCAATCCCGAATTTTATAGAGCCCGGGCAAAGCGCAAGTCCACCCACGATCTTTCTTCTAAAATTTATTGCGCCACTCAAAATGATAAGAACTTAATCTTGCCCAGAGGCTGTACCAGGGAAATCCAGAAGTTGATGGACTCCCATAATATTTCCCTTGATTGGTCCGATGAACGAAATGATGGGGACAGTATCGACGTTTCTTTCCAAGGTACTTTGACTCCACAACAGCAGGATGCACTTGATCAATTGACCGAACAAGATGCAGGTGTCCTTTCTGCTGCAACAGGGTTTGGAAAGACCGTCATAGGGGCGGCCCTGATTGCAGCAAGAAAGGTCAATACACTTATCATCGTCCACCGTAATCAGCTGATCGATCAGTGGCTAGATCAGCTATCGATCTTTTTGGACATCCCTAGAAAGCAAATTGGCCAGATTGGTGGTGGCAAACAAACGGCGACGGGCAACATAGATATCGCGACCATACAAACATTGAATTCTCAAGGACGGATTAACCCGATCATTACCCAATATGGACAAGTCATTGTAGATGAGTGTCACCATCTATCCGCTTTCAGCTTTGAACAAGTCATGAAAAACATCCGCTCGAAATACATTTACGGATTGACCGCAACTCCTACCCGGAAAGACGGACTGCATCCGATCATTACGATGCAATGCGGACCGATTCTCTACAAAACAGATGCTAAAATGCAGGCGCAAATCCGTCCATTCCTTCACCGCCTCATTCGAAGGGATACCACTTTCAAGACGAAATCGGAAACCATTCAAGCCATTTATAATGAATTGATGGACGATCACCAACGCAATCAGCTTATTTTTAACGATGTACTCCTTGCACTAGAGGAGGGTCGCACACCGCTCGTATTGACTGAACGAATACAGCATATCAAAGAACTGGAATCACTTTTCAATGGGTTTGTGAAGAACATTGTGACTTTGACAGGCGCAGTAAAAAAGAAGGAGCGAGAGCAATCACTGAATAAACTAAGGCAATTGAAAGACACAGAAGAGGTTCTTGTAATTGCAACAGGAAAATATATCGGGGAAGGCTTTGATTTTCCGAGATTGGATACATTATTTTTAGCTATGCCTATCTCTTGGAAAGGGGTTCTGACTCAATACGTTGGGCGCCTCCACCGCAACTATTCTGAAAAACAAGAGGTCCGTGTATATGATTATGTAGATCAAAAGGTTCCGATGTTGCAAAAGATGTTTGAAAAAAGAATAAAGGGTTTTATATCAATGGGATATGTAGACGAGGAAGAAAGCGGCGCTGAGCAAATGAGACTGTTTTAATGTCATCCAGGCAATTCTAGCGTTTCTCCAATAGCCCAAAAGAATTGGCAGGTTGCAAATTCAACTGCTGACACTATCAACAGGGATACTTGGTGTCATCGGTCGTCCGTTGAGATGAATTTTTATGTTTTTCATCTTTTATTTTGGTATATACTATAGAAAGGATGAAAACACATTGTTTTTTACTTAACGGACGGAGGTATAAAATTGAAAAAACCATACGAACTCCCTCTGCTACCCATAACATTTGAAACACAGGCTGAGCTGGCGCTATATAAAAAGGTGGTAGACGCTAATGCAAAACTTGAAAAATTGAAGGAAAAGCTTGGCTATTCTATTGTCAGTCAGTCCTTTCTTGAACTACTGACCCTTTTCGAATCGGTTGAATCAACACGTATCGAAGGCACGCAAGTCACATTTAGCGACATGCTGGAGGACACATTGGACAACAAAGATGACTGGCAGAAAGTTGAAGTAAGAAATTATCAAGAGGCATTGACTGCAGGTATTGAAGAAATAAAGAATGGCTATCCGCTCAGTGAACGGCTTATTCGCAGGCTGCATCAAATCTTAATGAAAAATGCACGAGGTTCTGTCAGTTCCTCCGGACATTATCGTCGAATCCAGAACTTTATCGGACCCAATCAGAATATAAAAGAAGCATCATATATTCCCCCTGAACCTCAGTTGATGGATGAGTACATGAAAAACTTGGAGTTCTTTATTAACGGCCATCCATATGAGCAAGAACCGAAAGAGGAATACCATCCACTTATCAAATGTGCCATCATTCATGCCCAATTTGAATCTATTCATCCGTTTCTGGATGGGAATGGAAGGCTAGGACGGATTCTAATTGTCTTATACCTACTTCAATCCAAACTAATTGAATCCCCCTTCTTTTTCTTAAGTGAAGAATTAGAAAAGGAAAAATTTAGATACTATGCACTGTTGAACGGAGTACGAGGAATCGGCAAGAAAAAGCCCGATTGGGAAAGCTGGATCCTTTTCTTCTTGGAAGCGACCATCCGAATGGCAGATCGTCTTTACAAGAAGTTAGATCAAGCGGAGGAATTATTTAAAGAGGGTACAAGGAAGGTTTCCCGGAATTCCACAAAGCAAGTTTGGGCGGATCTCTTCCATTTTCCGATTACGACAGTTTCCCAGTTAGCTGCATTTACAGGACTTACTCAACAAACTATCCGTTCCAGCCTCCATGAATTGGAGCAGCACAACATGGTATTCGGAGACGACCGAAAACGGAATCGACGTTATTATTTTTACGACTTGATCGGCATTATTCAAAACTGACCAAAACGGTGACAGTCACCTGTACAATTGGGAAACAATTCGGAGTTGAACCGAAGTTTGTATTGGTGACTGTCCCCTTTACAATTTTCAACTTATTTATTTTAAATGGCTTTTTGGGGGCAAAATTGGATTTTGAACCGCTTTTTCAAGGCAAAGTGAAGTTATCACGTATTTCGAAAAATTGACGGAATTTGATGGATCTCTTATGGTTGGGAAAAGGCTTAGGGGGAGTTGCGTATGGCTAGACAACGTAGGAGATGGCATCCAGATCGGTTTCACCACGTCATTATGAGAGGGAATAATCGGCGGAACATATACCAGCATCCTGCCGATTTCAGTGCATTCTTCCGATCCCTTTCCTATGCGTATTCAAAGCACCCATTCTCCATTGTGGCGTATTGTGTTATGTCCAACCATTATCACCTGCTCATCCGATCTCCGGAAGTTCCATTAGGAAAAGTAATGAGCTATATGAATCGGTATTTCAGCGATTACTACCGGAGAAAATATGAATATACGGGATTTTTATATGAAAGCCGCTACTACTCCGACATGATCACCAACTCAAAAGGACTTTTGACGGTCAGCCGCTATATTCATCGCAATCCGATCGAAACTACGATTCCTATGGTGTCCCGCATGGAACAGTATGCGTACAGCTCGTTTTATTACTATAAGACTGCCGCCCCTTCCCCCTATCCATTTCTGGACTTGGAATTGCTGCCCGCCTCTCTGCCGATGAAAGAACAACAAACGAAACACGACTATTGTTTATACTGCGAAGAAGAAAAAACGAAATTAACAGTTGAAAATGAATAAGGTAACACAGCCCCTCCCCCTCTTGCGGATTGAGGGCTATTTTTTTGCTACGTTTCCTAAATTGTAAAGGTGACTGTCACCTTTCTTCCTCTATTTCCTCTTCAGTATCAAGTTCTACCAAATCATCTTCAAAATCTTCGTATTCGAAGTTGTCGTAAAGGTCAAGGTCCTCGTCGCTATCATCCATGTCGTCTATCTCTTCTGGGGTGGTTTGGAATTCTTCTTCGTCTTCCTCGAATTCTCGTGGCGCTAGAAGTTCGTCAATCGATTTTTCAACATGGATCACTGTGTCATCTGGTACAGTGTCCTGTTTCCCCTTTATTGCGGCCATCAGTTTTGAAGGTTCAGCTGGAACCGGATCTTCTTTTGAAGCAGCCAATACAGCAATGGAACAATCGTCGTCGGTGTTGTCGACGAGCGCCGCGAGCAATTCGGTCAAGTCATGCTTGAAAGTGTTGGCGGTCGATTTCTGGAAATGGTCGATGATGACACCTAGGTTTTGCTTGTCCAATCCTTGTGATTTGCAGAGAAATGAAGCTGTCGAACCATCGGACATGATGATGAAACCCAGATCTTCCGTTACGCTTCCCCGGTAAATTCGGAAATGCTCATCCAACGACTCCATGCTTACAAAATACGTTTCATTTTCATATAAACCATTTTCAGGAGCTGATAGTATCTCAACATTCCCGTTTTCACATTTCACAATCATACCGTCGCCAACATGTCCCGCAATATAATCTTCGCCCTTTGTCACGACGAAAAGCAAAGTCGATGAAAAATCTTCTTTATTTCTATCGTGTTCTAGCACAGCTGTCTTTGATTAGCTTCCAATCGACAATACTAGTGAATTGATAATAGAATTAACTCCAAGTATAGCAGTGTCTGGTAATTACTGCATATAAAGTCATGCCACAACAAAAAGAACCCTACAGGAATGCTGCAGGGCTCCTCATAATTCATTTCACATTAATTTCCCGTCCAAACTCCGCAATATTCCCTTCCAAGTCCCGGACCGGTGAAGAAGAGTCTTGAACCAACCTGACTTTCAAGCCATGGACGGAATTGGAGTGGAGATTGACATCCACTAAGGAATGCGAATAATTGTACGTGTTGGGATCGACCACTTCCAGAAGGATATCGCCAGAATCGTATCGACCACTGCGATTCGTATCGATATAGATTACGTCTTGCGTCAAACCGCCCACTACTATGTCGTTGCCGACCAGCGCCCTGACATTTGCGGTATAAGCATTGGCGTATGAGTTGGAGTGCGCGAGTTCAACGTGAATCGGCGGTACGTCTTGGCCGTTCACCGTAATTACGAAATCATTAAGATCCAATCGTTGGATCGGTTTATTGAAGCTTAGGGTCAGGGTTCCATTCGCTGCGATGGACGCTTGGCTCAGTTCCGGTCTGCTGCCGCTGACGAATGTCACCTCTCCCATGCCAGGCGTCGCAATGGTATTGTCGGCATTGTCACGGATGTTATGAACGGTCAACATGGCAGTCTTAGTCGACGGGATGCTTTCAGATGGAACATGGACCGTCACGTTGACGGAAGTCGCCCGGTCTGCAGTCCCTGCAATAACATTCGTTATATAAGAACCGGCCGGCAGTGCCTTGCCATCCCATGTATAGTTATGGATATCCTGCACAGTTGCCAGATTGATGCCGCTATCATCGTCGATTGCCGTGTAGGTGGCCGTCTGCTCAGCACCCGGTACTGTGCCGGGGCGGACAGGGTTGTTCGGACCCATGACAATGATAGGACGTGTGTTGTCGTAGGATGCGGCGTTTTCCACTATAAAGGACTGCATGGCAATAGTGTTCGAATTCGGAATGCCCGCCTTATCCACAACCGTGTTTGCCGGCAAACGCAATTGATACGTCCCGTTCGGCAAGGAATGCTGGATTGTCAACGTCCGGTCTGAAATGACGGCGTTTGGCCCCCGATTATATTGCAGGGTGATCGGTGTGGCAACTCCTGTCTTTTGATCGATGATCGTGACAGCTGAATTTCCACCGGGCGAGATGTCTTCTGTGAAATGGGCCACGACTTTGCCGTCCTTATACTCGACCGTCGCAAGTGCCGGCGACGTTGTGTCCCTTTCGAGCGTCACATTCGCCGAATAAGAGGCGGCGCTGTTCCCGACCGTATCCTTGACGTCCGCGTCAACAAACAATACGGCCTGGTTCGAATTACCGTACCCTGCATATGCTCCCGTTAACACAACCGTTTTCGCGTCTTTGCCAGCTGTCGCTTCCAAGTTCGTCACCGACCCGTTCGAATGAACAAGCCGTGCTTTTCTATAGAAGGAACTGATATTCATCGCTTTGTCGTACGTCAACTCGATCCGGTTTTCCCCGACCACTTTCACATTCGTGACGGTTGGCGCGACTGTGTCGGTCTTGATAGTCACAGAGGTTTCCACCGGGTTCGGGGAGACGAGGTTCTGCTTATAATCCTTGACATTCAGCAGCTTAATCGTCGCAGTTTCGCCTGCGGAAACCGCCTTGCCCGAAGTGACTTGGAGAACATTCGGATTTTGTGGGTCGTTCGCAACCGTGGCGACCATATCATTAACGTAGGCAATGGCCCCCGTAGCGCTGACGGGTTCGTCGAACAGCACAGCAAACGATGTGGTTGCCGTCTTGGCAACCGCCGAACCGGACACCAGTTTTGGCCCAACGTTGTCTGTCGCCTTAAGGATGGTCGTAAGTTCCTCAAACTTGCCGCCGGAAGCCGCTTGGATGGCATCCGCCGCTTTGAACGCGTACTCACCATCAAAAATCCACTGCGCGGTAATCGTGAGTTTCTTCCCATCTTCCGATAAAGTGCCGGTGAGCTGACCCGGATTGACAGTCGCTCCGGTCACCGGGGTGAATACCAAATTACGAACTTGGCCGGAGGAGTCCAGTACTGTCGATTTGGCGACAGGAGACGAAAATGCCACTTCCACCTGCTTGGCATTAACGACTTTCACATCCGCTACAAAACGGTCGCCCTCCGCGAATTCGAAGTTGAAGGCATATTCCCTTTCCGCCTGCGCATCCCCTTTTTTCCACGTCAACCTATACAAGCCATCCGTTTTGCCTTGTACCACTTCCACAGAAACACCCTTATCGGTAATCAAGGACGTAACATAGGCACGAACAGCCGCCAGCTTCGCTTCATCGGTAGCAAGCGGTCCCCGGGCAACTGTGACGGAAGCGTCCTTCACCCGACCGGCCGCCTCATCGACCGCAATCTGATTTTCATCCACTTTTGGTGTCAAAAACGCCTCGCTCCGGAAAACAAAAGAAGCCATCTGTCCGCGTGTGACAAGCGCATTCGGCGAGAACGTCGTCGGTGTCGTCCCCGTTGTGATTTCATTGGCATACAGCGCCCGGACAAATTCCATATGCCATTGCTTATTATTGATATCTTTAAATGGAAGAGAAGTCGTTTTTGGATCGTCCAATTCAAATCCAAGCACAATGATCTTCGCCATTTGCGCGCGGGTTAGACTGGCGGCCGGGCGGAATGTATTATCCTCGTACCCCGAAATGATCCCCTCTTCCACAAGCGCGGCAATATAGCCGTAGTAAGGGCTTGTCTTCTTAAGATCTTTGAACCCCGGATCCTTGACATTCTTCGTATCCAACTCCAACACGAGTGCCAACAATTTGGCGGCATCTTGGCGGGTGATGTTCTGCCCCGGCTTGAACGTCCCATCCGGATACCCGCTCATCATCTCAGCGGCTGTGTATTTCATCACCGCTTCATAAAAATGGTGGCTTGGAATGTCCCGCACATCGGTAAATGTCGGACTTTCCGCCTTCGTATGTACAGGTGCAACCGCAACGGCCGCAGCAGCCGCGGTTGCCAACGTCGCCTTGAACACTTTTGGATAGCTTCCTTTTCTCATCATTTTGACCCCCTGTAGTTTCATAATCGTACTTCCATTAATAGCCCACTCAAATGCGCTCATCTATTCTTTCTATCTTGCATGAACTCCGGGACTGCGGGACTGACTCTACTAATAGAATACTACAAATATAGATGGATTGGAATTTTTGGGTAACCGCTTTCTATTCAGTAGGGTACGAGAAAGATTTAAATCTAGGGATGGTATGAGAAAAGGGAGCAGTGGCATTCATTTCCGCCCTGCTCCCTGGGGCTAACGCCCGAGTTATGCCAACAACAAATCTTTTGGTTGGATTTCTGTCTTGGAAACCATCTGCATGACATCCATCACATGTTGAATTCGTTCCAATGTAGCGCCGTAATACTCATTTCGCTCATCTCTAGATACTTGAGATGGTGATACCCCTAGCCGATCAGCTAGCTCCTGCTGGCTCAGCCCTAGGTAAATCCGAAAAGCGATCAAGGTTTTCCCTAAATTGTGAAGGTTGATAATTGTTTCGAATTCTCCCCTTTTAATTCGCTCGTAATAAATAACCTCTTCCTTTAATTGTTCATGAAAGGTAATAGACGGCTGCAATGCTTTCTCTACCTGCTCCTTTGTCAAACCCATTTCCTCTAACACTTTTTTTTGATCTTGGATAAACAACTTATCTTCTTGAAGTTTTTCGAGTGCTTTCTTATAAGCTGTTTCTGTTTTAATCATCTTACATCCACCCTTATTGAATGATTTTCACAATGCCTTTTGGCAGAAATGAATCTCTCGTTTTCCTAAAGGCCGCGGGAAATTGCTGTTCATTTCCATGTTCGTCCAAGATTCCGGAGGGTTGCCCGAAATGAGGGTATAATTCCACACGATATCGGTGCCACATCGGTAATTGCTTTTTAGTAAACCCCCGATATGTTTTACGGCTACTGCTATCCCAGGTCCAAACTTTATATGGGTCTAATGCATTTAATTTTCGCTCCAGTTCTCCCGTCGCCAACTCCATCAAATCCCATTCAAAATATCCGTCAATGTCATTTGGATGTGCTTTATCCTCTACAAAAGAACCATCGATATATATTTGATCCACTCCAACATTCCACAGTTGCTGAATCAACACCTCCAAATTATTGACCAAAAACAGTCTCCATTTTACGTCCCAAGGATTCTCAACTTCTGGTCCTCTGACAAGAACAGACTCCCTAAGTTCATCTAACGTCAGCTCGTAATCCTCTGGCGGCAGCAAACCATCCGTGTTAAAATTCATATTTCCAGTTTCCCTTCTAGTATATTCAAAAACAGCATTTTTGATAAGTTAACATATATGTTATTTAATTTTAACATATCTTGCCCGAATTCAAAAGAAAGACAAGCACAATAGGAAACGAGATTCTGAAATAAATCAGACACCTTGATTCAACCCGTTAATGCCTCCTCTCCCTGGATGAAAGCCGATACACTTGCTTCAAATCATTCCTCCTGATTAATCCACTGTAATTCACCAAACGTGCTTAAGTGCAGCTCGGATAAGATAGATTGAAAAAACCTGCAAAAGCTATAATGTATCCCATAAGACACTTAAAAAGGTCTATTTTATGGGATACATTATAAAGTCTTCGCAGGGCTTTACCGTGTATTCAATTTATACCTTTACCAATCAAAAAAAATTAAGAGTCGTGTTGAAATTTAATTGGCGACCAACTTACCGAACTTAGCCAATCAACGAAACTCCCATCTCCGCCAACAACCATTTCGGCACAACGAATCTGGCTGTCATCAACGGGTCCACGATCTGACAAATCTCGGACTGGCCTGCAGCGCTCATCAACATCGTCACTTCTTCCAAGGGCATTCCGGACTTCTCCACAATCAGTTCGATCATTTCGGTAGTTGCCACTTTTGCCGCTTCATCCAAAGTGGCGGCCGAGACGATCTGGGTGAACACTTCGTCGTTTTCGAGCATCGGGTGACGGAGAGACTGTCCTTTGATGACTTCCAAGGTGACGGTTACTTCGCCCGGTACTTCCACGCCCGATACACTTACTTCGCCATCGCCCATTGCGCCGTGCAGATCGCCCAACCCAAACAGCGCACCTTCTGCAAATACCGGAAAGTAGAGAGTGGCGCCTTCTGTCACCATTTTGTTGTCCATATTCCCCCCGTGTGCGCCCGGGGTGCCGCAGTTGACCCCTTCCCCTTCAGGAGCCACGCCGATAACGCCGATCATTTTATTCACAGGGATTGCAATATCATTAAAGTGCACTTTCCCGTCGCGGATTGGCAATATCTTAGATGTCATCTTTTCAATGCTGTGCCCCATCACCCCTAAATCAGGGCCGACCACCATGACGCCTTGGTCACCGATTTCAATCTTCTCGATTTTCACTTTCAAAATGTCCCCTGGCATCGCATCCTTCACGTAAATCGGGCCTGTCGCAGGATTGATCTTATTCCAATCGATAGCCGTCACTTCAGTTTCCGGTGTCTGGATTTGATTTTGAAAACAATCATATGTCTGGATCGTCAATGTCGTGCCGGAGTCCACCTCTTGAATCGGCGGGTTATCCTTATTGAATTCATAAATGATTCCTGTTGAGCAACTTACTGTTACCATTTATACTCCCCCTTTAGAAGATAAATAATAAATGCTGTTCATCAATAACACATAATTCGGATTATCCGCCATGGCATGTTCCGTCCCACATGTTCCAAATTCAGCATGCGGGGACAATAAAACCATATGCCCTTTCCCATAGGAAGCTTCCACGATGGCGGGGTATCCTTTTAAATGATGTTCGAACCGTTCCTGCGTCAATGGATTGGACCACCCCATCGCATCTTTTGCAATTTGATTATTTTCGAGTGACCAGGATGGCAGTGAAGTGCCGGATGCCAAGAAGTTCTTGTAGCGTGCAATCACATTAACATTCGAATCCTCCAGAAGGGAAAAAGCCGGTCCCTCCCAATAAATGACGTCCATCGTACTCGGCTCACCCAATGCCAGACTCCTGGCAACCGGATGGTCCACGTCTTCAAATTGGATCCGAACAAAGCCAGTTCCTGTTCTCCAATAGTCTAGCCCAAACTCATCCGTCGCTTCAATCATATTCAACCAAACATCACGTTGGGTCGTATCTCGCTCCGCCGAAAGAGGAAAGTAACTTCCCGCGCAAGAACCTAAATACATGCCGCCCCGCTGAACAAAATGACGGATCTCCCCATAGCCTTTCTCGCCCAATCCCTCATAATAAGACTCGCCAGCGTCCGGACCGCCCGGAACGATGAGCAGATCATAGTTTTCCAGCTTTCCGAGCCGGACATCCTCATCCGTCAACCAGTCGACAGGCAACCCGTAAGCATCGAAGAAGAGGCGGAATGGGTCGGAACAGAAAGGAGCGCAGTTCCGCCCATCCAGAAACGCGATTTTTTTTGCCAACTTCAAGGGTGATAAATCATCAGACGGCACTGATTCCGCCCGGTCCGTCCGGGCTTGTTTCACTTCAACTTCACTAGCCATCAGGACGGTCCCGGGAAAAAACAAATGACCTTCCGGAAACCGTTCCGTGGCGAAGCGAGTCTTCTTTTTGACTTGCTGGACTTCCTCACCTTCCGACAGGATCTGATTCAACTGCTTATAAATGGATGACCGGCTCGGCTGGTACGACTCCTGCCCAAGCCGGGTCATCGGTATCACTTGATACAATGGATTTAACCCCCTTACGCTGTGACGGTGCCAGGCACCCTAATAATACAAATGGCATGCAACAAAATGGCCGGGATTCACTTCTTTCAACGACGGGTTCTGTTCTTGGCAGACCGCCATGGCGGAAGGGCATCGGCCGGCAAATCGGCAACCGGCCGGTAAGTCGATCGGGCTCGGCAAATCCCCTTCTATCACTTCATACTCCTTTTTGACGGTCGGATCGGGAACCGGGATGGCCGCCATCAACGCCAATGTATATGGATGCAATGTGTTTTGATACAAGTCATCCACATCCGCCATCTCCACGATTTGCCCTAAATACATGACGCCTACCCGATCGCTTATATGTTCAACCACGCTTAAATCATGGGCAACGAACAGGATCGTCAGTGACAATTCCTCTTTCAATGTCACGAGCAAGTTCAATATTTGCGCCTGAACAGAGACATCCAGCGCTGAAACCGGCTCATCCGCCATGATGAACTGGGGCTCCACTAAAAGGGCACGTGCGATGACGATCCGCTGCAGTTGCCCGCCGCTGAATTCATGCGGGTGGCGATCCAATGCGTCAGCCGGCAATCCGACGAGCGTCAGGATCTCCTCCATCCGCTCCTGTTCTTGCCCTTTCGCCAAACGGTGCACTTTCAGTATCTCAGAAAAAGTTTGCCGGATGGTCATCCTCGGGTTCAACGAGGAATGCGGGTTCTGGAACACCATCTGCATTTGCCGCCTCAACTCTTTCAATCGGTCCGGACCCGAGTTCGTAATCTCCTCCCCATTGAAGTGGATCTTGCCAGTGCTCGGATCGACGATTCTCGTAATACAGCGCCCCAAAGTCGATTTCCCGCATCCGCTCTCCCCGACCAGCCCGAAGATTTCCCCTTCTTTGATTTCAAATGAAACCCCATCGACCGCTTTGAGCGTCTGGGTATGCTTCCCGAGCAGATTGCGCTTTCCCGTCGGAAAATGCTTATTTAAGTTTTCCACTTTCAAGACGACCTGGCTCATGCGTATTGCCTCCCTTGTTGGAAGATCGTCTCCACATGATGACAAGCCACACTATGTTTCTCTTCCACTTCCCGGAGTTCCGGCGACTTTTCCAGGCATAGGTCAGTTTTGTATGCGCATCGTTCCGCAAACGGGCAGCCTTTCAGTTCCCCATGCAGGTCAGGTGGCGCACCCTCAATCGGACTTAGCATTTTTGTCTTGCTGCCTAGTTTCGGGATAGACGCGATCAGCCCGAGTGTATACGGATGCATCGGTGCTTGGAAAATCGTTTCGACATCTCCGCTCTCCACGATTTCGCCCGCATACATGACGGATACCCGATCGCATATTTCCGCAACAACACCCAAGTCATGCGTGATCATAAGGATCCCCATATCAAACTCCCCTTGCAGGCGTTTCAGGAGCCGCAATATTTGCGCTTGGATTGTGACGTCCAATGCGGTCGTCGGCTCGTCGGCTATGAGAAGTTTCGGATTGCAGGCAAGAGCGATCGCAATCATAATCCGTTGCAGCATGCCGCCACTGAACTCATGGGGATATTGGCTGTAGCGCTTTTCTGCTGCCGGAATGCCGATCTGCTCCATCAATCGGATTGTCGCTTCTTTTGCTGCCTTCTTGTTCATCTTCTTATGATAACGATACACTTCCGCGATCTGCTCTCCAACCGAATAGAGCGGATTCAAGGAGGACATCGGATCCTGAAAGACCATGGACACACTGTTCCCGCGTATCGACTGCATTTCCTTCTCCTTTTTCAAAAGAAGATCCTCGCCTTCCAGCAAGATTTTCCCGGAAATCTGTCCTTTCGATCTGTCGATGAGTCGCATGATCGATTTGGCGGTCACGCTTTTTCCGCTGCCGCTTTCCCCGACGAGCCCCATGATCTCCCCAACATCAATCGAAAAATTCACAAATCGGACAGCGTGTGCAATTCCGCGCTCTGTCTTGAACTTCGTAGATAAATTATGGACTGTCAGTAATTTATTCATCGCTATCCCCCTATCATCAGGTCCTTTACACTTTCCGCTGTTTCGGATCAAAATGCTGCTGTAGACCGTCGCCAAACAGGTTGAACGATATGACGGTGATCATGATGGCGAAACCTGAAAAAATCGCTGTATTGGATGAAATCAATAAATACTCGCGCCCTTCTTCCAGCATGGCACCCCAGTCGGCAGTCGGCGGCTGGACGCCCAACCCGAGGAAGCTCAACGCAGCAAGGTCCAAAATGGCATAGGCCAAGTCAATGGTCGCCTGCACGACAATCGGAGAAATACAGTTCGGCAATATATGCCGGAACATGATCCGACTATTGGAAAACCCAAGATTCCGGGCCGCCTCCACGTAGGTCTGCTCCCTCTCGACCAATGTGACAGACCGCACCAACCGCGCTATCATCGGTATGTACACGATTCCGAGGGCAATGACAGCATTCTCCAGACCTTTCCCAAAAACCGCGACAATGATAAAGGCGAGCAATAAAGCCGGGAACGCAAGAATGACGTCAAACGTCCGAGTGATGAGGCTGTCGATCCGGCCTCCATAATAGCCGGCGATCAAACCCAACGGCACACCGATCAGCGTGGCGATCCCAACCACTCCAAGCGCTCCTAACAGCGTTGTCCTTGCTCCATATAAAATTCTGCTGAAGATGTCCCGCCCTTGTTGGTCCGTACCGAAGAAATGCTCTTTGGACGCCGGCTCGAGGGACATCAACAAGTCCTGTTCATTCGGATCATACGGCGCAATCGCCGGCGCGAAGATAGCGGCCAGGACGATGAGCAAAATGACAATTCCCGCTGCAACCGCAAGATAATTTTTAAAGAATGATGATTGCAAAAGACCCTTTCTTCTCGTCCGGATCATCGGTTTCCTTCCCACTACACCGGTTTGGCTCATGCTGACTCACACCTCCACCAAGTTAATAACGTATCCTCGGGTCAATGACCGCATACAGGACATCGACAACCAAGTTCATCAAGAGGAAAAAAACGACGAGAAAAATAGTCGTCCCCTGCACGAGAGGATAATCGCTCGACTGCACCGCGTGCACAATCAGACTTCCAATCCCGCCCAAGCCGAATGTATACTCGACAAGGACCGTTCCGACAATGAGGAAGCCAAGCTGCAGCCCGGTCACAGTCAATAAGGGGATGAGGGCGTTCTTGAAAGCATGCTTCAACACAATGACCCTTTTCGGAATCCCTTTGGCGACCGCCGTTTCAATATAATTGGTCCCCAACGCCTCGATCATTTCGCTTCGGGTGATACGGGAGCTCAGCGCCAGCATATTGATGCCCAACGCCAAGGACGGGAGCAACAGATATTTGAAGTTTTCCATGAAGTTATCGCCTGTCCCGAAGGCGGGTAGAAGATCCAACTTGTATGAAAATAACATGACAGCAAGCACCCCGGTGAAGAACACTGGGGATGAAACGCCCACCAGAGAAATGAGCGAGGCCAAATAATCGACCCATGTATTCTTTTTCACAGCTGCAATGATACCGAGCGGGATTGCCAGCAATATCGTAATAATCGTACTCATGACAACCAATTGAATCGTCAACGGCAACCGCTCCGCAATCATTCCGCTGACGGACTGCTTCATCTTGAAGCTCTCACCGAGGTCCCCTTTGACGGCGTTGCCTGCCCAAATCAGATACTGCTTCCAGACAGGTTCATTCAGATGATATTTCACCCGAATGTTCTCCAGCACTTCCGGCGAAGTCTGCTTTCCGCCCACCATTACCAATGCAGGATCCGTCTTACTCAAGTGGGACATCCCGAATACGAGGACGGAGGCGAGGAATAATATCGGGATAAGCAACAGCAATCTTCTTAGAATGTAAGAAACCATATCGGCACACCCCCCATAAGAAATGTCAATGTAATCACTCTTACTATCCATTTTACTTTTCTGACGAACAAACTTTTTAAATATTTGACCAATTTATCTTCAATATATGATTCATTTCGATATAAAATAAAAAAAGTAAGGGCGGGTACCCTTACAATTGAAAGTTCTTCTGTTCGACTGGACCGAATAGGACGAGGACAGCGGCTAATAGGAAGGAACTGCAGGCCCCTCCGAGTATGCCCAGCGGAATCGTAAAAACCAGTCCAACCAACAAGCCGATACAGAGACCGAAAATGAAACTGATTCTCGTTTGATAGATAGAGGAAACCGGCACGGCGATCAACCCGCATAGAGGGGACCAGAACAGTCCGAAATAAAGAAAAGCATCCAGTAAAGTGATGTTCGCATAGGGCACAACCAGTCCCGGAATCAGTATGCAGATTCCAATCAGCCATGGATTATACTTGTTGGATTTACCCTTCAAGGACTCCCATAACTTGATGAAAATAAAGAAGATCATAAAAATGGTGATCGACATGAAAAGGATCTGCGCAAACTGCCCGCCGAAGCGATTGATCACCTGAATGCTCACCCGGTCGCTGAGATCCGGCAAAACCGCCTGCGCCCGACCGAGAAATGAAATCGCTCCGAACGAAATCATGACAATGGAGGAAATGATAGCCGCAATCAGGTAGGGGACAAATCGCGCTTGTTCTTTATGATGGATATCCACCATCCTATATAGATACTGGCGAGCTACCAATAATACTCCGAGACTAGCTACGAGCAGCCAAGTAGCAGGTCGATCAAATCTCAATAACTCCGTATAAAGGAAATGGATTCCCGAATAGACCGTAGGAATACTGACTTTCAAATACACAAGAGTCGGAATCAAAAACGAAATAGCGATGCCGAGCAGAACCGTTGCGACGGCGACCAACTTCGGATTGAATTTATATAGATAAAAGACGAATAGCGGCACGGTCGCCATCAAGACGATATGGATGAGCGTCATATAGATAAAGTCTGTTTCCGTTAAAATGATCTTCAAGACGAGGAAAATGCAAAAGATGACTTCAATAATGTAAACTCCCTTAATTGCACTTCTTAAGATAGGGTCCTGTATTGCGACGGGTTTCCGGTTCTGTGTAAAATAAAAGACGATGAATGACAATGCCCACATGCTGGAGTAACCCAACAGCCCCAGGACCCCATGATCGTACGTAATCTGCGCAGCAAGGAAAAAAGCAAGAGGCGTCATTAAAGGAAGTAGCAGATAAATGATATTGGAAGCCATTCCGGCTCAGCTCACTTCACTGCGATATTTGCTCGGGGATACACCCGTGAACTTCTTGAAACAGACCGCGAAATAAGCTGCGCTATTAAATCCGACCATATCCGAAACGACTTCCACATTGTAATTTTTCAGAAGAAGCTCTTTCGCTCGTTCAATTCGGATATCCAGTAAGATCTCGGTAAAGGTCTTCCCATATTCCTTTTTCAGCAATCTGTTTAGATGGGAGGAGCTTACATGAACAGTCTTCGCCGCGTCGGTCAAGCTGATATTCTTATCATAATTTTCTCTGATGTAATGCAGGAACAGGTGAAAGGTGGAGCGATTCCTTTCATGATAGTCCTGGACCGCTTGTGCATAGGCGGTTTTCATTGACTTGCTCTCCCCATAGCCATATAAGATTTGATCCGGGTAGTTTAAGTTATGCAGTAAGATCTGATCGGTAATGTAGGATGAATGGCTTTTCAATGTCAGCAATAACGTAAATTCGTTAATGTCCTGAGGGGATTTGAGCAGCTTGATATCCTTTTGGGTCTGAGCGATTTGATTTATCCAATTGCAATTATTATTTTGGATGACGAACATGGCCTCCGGCAGGAAACTTAAGTTGTCCATCGCTTCTTCATCGGACAAATGGCTTTCCGAAAAAAGGCTGCGTTCAATGATAGATTGAATGATAAATGCCCGCTTTTCATTACGTTCAGCAAAAAGTCCTTCCATTTTGCCAAAAAGCTTCTTAAATTGCCCTTCCGTGAACGGTTTCAGTAAATAGCCGACCGCTCCATGCTCCATTGCTATTTGTGCATAATTGAAATCATCGAAGGCCGAGATGATGGAAACAACCGTATCGGGCCAATGCCGGTGGATTTCATTCAGAACTTCCAGTCCGTTCATGCCAGGCATTTTAATATCCAGAAGAACGATGTCCATTTTATTGGACTGAAGCTGGTCGATCGCCTCTAATCCGTTTTCGGCTTTGTGGATTTCGTAGTCGCCGATGTCTGTGATCATTTTCTCCAAAGTCTGTAATTCCAATGGTTCGTCATCAACTAGCAAGATCCTCATAGAGTCCTTCCCCCCTTATACTGATGGAACAGACTGTGCCATTCGGCATATTCTTGATCGTCAAATCACTTTTCTCGCCATAGAAATGTTGGATGCGTTCGTATGTGTTCACAATGCCAATTCCGAGGATGTCAGATTTGATTCGATCCCGTTTCCAGTTGTTGAACTGGCCGATGATCTGTTGAGAAATGCCTACCCCGTTGTCATGGATGCGGATTGTAAAACCCTCCCCCTTCTCAATAGTGATTTTGATGAACCCGCCACGGACATTCGGTTCGATACCATGCTTGCAGGCATTTTCCACCAATGGCTGGATGGAAAGCATCGGAATTTTGACGGCAGCGCAATCTTCTGGACACTCGATTTCCCATTCCAAACGCTTCCCGAACCGCATTTTCTGAATCTGCAAATACATTTGGACACTGTTCAGCTCTTCCTCCACGCTAACGAGCTGCTGGGAGTCCCGCAGCGTATAGCGGAGCAGAGTGGAAATCGCTTGGATCGAACTGACTGCGTCTTCATTCTTGTCCAGTCGGATCAGAGAGGTGATCGTATTCAACGAGTTGAAGAGGAAGTGGGGATGAATTTGCGAGGTGAGATTGCTGATCTGGGCATCCTTCAATAGATATTCCAGATCGTTTTTCCTTTTCTCCATCTTCAAATAGTCATTCTCTTTTTCGACAATCAATAACGAAACAAGCGTCGATAAACTGCCGATTCCCCCGACAATCCCAAGCACAATGAGAAAGGTGAACAATGGTTGCGACAAGATCATTGCACATCATCCTCTTTTACTTTTCTGAATGTTGTAATTATTATAACTGGTGTGAGGATATATTACTATAGGACTTCGGGCTTTGTAGGTGCCAGGTTCTAAAAACAATTCAGACAATTCCGACTGATACATCTACACGCGAAAAAACCCCATGGGATTCACGGAGTTTTTGATGTACTATTCTTCTTTTTCCCTGCAATACCTCGCATATTCCTCTGACGTCTGTGCCCAGCCCCGCGGGAGAAGGCTTGGCAGTAGTTGTAGCTGGAGGAAGGGATAGGGACTGTCTTCGCCGTAGAAATAGTAACGATATGAGGAATGGGGATAGTGTTCCATCGATTCGACCATCGGCTGTTTAGTCTCGATCGGATTGCGGTGGATGTAGGAGCTAACGTGCAACAGGCCGGTAGTACCCGTTACTTCCTTGGAATAGTAGCGATTTTGAAATATCTGCCCAACATAGCCGTGCCGTTTTCTGTAATAGTCACTATACCGCCGATTCAGCGGAGCCATCAATTTGCCGAGATGGAAATGTGGGGATCGGAGTAGCAAATGGACATGGTTCGTCATGACGCAGTAAGCATATAGTTCAAACGGAAATTTGCCATACACAAAACTGAGTACGCGGAAATATTCATCCACATCGTTTTTATCCCGGAAGATGTTTTGCCGATTATTCCCACGAACGATAATATGATAAAACCCTTTCGGATGCCATCCCCTTGGCTTCCTAGCCATTTTGCCCGACTCCGTTCATATCTTTCTGGAAAACAGAAGACCGCCTTTTCCATTGGATGGTCTCTTCCATCGCCTCCATTGTGATCCGCCGCTCCCCTTGAAGGTCCGAAATGGTCCTTGCCACGCGTATCAGCTTCACCATTGTCCGGTTACTCCATTTTTCCTCATAGCAAACCGACTGGAAAAGAAGTTCCTGCTCTTTTGTCAATAGACAAGTTTCCAACAGCAGATGAGCACGTACATTGCCGTTTAAACTTCCAGTTCCGTATCTTTTTCTTTGAAGGCATCTTGCTGCAGCCACTCTATTTCTGATTGCACTCGACGATTCCTGGCTTGTATCCACTGCGAAACCGGCATTTTTTAATGTCAAACTGAAGTCGATCCGGTTTAATAAAGGACCCGAAGCTTTCAATTGATATGTTTGGATTTGACGGGGTGTACATGTGCAATATCGCTCATTTGATCCATGATAACCGCAGGGACAAGGGTTGGTTGCTGCAATTAATACGAAAGAGGACGGATAGGTGACCGACTGACGCACCCGGTTGATCGTCACCTCGCCCGATTCCATCGGTTGCCGAAGCATATCCAGCGCCTTTCTTGAAAATTCCCCAAGCTCATCCAAGAATAGAACACCGTTATGCGCCAGGGAAATTTCTCCCGGCCGTGGAAACGTCCCGCCCCCGATCAAGGAAACGGCTGAGGCGGAATGGTGCGGATGGCGATACGGCGGTCTTCTAGAAAATCCGCGCTCCTCTTTGGCCAGATGATAGATGCCGAATGTCTCCAGCATCTCCTCATTGCCCAAGTCGGGCAAAATGGTGTGAAACGCATCCGCAAGCATCGTCTTTCCACAACCTGGCGGACCATTCAACAAGACGTGGTGGCCGCCCGCTGCAGCAATTTCCAAAACTCGTTTAGCCTCGTCCTGTCCCCTTACGGCAGAAAAGTCGGACGGGAAGGATGGCTCTTCCGACTGTTGTGGCCCAAAATGGATCAGATCCTTGTTGGTACGGGCAAGTTTCTGTTGTCCCCGCAAATAGGCAAGCAGGTCGGCGACGGAATGAAGAGGGACAAGCTCGACCCCTTCCGGACTGTTCAAGAACTCGGTGTCGATCGGCGGAAGGATGATTTGTTCAAATCCAAGCCTCAGAGCCTGCTGAATAGCAGGAATCAACCCATGGAAAGGAACAAGGTCGCCAGAAAGGGAGAGGGCAGCAAGAAAGCATGTTTTAGGATCTATGGGGATCGGCTCTTCCATGACTTCACGCAATACGGCCAGCAGCATTGCGCAATCATGCCCCGTCCCTGTTTTCCGCTTATCTGAAGGCGACAGGTGAATGGTGATTTTCTTCATTGCCATGTCAATATCCAAATTATGAAGACAACTCAGAATCCGCTCCTTCGACTCTTTCATCGAAGCATCCGGCAGTCCGACGATGATACATGCCTCCTTTTCAACGCGGACATTCGCTTCAATATACACTATGTGCCCCTTCATGCCTTCCAACCCCACACTCAATACCCGACCCATCGGTAGCCCTCCCTTTTGCTACTATTCTTACAAAGAGGGTAACACGTTGGATAGTTTTCTCAAAATCGAGATAATGGGAAAATGAAGCCTTTCATTGGGAGCTCCGACCTAAGAAAAGTGATCAAATTCGTATTTTGAATGAAATTAGCCACTGAAAATAGAAATTTGCCGTTTCGCAGAAAGGTGATTTACATACAGTCACCGTAACCAGTTTTCTGAATTGTGTTAGAACCTGGCACCGCAAAAAGGACGAAGGTATCACCCTTCGCCCTTTGCCTTATTTAAATTTAACGTCTTTCAAGAACGAATCCCAATACCACATGGCTTTCATCGTGTAACCCTCGACATCCGTGTTCGCGACGAACATTTGCTTCGGATGGTCGATCATGATCCAAGGGGTATCTTCAGCGATGATCTTTTCAGCTTTGATCATCAGTTCCGTTCTTTCTTTGTCATCCGTCAAAGCCACTTGCTCATCCAAGTATTTGTCAACTTCACTATTGCTGTATTTGGAGAAGTTGGAACCGCCGTCAACACTGTTGCTTGAATGGAAAACCGGCTGCAAATTACCAACAGCATCCGGGAAGTCAGCGCCCCACGTCTGCATCATCATATCGTAATCTTTGTTTCCGAACGCGCGAGTATTGGCTTCCTCCGTCGTCACTTTCTCAATCTCCAGATCGATACCCAATGGTTTGACCGCCGCCTGCAATGCAAGGGCTGTATTCAATTTCAAAGTGTCGCTTTCCGTCATGATCGTGGCGCTGAATCCATCCGGCACGGAGGATTTCGCCAAATATTCCTTTGCTTTTTCGATGTCATATTCGTAACCTGGAAGTTCATCATAGGCTTCTTCCCATAAATCCGAGTTGAATATCCACAAAGCCGGCCCGACTGGAACCGCTTTTGCAGGTGAACCTGAATCTTTGACGATCTTTTCCATGATTTTCTGTTTGTCCAACGCATAGTTCATCGCTTTCCGGACGTTGACGTCATTGAGCGGCTCCCGCTCGACGTTGATTGCGACAAAGTTGCTCATATAGCTGTCGACGGCATCGATATTCACATTATCCATCGCTTGGACAACTTCAATCAGGTCAAGCGGCAAGTTGATCGTCGCAGTCACTTGGCCCGTTTTCAACCCGGTGACGACCGTATTCCCTTCCGGAAGCATTTTGTAGACGATCTTATCCAAGTAAGGACCAGCCGATTTATCCCAATAATTTTCGTTCTTCTTCAAAGTGATTTCGGATCCCGTTTTCCATTCCACATACTCGAAAGGACCGGTCCCCATCACTCCGCCGTCCGGCTTTCCGAAGTTCGCTTCATTTTCCTCATAGTACGCTTTGCTGATGATGTGGCCAGCTGTCGTACCGACCGCATAGCGCCATAGGATATCCGGCTGCTTCAATTTCACCGTGATTTCCCAATCCCCTGTCGCCTCTATGGATTCCACATTACTGTACATCCAGCCAACGTAAGAGGCCGTAGCCGGATCCATCGTGCGTTCCATTGAAAATATGACGTCATCAATAGTCATCGGCGAGCCATCCGAGAAATTGACGTCGTCGCGAATCTGATAGACATATGTTGTCGGATCAACCGCTTCCCACGACTCCGCCAGCAATGGCTGCAGTTGCCCGTTCTCATCGAACTGCAACAGCCCTTCCGTAATTTGGGTCACGACTGGATTCGTCGCGAAGTCGTACGAAAACGCAGGATCCAGCGCAATGATATCTCCCGGCAATGCAAAAGTCAGAGTTCCTCCTTCCCCGCTGCCTTCGCCTTCCGCATTGCTATCCGCACTCGCATTCTCTTCGTTGCTTGTCCCATCCTCTTTCTTTTCAGCGTCAGCCGAGTCATCCGAACATGCCGCTAGAATGGAAGCTAGTGCTAAAATCATAAGTAACAATAAAAATTTTGTTATCCTCATAGCCTTCCCCCCACATGTATAATTTTACACCTGAGTATATTATTCCAGTTGCCCGCTCCAAAAAGTTTAAGTAATTTGCCATAGTATCTTAAATATTCAATCAATTCTTTAAGCTTTATTGACTTTCCATTTTGCGTACTCTAAATTTAACCTCAACAACTGAAATACCTATTAAAAAGGGGGCCTCATCATATGCACGTGCTTCAAAAAGAGCAATCCGTCTACAAGTTCGACAAGGACAATACGCCTGCTTTGACAATCGAATCCGGGGAAAATGTGCTTTTCAATACATTCGACTGTTTCAGCGATCAAATTCAATCCGAAGACCAGCTCATCACGTCAATCGACTTTTCGGCGGTTAACCCAGCAACAGGACCCGTCTATGTCAAAGGTGCACAGCCCGGTAATATTTTAAAAGTCGATATCCATGACATCCAAGTACGAGACTGGGGAGTCATCAGCACATTGCCCGACATCGGCATTCTCGTCCACACAGTAGATCCGAAAACGAAGATCGTCAAAGTGGAAGATCACAAAATCGTGCACTTCAACGAAGAGATCAGCTTTGAGGCGAAGCCAATGATCGGTGTCATCGGATGTGCGCCGGCTGGTGAGGGGATCGATAATATGTACCCCGGGGACCATGGAGGTAATCTGGACAACCATGTCATCACAAAAGGGACGACCGTCTACTTGCCGGTGAACGTTGAAGGAGCCTTATTCGGTCTCGGCGATATTCATGCGTCCATGGGAGATGGCGAGATTTGCGGAACAGGAGTGGAAATCGCCGCTTCAGTCGAAACAACACTCACAACGATCAGCGGACAAACAATTCCTCGGCCGATGGTGGAAACGAAGGACAGTTGGTACACAGTTGCTTCAAACGCGAGCACCGATCGCGCCATCCAGATCGCTTGCGAGGATATGCAGACGTTGCTCGCTAAAAAATGGGGTTTATCATTGGTGGATGCTTATTTGCTCATGTCTGTTGCGGGGGATGTCCAATTATGCCAATGCTGCAAACCGAATCCAGGGTCTGATTTGGAAGTCATTGCACGTTTCCGCATGCCGAAGTTGGCGGGGATGCCACCTTTGATTCAATGAATAACTTGAAAAAGAAGAGGAGGAATTGAAATGACAGGAAGTACAAAGATCATTCCAATCACCGGCGGATACCACGTATGGACGCGAAAAGTAGGAGACAGCCCCATTAAAATCCTACTATTGCACGGTGGACCAGGAAGCACCCATGAGTATTTGGAGTCGTTCCAAGACTATTTGCCGGACGCCGGGATCGAGATCTATTTTTATGACCAGTTAGGTTCCTACCATTCTGATCAGCCTGATGATCCTTCCTTATGGACAATCGAACGTTTCCGTGAGGAGGTGGAAGAGGTTCGGAAAGCACTTGGATTGGAGCAATTTTATCTGTTCGGTTCCTCATGGGGTGGATTTCTGGCAATTGAATATGCACTGAAATATCAACAGCATCTGAAAGGATTAATCATCTCCAACATGACCGCCAGCATCCCGTCCTACGTCAAAAAAATCAATGAGCTCCGGAATGCGTTGCCTGTAGAAATCATCAAACAGCTGGAGAAGTACGAGGAAAAAGAGGATTATCAAAACCCGGAGTATGAAAAGCTGCTCCATGAGCATCTATACTCGAAACATATTTGCCGCTTGGACCCTTGGCCGGACGGCGTTGTACGCGGCCTCTCCAACATCAACCCGCAAGTGTACAACACGATGCAAGGGCCGAATGAATTCGTCGTCACCGGCACGTTCAAAGATTGGGACCGCTGGGATGACCTGCACCAAATCAACGTACCGACACTTCTGCTCGGAGCGAAATACGATACGATGGCGGTGGAAGATAAAGAAGAAATGGGCAGGAGAATCCCGAATTCCCGTGTCGCCATCTGCCCGAACGGCAGCCATCTTGCCATGTGGGATGATGCGGATGCTTATTTTGAGTTTATCAAGGAGTTTGTTAGGGATGTGGAGGAAGGTGCCTCCGGTCTAGTTTTAAGAAGTTCCCTTGCTAATCAGTCTTAGAATATTTAACGCAAACTCACTCATGCAGCAGTATATCTCCAATGCCGTCAAGGGTGTTGGCTGGGTTAAATTAACAAACAACCTCCGGACCGCATTACGCAGGTTCGGAGGTTGTTTATAATTTTCTTATCCAACAAAGGATAGCCTATCTAAAGATGATGATTGAGTTATGAGCGCTTCTTGAGAAATATAAGCGGATTACGATAGTTATGAGCGCTTCCCGAGGAGTATGATCGCTATTCGGGACTTATGGGCGTTACCCCAGAGTTATGAGCGCGTATCCATTTTAATGGGCGTTTGCAGAAAGTTATGAGCGCTCGCCGGGAACCCCCGCGGAACAGACATATCCTCCTCGGCCAACTCCATGCCTTACCCCAATAAAAAAAGATCTTGCAGACTCTTTGTCTACAAGATCTTCTTGGTGACCAATACCGATCACTCACTTCCCCCCTCAACAACAACTTCCTCTTCAAGCTTCTTCGATTTTTTCCCGCTAAATAGATTCTTGGTCTTTTCCGCCAAGTTATCGATGACTACATACATAACAGGCACGAAGACGAGGGTCAGTACCGTCGAAGCGGCTAGACCGAACACCACGACTACTGCCATAGGTTGGTTCGCTTCCGCTCCCTCACCAAATGCGAGGGCTACCGGTATCATTGTGAAGATGGTTGAAACAGATGTCATCAGGATCGGACGGAGACGGCTGCGTCCTGATTCAATGAGCGCTTCGGTTCGGTCCATTCCTCTCGACCGCAAAATATTCGTGTAGTCGACGAGGATGATCCCGTTATTCAATACGATGGCGGCCAACATGATAATCCCCATCATGGCCGTTACGCTTAATGGGATATTGGTGACAAACAATCCGAATATGGCCCCGATTATCATCGTCGGTAAAGAGAACATGATGACAAATGGGTGGGTGAATGATTCGAATTGGAAGGCCATCACCATATACACGAGTATGATTCCGAGTACTAGTGCGATACCAAGAGATGTAAATTCTTTAGCAATCTCTTCCGCTTCACCGCCCGTGCTTACTTCATACCCTTCCGGCAGTGCAAGTTGGTTCAACTGCGCATTCAGGTCTTGGGAGACTTCCACTGCGGAGCGGCCGATTACATCACTCGTGACATTCACTTGTCGTTTTTGGTTCTTCCGATTGATTTCAGTCGGACCTTGAACTTGCTTCAGTTCAGCGACAGCTGTGATCGGGACATGCACCCCTTGACTGTTTTGTATGACGAAGGTTTCCAAATCACGAATCGTTTGTGTGCTTTCTTTCGGGAAGGCTACTCGAACGTCAAACTCATCGCCATCTTCTTTATACTTTGTGGCGACCTGTCCACTGAAAGCCATGCTGACGCCGTTCATGACCTGTTGATAGGATAGCCCATACTGGCTGGCCACTTCCCGGTTGACAATGATTTGAACTTCCGGACGGCCTTCCCCAGTCGTACTTTCGATGTTGAGCGTACCGTCGATGTCTTGAAGGATCCAAACGACCTGTTGCGATAAATCGCTTAAGATGTCGAGGTCATCACCTGAGATTTCAACTTGAATCGGAGATCCCGTACTCATCCCCTGGTCATTTTCTTGTACAGTGATCTTTGCACCCGGAATATCGTCCAGTAATTTATCGACTTCTCCGACCAGCTCTATTGTCGATAAATCCCGTTCACTTGCTTTGACAAACTTAATGGCAAAACTCGCATATTCCGAACTTCCTCCCCCAATGCCCATCGAGCTGCCGCCGATCGTCACGGTCGTCATCTCGATAATATCGTCGTATTTGGCAAGGCGTTCACTGATATCTTGAACCGTTTCCTCGGTTTTCGCCAGCTGTGTACCTGGCTGCAATTCCACATTGATTTGCATTTCTCCTCCGTCAGATGACGGCATTAACACAAATCCGATAAACGGAATAAGAAGCAAGCTTCCCACTACAGTAGCCAGCACGATACCGATGGTCCTTTTTCGGGCTCTTAACGCTTTTTCCAGTAATTTCACATAACTATTGGTAAGCTTGTTCAGTAGTTTATTGAACCAGCCTTTGCTCCCCTGTTCCTCAAAAGAGGCGGATACGTTTCCAAGAAATTTGGAAGAGATCATGGGAAGGAATGTGATGGCACCAATCAATGCTGCCGATACGGCAAAGACAACGGTCAAGGCTAGCGGGCGTATCATCTGCGCGGCAAGTCCGCTGATGAATAGCATCGGTACGAAAATCGCCGCCGTCGTTAATGTCGCCGCAATAACCGAAGGCGCTAATTCAGTAGCTCCCACTATTGCCGCTTCTTTGATCGGCAGTCCTTCCGTCCGCTTCTTGAAGATGTTCTCAAGAATAACGATCGCACTGTCAATCATTAATCCAATCCCGATAGCCAATCCACCCATCGAGATGGTGTTAATGCTTTCCCCCGTCAGATACATGAGGGTAAAAGTCGTGAGAAGGGATAACGGCATGGTCAGTCCGATAACTAACGTCGTCCGAAGACTGCGCAAGAACAGCTGCAAGACAATCATCGCCAGCGCAAATCCGACAACCATATTCACCATGACCGAATTGATCGATTGGGAAATGAACGTGGACGTATCTATTGTCGTTGTCAGTTTCAAACCGCGTTCCGCCAACTTCGGATTCAACTTATCAATGATCCGATTGATCTCATCGGCGGCACTGATTGTATTGGCATCCGATTGTTTCATAATGGAGAATGTCAGCGTATCTTCCCCATTCACTCGGGAGATTGTCGTCTGGTCTTCAAATGTATCAATGACCTCGGCGACATCGCTCACTTTTATCGTTTCCCCGCCGGCTAAGCCGATTTGGGTGTTCATAATATCTTGGACGGAAGTATACTCCCCATCAATCCGCACTTGAACGTCTTCGCCGCCCCGCTCAACGGTCCCTGCCGAAATGGAACGGTTTTCCGCTCCTAATGCTTGGGCGACTTGGGGACCCGAAAGCCCGAAATTTTGCATCTTGCCAATGTCCAGATTGACCTGGATTTCTCTTTTCAGACCACCTGTAATATTGGCGGATGCAATTCCAGGCGCCCGCTCAAATTCCGGTTGGATTTCATTTTCAGCGATGACTTGTAATTCGCTTAAGTCTGCACCGGTTAAACTGATTGTCTG
Source organism: Bacillus sp. OxB-1 (assembly GCF_000829195.1). GTDB lineage: Bacteria > Bacillota > Bacilli > Bacillales_A > Planococcaceae > Sporosarcina. Next base: position 1,555,902 of record NZ_AP013294.1, on the reverse strand, counting down.
GATAGGGATCGCTTGAGGATCGAGACGCATGACCAATGGCGAATTCGCATCCTCCGGCAATTGGGCCCGAACAGGATCCAGCTTCTCCCTCATATCATTCAAGGTTGTTTTAATATCCGTTCCATAATCAAACTGCAAAATCACCATCGATGAATTTGGCTGTGAAATGGATTGGATCGTATCGATCCCTTCCAGTGTCCCAACAGCAGATTCTATCGGTTTACTAACCAATTCTTCAATTTCCTGCGAGGCGGCACCTGGATAGCTTGTAACAACAACCGCAATGGGCAAATCCATTTTCGGAAATAAATCCACCGCTAAGTTTCTCACTGAGATTACGCCCAAGACCAACGCCAGCACGACAACCATGATGACGCCGACAGGACGATTTATTGAACCTTTAATCAGTTTCAACGGTTAGTCCTCCTTCATGATTTTCACGGAATCTCCATCATTCAGGAGGTTTTGACCTTTAACTACCACTTCTTCGCTTTCAGTTAAATCACCGGCTACGGCGGTTGTATCGGTGCCATACCGAATGACTTCCACTTCTTTCAGGACCGACTTTCCATCAACGACCGTAAAGACGACCGATTCCCCTTCCTTCTGGATCACTGCGTTCGTCGGCACAAGTGTCGTATTGGACGCCAAGATTTCATCCACTACGATGGTGGCGACCATGCCAGGGCGAATGACGTGATTCGGGTTGTCGATTTCTGCTTCCACTGCAAACAAACCGGAGCCTGTCCCCACTGTCGAAACATAGGTGACGGTTCCTGTAAATGCTTCTTTCAATCCGTTCACTTCCACCTCAAGCGTCGTACCCTGTTTAAAAGCGGACAATTGGTCTGGCAAAATATTAACACTCACTTTCACCTTATCGATCGACACGATGGATGCGAATGGTTGCTGGCCTGACGCCATGGCCCCTACTTCACCCGATACCTGTGTAATTTCACCGGAGGCCGTTGCAACAATAACTTTATCCGCCAAACGTTCACGAGCCGAATCGACCGCCAGCTGCGCTTGCTCCACCGAAGCCTGAGCTTGCTCCACCGCGGCTTGGGCTTGTCTAATTCCAATATCCGCATCTTGGATCGATGATTGCGCGATGCTGGCTCCGATTTTAGACTGGTCTAGAGAAGCCTCCAATGATTGTAAACTGATACTGCTGTCCACTTGGCTTTTATTTAACTGCACTTGTTCATACGCATTTCTTGCATTTTGCTCACCATTGCTGGCATCGTCGTAATTTTGCTGGGAAATGAGACCCTCAGCTAGTAAAACTTCCATCCGTTCCACGTTTTGTTTCGCTTGATCCCATGCAAGTTTTGCATTCTTGATTTGGAATTCGATATTATCCAAGTTATCATTCAAAGATTTACGTGCTTCGGCCAAGGATGCCTCCACTTGTCTCACAGAGGCTTGCGCTTGTTCATAACTTTTCGCCGCTTTCGACTTTCCGCTCTGCGCATTACTCAATCCGCTTTGAGCACTCTTCAAACCGCTTTGCGCTTGTTTTAAAGCAACCTGTTGTTGCTGAACCGCATTCCGTTCAGCTGAATCATCCAGCCTAGCCAAAACATCGCCGACTTTCACGATATCTCCCTTTTGCACCATGATCTGCTTGATTTCTCCGGGAGCTTTAGGCACGACATCCACTTCTGTTTCCGGGATGATGGTACCGGTTAATCGATTGCTATCACTTAGGGAACCGTATGAAACTTCTGCGACTTCGACCGGTATTTCTTTTGCCACGGTCACTTCTTCCCCCGAGGCCTCCCCCTTGCTACATCCAGCCATGATAGCCATAACGGCTACACCAGACAGAAGACCTGCTATTTTTCTAGTATTCTTCCTTCTCATCTTTAACTTGAATCCCCCTTTGAAATTTGCGCGCAGCTGAATAGGGGCCACGGCTATTTCTAGCACCTCTTCGCATGGACATTTGTTCGATTGCATTCGTGCCTTTAATTACGCCATCAAACCCTTCCAGATCCCATGGCATTCTACATCTTTTTCATTATAGCAACTCACGAGATCCTATTCCTATTATCCTATGACAAAATTCAAAACTACTACTCCTTTTTCCTTCTCCTCCCGGCTATATTGCGGATCAGCAATCGAAACACTCTATTCTTCTTCCATCATCTTACAATCGCTGGGCAAACAAAACAACAAACTTTCGTTGTAGCTACTTCTAGGGCGGGAGTCTGATAGATTGGACCAAGTGTATTAATGCTAGACCAAAGGCAAAATGGACGTTAGCCGTTATCTATTCTGGTATCTACGCCATTTTGAAAGCAATAAGGGGAATCGATTGTTTATCCTACTATCCACCCTCTTCTTTCTAAAAATGACAACGTGTCACAATTTGACATGGACCCATCATAAGTGACGCCTTGTCATATGTCAATCCATAATGGGCAGTGTGTCATAAATCTTTCACTTTAATAGACTATACAGAACGAACTTAAGAAATGGACGCAACCAACAACCCGTTGCTTTCCGTTCCAGGCGGACGCTTTCCACTCCAAGTAGCTAGAGTTAACAAGAACACATCATTTGTTCGTTCTATATAGTTCCATTTCCATTCATGTACGAAAGTTCTTTTTTATCCTAATTAAACCCGGCCGGTGCAGGACGCTCTGTCACAGCCTATGTTGACTTGTCCCCACTTATTATCTATGATGGGGCTACACTTAAATATGACAAGTTGTCACTTGTGAATAGCTAGGAGGGTACACATGCCTAAGCAAACTTTTTTTAATTTACCTATAGATAAGCAAGAAATGTTAATCGATGCTGCGATGATTGAGTTTTCCAGAGCTCCCTTGCATGAAGCCACCATTTCCAATATCGTCAAACATGCGGGCATCGCCCGGGGAAGCTTCTATCAGTACTTTGAGGATAAAGAAGATCTATTCTTCTATCTCTTGGAAAAATACACCGAACAAAACGAGGCGAAGTACATTTCCCTTTTACAAGAAAATGACGGAGATTTATTCGAGGCAACGATTCAGATATATCAGTTCATGTTGCAAGCCTTTCAAAACCAAGAGCATCGGGTATTTATAGAAAATGCTTTCTTGAATATGAATCATAAAATAGTGAAATCCATGACTAATAATGAGGACTTAGAAAAATTCATCAATCGACGGCCCGAAATGATACGCTATATTGACCAAAACAAACTGAACATTACAGAGGAACGGGAATTGTATCATGTTCTTAAAATCATCGATTCTGTCACGCTACAAAATCTCATCCAAAACTTCGCATTGGAACTAACCTTCGAAGAGTCCTTGCAAAACTATGTGACAGAAATTGATTTGCTGAAAAAAGGATTGGCTAGGAATTGACCAGTTCAGAACAAAAGCGCAGGGCGCTTGCTCAGAGGCGACAGGCATAAGACGAAGATGCGGCGTGGCGCTTTTTGCCACAGAGCAGCTTTGGCTTATGACCCCGAGCCTCTAGCGCCCGGAGCTGGACGTAAACAAACCTAATTTTGAAGGTTATCCACATGCCCGAATTTTATAATTTCCTAAGTAATGAAAAAATCCCTTAGGCTCCTTGCCTGAAGGGATTTTTCTTGTTTCTAGGTAATTGTCCGGGTGCAGCACCTAACGCTAGTTGCATAACGTCCCCATCAAGCCCGAGAATACCGTCTGGCTTAATAGCTGCGCGATCTCCTCTTCTCCCAACTGACGATTGTGGGTTTTATTCCAGTCGATGACTAGTGCCATGTAGGATTTGTAGAGCAAGAACGCGACCAATTTGCTGTCGCAAGGCTTAAGCTCCCCACTAACAATGCCGCGTTCAATTTTGGTTTGGATGAATCGGAGGATCTCTTTCTCCACCGATTGCAGCATCTCGCTGACGGCGAGTGTGCGAAGCTCGTTTTCTTCTTCAATCAGTTTTATATACAATTTATGAGTCTCCCGGAATTTGAGTAGTTCCATAATCCGGGCGTGAGCCTTTTCTTCAAAGGAGGCGCCCTCCACGGCGCATTGGTCGGAGGCGTGTTTCATCTCTTCTACCATCTGCCATACAATGGTTTGGAACAGTTCTTCCTTATTAGAAAAGAATGTGTAGATCGTCCCTTTCCCGACGTTCGCGATCTTAGCGATTTGGTCCATTGTTGTCGCTTTGTAGCCGAACAGGGAAAACGATTTTTCGGCGGCTTGTGCAATTTCATCTTTCCGGTCCATCCACTCACCTCCATCTTTAGTTAACTAGAAACGATCGGGCTCGCACAGAAAGCAGGTATCCTCCACACTCAAATCACAATCTTGCTTTCCTTCGCCTTCTCCATGAATTTGTCACTCGACTTATTGAAGAACTTCTTCAAGCCGACTCCCGCGATAAGGGCGAGCAGGAAATAGATAAACAAGTAGAGAATTTGCTTCCAAGCGATTTCCCAAATGATGCCGCCGATTGCTTCCCTTAATAGGGTGATGGCGTGCGTGAACGGGAGAAACGCATGGATACTTTGGAAGAACGGCGGCGCCATCTGGATCGGGAAGGTCCCGCCCGATCCTCCGAGCTGCATGACCATGAGAATGATAGCCAGCACTTTCCCTGTATTTCCGAATACGGAGACAAGTGTATAAACAATGGAGACGAAAACAGCGCTGATCAATACGCCAAACAGGACATATGGCAGCTTGTTGACGACATACGTATGCATGATGAATAAGTTGCCGACCGTCACGATTAAGGCTTGCACCATACCGAGACCCATGAACGTGATCAGACGGCCCGCGTATATTTCATAGCTCTTGTACAACCTCTTCTCATCGATATCCACTTTGAGCGTGGAGACGAGCAATAGGGCCCCGACCCATAAGGAAAGCGTCGTATAGAACGGGTTCATGGCGGATCCGTAGTTCGGAATCGGGTACAAGGCGTGTTCATCCAACACGACAGGGGATGCTAGGAAATCGCTGACGCCCGTCGGATCCGTGTTGAGCACATGGAGCAGCTTGTCGAGATCCCCGTCCTCTTCCAATCTCCGTATTTTTTTGGCCAGTGTATTGACCGTTTCATTCGCTTCTGGGAAAATTTCATTCGCCATTGCGAGTTTTTCTTTCCCTTCGTCGACCCCTTTCGCCACCTTTTGAAGGGCATCCTGCACTTTCGGGATTTTGGCGTTCACATCGTCCAACACGTCCGATACGTCATACAAGGCCTTCGTGGCGTCCCGCATGACCGTTTTATACTGGCGGGCAAAGTCGCCACTTACAAAAGTAATCATATCTTCGAGGGACCGATCCATCCTTTCCGCCAGGTGGTCGATGTCGTCCAGCCGCTTTTTGCCGTTCACTTTCGCCTCTTCTATGCGGCCAATGACATCGTCGATTGAGGCGTTCGCTTTTTGCAAGTCTGCCTGCAAGACTTTAATCCGCTCCACCTGGTCGGAAATCGTGTCCGAGTCGACAAACTCCTGGATATCCCGTAGCCCCCCTTGGATGGAATCAACCGTACTCAAACCACGGTCGACCCGGTCCACAACTTTTTCCAAGGCACCGATTGTCCTAACAGGATTTTGGGCGGAATCCAACAAGGACTCCAGCTTGCCGTCCACAGTCGCTTTTGACTGTTGCAGCTCCTCGTATTTCTGGCGCATATCCTTGTCAATATCTTCTAGTCGTTTCGCTGCTTGCTCCAGAGCGAGCTTGCCGTCCACGCCGAACTTCTTCTTCAGTTCCTCGATTTTGGAATGGGACGATTCGAGTTGCTGTTGTAAATCATCCAGCAAATTTAAGCTCGGATTCTCTCCATTTTCAATCGCCTTTTGAATGGTAGTTAAGATTTCGTTCGTTTTCTCCAAAGAACTTTGCAGCGATTTGATCTTCTCTTCCATGCTGGCAAGACGGTCGCTGCTCGTAACTTTCCCGGCAACTTCCAACAGCTTGACAATCGTTTCCACTCTGTTCAGGCTGTTATTCACCTGCCCCGCCATGCGGTCGATTTCTTCCTTCTTGGAACTCCAATCGATGGAATCCCGTTTATCGTTTAGACGCTTCACGGCTTCCAACGCGATTCCATTCACTTTGCCAACTTGATCCAACCGACCAGCCATCCCAGTTGAGAGGTCCGTCAGTTGCTCAATCAGCTTCCCGACTTGCGGACGGACGACGGTTTCATAATTCTTCTGTAGTTGCCCCGCATTTTCCGACAATCTATCGGAAAGCTCTTGCGACTGTTGGACAAGCTCCACAGCGGGATGCTCTCCCCGTTCCAAATCCTGGATCATCGATTGCAAATTCGATTTCAGTTGCTGGAGGTCCGCCGCGTTTTCATCCAGCGACTTTTGCACCCCGTCAATCTTAGTCGAGTCTTTCAAGTTTTTATCTTGTTTTTTTAGGAAGTCATATATTGTCTGCAGACGGTCGGATGTATCATCGAGCTTCACTTGCTTGTCTTCCAGTGAAGAAATGAGCCGATCCAGGTCCGCTCCTTTCCCCGCCGCCTCGCTCGTAAACTGCGGAATGTTCCGGAATACTGTCTGGGCCTCCCGCAAATTTTCCTCGATTCCCGCGACCGCCCTATCTGCTGCCTGCTCGCTCTCCTTCAACCGATCAAGCAATTGCCCGTTGAGTTTTTTAGCCTTCGAATGGACGACATCCGCTTCATCGAGCGTGTCCCCCACTCTGTCGATTGATTTCTCTGCAAGATCCAAGCCTTGGTCGGCGAGTTGCAGCTGCGCATAAATCTCCGGCATGCCTGCCTCCAACTGATAAATCGTATCCCGGAGCTTATCGATATTGCCCATGTTATTTTCCAGTTCGAGCCCAAGCGAATTGAATATTTCCAAAACGGTTTTGTTCGTCTCTTCCACAAAGGAGCTTTGGATGTTTTCCATGACCGCAGAAGCACCCGACTTCGCCACTTTCGGAGAAATGGCATTGATTTTTTCATTGATATAGTATTCTAGTTGGGGCTTCGTGATTTCTTCCGTCGTTACGCTACTCAATTTTTCCGAAAAATCTTCCGGAATAATGATAGCGGCATAATAATCTCCATGCCGGACCCCTTTAATCGCATCCTCTTTCGGAACGAACTGCCATCCTAAATTATCATTCTTTGTCAACGAGACAATCACTTCATCACCGACGTTGAATTTCTGCCCTTGCACTTCCGTCCCCAGGTCCTCGCTTACAACCGCGACATTGACGCCTTTCGTGTTGGAATAAGGGTCCCAGGAAGCGAGAATATTCAGCCACGCGTACAGCGAGGGCAAAAAAGCGACCGCAGCGATGACAATCAATGCGGCCTTGTTCCTTGAGATATTCCGAAAATCAATTTTCACGATGTTGAAAATGTTTTTCATCTTAATAAACCTCACTTTAGGCAATCCCTAATCATGATTTAAAATTATATTAGTATACTACTCTATCATAAAGAAGTTTATTATAGTTGTAAACTAAAAAGTGAACGAAAAACTAAATTGGTCAGTCGGACGGAGTTTGGAAGGAGTTTAGCATGTTTCTATTGGACGACTATTTCCCGCAGTCCAGGAACATCCGTCTTTCACGGGAAAGAAAATAGCCCTGCATTCGTAAAGAAATCGAACGCAAGGGCTATTTATGCTGTACGCCTTCCTTGGGCGTGTTTTTTATATTACAGGCTTACGAAAATCAATGGATCCGCCGGAAAGAGAAAAAGCCCTCCATCCGATAATTGATTACAGGGTCGCTTCTCGTCAGAACCACCCTTTTCACAAATTAGCCGATAAAGTTTATCTTTATAATAGACCGAAGTAAAGCCGCTTACCGTTCCTTTCCAGAAATGGAATCCATATGATTGGGGAGGATTCTTCCATGCTTTGCAGTAGGAATTTGATGGGGTTGGAATCATGTCCTGAACAAGTCAAAAGGATATTGGGCTTCTGGTGGCATCCCTATACAGACTCGTCTCTCTATCTGCCACTGGAAGAAAGCTGTTTCTGTGCTAAAAAGGCGACCAATCCTTCTGGAGGGGTCGCTGTTTCAATTTAGGTCAGTCCTCATATTTTTAGGACATTATCTCCTGTATTTCTGTCACTTGTTAACAATCGTAATCTTATTGCCAGACCATTAATTTCCGCGATTCAATGAACTTAGTCATGCCTTCTTTAAATAGCTCAACCTCTTCAATCGTGTTGTAAGGTGCAAACCCTACTCGAACCCATCCTCCCAATGGATATACACCCAACTTTTCCGCCATTGTTGAAGCATAAAAATCACCATCGGCGACACACACGTTGTAATGTTCAGCAAACCATTTAGTTACATTTCTTGAGTTTTGATTTTTTATCGTAAATGCAATGGTTGAGGTTTTCTTGATATGATCTGGCGAGCGGTAAAGTTGTATGTCAGGAATATCCTTCAAAAAATTCTCAAGCGTACCAGCGAGTGATATTTCATAAGTGTCGATCTCTTCAATACCGCTAATTAACCGCTGACGCCTCGTTGCTCCTTTACCAAGTTGCTCAATAAAATTTATGGCTCCGCTTAATCCGGCAATACCTTCATGATTCTGTGTTCCCGTTTCTAATTTCCAAGGGATCTCTGTAGGGGCAGGCTCCAACTTAAATACGGGCAATTTTTCAAAGAGATCCTCTTTAATAACCGCTATACCGAGATGAGGGCCAAAGAATTTGTATGCCGAACAAAATAGAATATCACACTTCAATTGCTTAAAATCAATTGCCATATGCGGAACAGCATGAACCGCATCTACTATCAATAAAGCACCAACTTCTTTAGCTCTTTTTGCAATTATATTGATATCAGTAACCGTCCCAGTCACATTGGAAGACAGACTTACTGCAACTAATTTAGTTTTCTCTGTAATTACATTATCCAAATCATCTAGATTAAGCGAATAGGTTTGTGAACTAACCTCAATAAATTTGACTTTTGCTCCCTTTTCACGCGCAAGGTGAATCCAAGGATCGACATTTGCTCGATGATCAATTTCAGTTACAACAATTTCATCTTCCTCTTCAAGAACGAATCCTAAAGACCGGGATATGGAGAAAGCAAGCGAAGTCATATTTGCTCCAAAAGCAACTTCGGTTGGGCTGCAGGCTAAAAGATCGGAGACTGAATTTCTTGTTTCCTCAATGATTTCTTCTGTTCTAACACTTGTTAAAAAGGTACCATGAAGATTAGCCATACCGTTTGAAATGTAATTAAACATTTTTTCAGATGCATACTTTACCATTTGGGTTCCACCTGGTCCATCAAAGTAAATAAGCTGTTCATCATTTCTATCTACCGCCGGGAATTTTGAACGGACATACTCTATGGGGAAACGTTCCTTCATGATAAATCAACCCCCTCGTCTCTTAATTTGATTTATCTATATAATTATAAAGCGTGAACTTGGATATATTCATCATGTTTGCAACCTTTTGGACTGCTCCTTTGATTAAGAACAACCCTTTCTCATCTAGATAGGAAATGAAAATTTCGCGATCTTCTTTTTGCATTAGCGGTATAGGCTTACCCACTTTAGAGATGGCTTCGTTAATTATCTGGTCTTCCAGATCATTTATAGAAGGTGAAAACTCTTCCTTCTTTTCCTTTTCAGAAATAGTGGACATTACGCCCTCCAATACTTTTTTGCTCATATCCAAATAAGTCAAATCAAGATTAATACAAATACAGCCTATTACCTCATTCTCTGGGTCACGAATTAAAATAGAGCTGGATTTAACTTTCTTTTGGTTGATTAAAGTATTAGCATAATTGATAAGCATGTTTTCACCATCTTCGCCTTTACGAAGGATCTCCAAGCCAAGGTTTGTAACTGGCGAACCAATTCCTCTGCTTGTTACGCTGCCATTGAATATTGCCACTATTGAGGATGAAACATCGGTAAAGTCGTGCAACACCACTTCACAGAAATCACCAAACGTTTTGGCGATCCCTTCCGCTACTGGAATATAACTTTTTAATAAGGGATGGATATCAGTTTTAATTATCTCTACTTCCATAGTCAAATCTCCTGTGCTATTTTTATACTTTCGCTTACTTGATGTACTAGGCGACCATTTGCAAAGACATAGTTAACGTTCTTTAAAACGTCCATGTTTTCTGTCGGATCACCAGAAACGATTAGAAGATCGGCAGCCTTTCCTTGTTCAATTGAACCTATAAGACCTTCCATCTTGACCGCCTTTGCTGCAACAATGGTAGCCGCCCTAATTGCTTCTATTGGTGACATTCCTTCTTCCACCATTAGTTTAAGTTCATCCACCATTAATCCGGGATAATTAAACGGAGTACCCGCGTCCGTTCCAGCCGCTATCGGTACACCTGCTCGATACGCAAGCCGAAAGCTGGTTTTATGTTCTTCGATAATCTTCTTTACCTTATCTATCATGTGCTGGGGGACAGCACCCGTCTTATCTAATATAAGTCTAGGTGCAAGTAGCGTCGGAACTAGGTAAGTCCCTTTTTCGAGCATTAACTCCACTGCTTCCTCATCAAGTAAATAGGCATGTTCTATCGTAGTAACGCCAGCCCTGACTGCATTTTTTATCCCTTCTGTGCCAATTGTATGTGCGGCCGTTGTTTTAGCCAGTTGCTCCGCTTCCTGACAAACACACCGTATCTCTTCCTCTGACAATTGCGCGGCTCCTGGCTCATTCCCTTTTGTAAGAACTCCACCTGTCGCCATTACTTTAAGCAAGTCAGCACCCGCCTTCAGCTGCGTACGTGCTGCTTTTCTCACTTCATCACATCCGTCCGCCTCGATTGCCATGACATGGCCATGTCCTCCAGTCATCACAATCGGTTGACCAGCAGCAAACACACGAGGGCCAGTGATCAGGTTTTCGTTCACAGCATCTCTATAGGTGATATCTACATTATAACGCGTACCTAGATTGCGAACTGAAGTTATTCCTGATTTCAAAAATTCATACCCTTGCTGAACAGCCTTAAAAGCAATATCTGCCATACTGTCGTCTTTCATCTTTGCAAAGGGATCTGGCGAGGCATCCATTCCCAAATGAACATGTGAATCAATTAATCCAGGCAAAACAGTCATTCCTGTCCCATCAATTTCAATGGTTGCAGAATCTTGGGATTGTATAGACTGGCCCGCTTCCACAATACCAGATTCATTGAAAAGCAATTCGCCATTATTAATAATATCTTCACCATTACACGTTATAATTCGAATATTTTTCAACTTATAATTCATTTTATCACCTCACTCTTTTCATAATTTCTTTCGTTATATTCCCGTATAAGCTTTTGATACAGCTCGAAACTTATATTGCCCCCACTAGCCATTACGACTACCTTTTTTCCTGATAGCTCCAATTGTCCGCTCAGCATCGCAGCGATTGCTGCAGCACCGGATGGTTCTACCACAAGCTTAGCCCGTTCTGCAAGCAAAGCTACGCTATTGGCTATTTCGCTTTCTTTAACTAAAATGAGATCATCTACATAGCGTTGGGTATGAGCAAACGTTAACTCCCCAGGTTTCTTTGCCATCAAGCCATCAGCTATCGTGTTTACCTTCTCCACTTCGGTTGGCTTGCCATTTCTCAAAGATGTATACATGGCCGTTGCACCCTCAGTGTTGACACCGATCACTTGTATAGTAGGTTTAAGCTCCTTTAATGCGGCAGCCATCCCTGAAATTAACCCCCCGCCGCTGACGGGAATAATAACAGCATCGACATCGGGCAATTCTTCTACTATCTCCAGACCGAGCGTCCCTTGACCCGCAATGATAAAAGGATCATCAAATGGGTGGATCATTGCTCTTCCCTCTTCTTTATGTAACTGATATGCCTTGTCAAACATTTCAATTGATGTAGCGCCGTATTCAATTGCTCTTGCGCCATATTGCTCAATCGCATTCTTTTTGCTGGCCACTGGATTCTCCGGCATAATTACCGTTGCACTAATCCCTAATTTCTGAGCAGCATATGCTGTCCCGGCGCCATGGTTTCCTGCTGAAAAAGCAACTACGCCGTTTACTTTCTCTTCATCTGTCAGATTAGCAATTTTATTATAAGCACCTCTAATTTTAAAGGAGCCGGTTTTTTGCAAGTTCTCCGGTTTCAAGTAAATCTCGCTTCCTGTTAGGTTTGAAAACGTATTCGAAGTTTGAAGCGGAGTAGAAATAATCACCCCTGCCAAGTTTGCTTTTGCTTGTTGAATTTGATTTAAAGTAATGTACATTTCAACTTCCTCCTATTCTACTATTTCTGCAATCATTTCTATTTCCACCGGAATATTGAAAGGCAATATACTTGTTCCAATGGCAGAACGAGCGTGTTTTCCTTTTTCCCCTAATATCTCAACCAAAATGTCAGATGCTCCGTTTATGACCCCCGGTTGGTCAAAAAAATCATCTGCGCTATTAACAAATCCGAGCAATTTAATAACTCTAATTTTATCTAAAGAGCCGACCTCATTTTCTAACATGCATAGCAAGTTGATCGCTGTTATTTTAGCAGCCTCATATGCTTCTTCCATTGTAATCTCCTTGCCTACTTTTCCTACGTGAAGGGGTTTGCCATTTAGAAATGAGCCTGATCCTGAAGTGTATAATAGATTTCCACTTCTTCTCACAGTCAGGTAGTTCGCCATTGCTTGAGGCGGTTGTTCGGGCCACTGAATTCCAAGCTGTTTAATTCTATCTTTAATTAACAAGTGATGACCTCCATTAGAAACTTATTTTTATTTTATTCTGATAAATTACATGAGTCAACAAATTGTTTCAAACTATAAAATTTTTTGTATAATAAGAAAGTGGTGTTCAAATAACTTGAACTCTTTCATTAATATCAAATATTCTTTACAAAGGAAGTGCAATCATGACAAAAGAGTTGTTTTTAACAGACAGTTACTTAACGCAACGCAACGTTCATGTCATCAACATTGAAGCCGATAGAATCGAATTGGATGAAACTATCTTTTATCCCACAGGGGGCGGACAAGAACATGATACTGGAACACTGAAGCAAGCTGACAGGCTGTACAACATACACAAGGTTAAAAAAGAAAACGGAAAAATTGTCCACTATATTGAACAGCCTGAGGGATTAACAGTAGGACCTGCGAAAATCACAATTGATTGGGATCGAAGGTATGAATTTATGCGTCACCATTCTATGCTTCATATCGTGGGAGCAGTTTTCCATCGAAAATATAATTCACTTTGCACTGGTAATCAGATTTATCTAGACAAAGCACGGATAGATCTGACTGAAATTAGTAGCTTAAGTGAGGAAGAAATCGCTTCAGCTATTCAAGAAGCTAACGAAGAAGCGCAATCTAACTATACGATTTCTTCAAGAATCCTCCCTAGAGAAAGTGTAGTGAATTTATCAGAGTCAGTTAAAACAATTGTGAATCTCATACCAAACTCAGTCCAAGAGATTCGGTTTGTCTCTATCGGCGATATTGACGAACAGCCATGTGGCGGTACGCATGTAAGACAAACGAGCGAAGTGGGAAAAATTATTCTAGAAAAAACCAAGAGAAAAGGCAAAGGAATTACTAGACTGGAGTTAAAAATTAATTGAGTGGCTTTCTCCCGAGATAGACTAATTTATACTATTGGACTCTCTTAATTTCAAATTAGGAGAGTCCAATGCACGTTTGGATTATCCACTACTTCAGATGAACTCCGTACCCAGGTCCAAGCGGGAGACCCAGCAAGTACCATACCGCAAAAAATGCAGACCAGACTATTCCAAAAAATATTGTATAAGGTAAAAGAGTGGAGATTAAAGTTCCAATTTTTATGTTCTTATCATACTTTTGGGCAAGCATGAGCAGAATTGCAAAATAGGCCAACATTGGTGTAATTGTATTCGTTATGGAATCCCCAATCCTATATGCCATTTGTGTATAGGCGGGATTGTATCCCAGATACATGAACATAGGCACGAATACAGGCGCTAAGATAGCCCACTTAGCAGTTGAACTGGCAATCATAAGGTTGATTAAGGCCGCTAATATGATAAAGCCTAGTAAAAGTGGTAAACCTACTAGACCAATATCTTTCAAGAAATTAGCACCTTTAATTGCTATTACTGGTCCTAAGTTACTCCAGCTAAAGTAGGCAATCATTTGTGCCGCAACAAAGGAAAGTAAAATATAATAAGACATACCGGATATAGTGGTTGTAAGGTGATTAGCTACATCTTTATCCGATTTAATAGTTTTTGAAGCAATACCGTAAGCTAGAGCCGGTAAAAAGAATGCCAAAAGAATTAATGGTATGAGTGAAGACATAAAAGGCGATTGCATAATAGAGCCGGTTTCTGGATCTCGTAATAAAGCGTTTTCAGGAATTACCAACACTAATAAAGTGATCACAAAAACCAGAAATGTAACTCCAGCCCACTTAAGCCCGCGTGTTTCATCTTTAGTCAGCTGTTCGGCTTCCCCCCTAAATTCTCCCGTATAGGTTCCTAATCGTGGCTCTACAATTTTTTTGGAAACGAATACAACAACAGGGATAAGTACAAAGGTAGAAACGATGCTAAAATAATAATTCATAGCAGGTGAAGCAATGAAGTCCGGATCTACCATTTCAGATGCCGATTGTGTAAACCCAGCCAATGTTACATCTAAAACATTTAGCAGCAAGTTTGCACTAAACCCTGCGGCCACGGCTGCATATCCGGCTACTAAACCTGCAATAGGGTGTTTATTAATAGCTAGAAATAGCATTGCTGCAATTGGAGGCAATACAACAAATGCCGCATCTGCTGCGGCATTCCCTACAATACCGACTAGCGCTATTATAGGTAAAATAAGGAACTGGGGTGCACTTAATACGGTTTTTCTCATTAAGGCTGATACAAGACCTGTTGATTCGGCTAATCCTACGCCGAGCATTGCAACTAAAACCATTCCCAAGGGAGGAAAGCTCATAAAGTTCCCAACTAACCCTGTCAATATCCTGACAATTCCTTCTTTGTTTAGAAGATTTGAAACAGTAATAACTTCATTATCAGCAGGATTTACCGCTTTCCAACCTAAGGTTCCAGCTATAAAAGATGCTAATAAGATGCCAACTGTAATTATTACGAATATCGTGATAATATCGGGCAGCTTATTACCATACTTCTCTATTTTGTCCAAACTCCTTTGGAAAAAATTTTTATTTCCAATTTCATTATTTGGTCTCTTTTTTTCTTTTCGCATTTTACTCCCCCTTTATTTAAGTCTATTTTTTTAAAAAAATCTCCAAAATCCTGACGGAATATTGAGAAATCTTTAGTGACCTTTCCTTTTTGTATATACTTCCTCCTTTCGACATCATTTGCAGGTTTACATTATGAAAGTTAGTGTTTCAATTCGATTGGCGTAAATATCACGTACCTTTTTAATCCCTCCTTGCTTTGTAGCCTTAATATTTAGAATCTTATCATTGTTTTAATATGTAAGTCAACAATTTTTTTTATCAACAAAAAATTGTTGTATATAAATATATTATTGAAATTGATATAAGTAGGGTGACATCATCACTCTCTTATATACACTTTAATTTTCACCTCCAATTAGGACCTCTATTAGGTCTTATAGCAGAGACACTCCCCACTTTCATTTGACTATAGGAATCTATTTGAACATCGACAATCTACCTAGTCAGTGATATGTTGAAATCAGAAAAACTATTATTGCAGGAGGAATGCAGAAATGAAACGATGGGCGGCAGTGTTAGCATTATTACTATCTATTAGCCTACTATTTCCTAGCTTCATTGAAGCAAAAGCGAATAATGCAAGTTTGGATTTGAAGGGGGATCATTATCAGTCACGGAGCTTTGCTGTCAAAAGCGGGGATACTTACTATGTAAATACAGGGTCTCTGGAGAACCAAGCTCCCGGCATATACAAAATGAGTAAAAACTTAAAACAATACAGACTCATTAAAAAAGGCAGCTATAGCAATATCACGATTCACGAAAATTCCTTTATTGTATTTAATGAAGACGAAGGATTGCTACAACAGCTTTCCTTGGACGGCAAAGTCATTAAACAATACCCGGAAGTGACTGGCAGTACCTTCCAAGTTCATGGCAATTTCATTTACTACAACACAGATAAGGGTTTCTATCAAATGGGTGTTAATGGAAAAGGCAATAAATTACTTTACAAGCCAAAGGGGTATGTCCAAGAGTATACTGTCCATAATGGATGGCTCTACTTCACCTACACTCTCCCTGTGAGTAATGACCCTTATGACATGGATGTCACATTCAATTTGGCGAAAATCAAAATTGGCAGCCCTCGAAAAGAAGTTTTGTTAGTTAAAAATGTTAATAACATTGATTCAATCATAGTGAGAGACGGCTATATCTATTCGGTCATTCATAAAAATGATAAAGACTTAAGTAGACATCTGTATCGGATGGATTACAGCGGGAAAAATGTAAAGCGTATCTCCAATGTAGAAACCTCATCTTCATTCATTGGCTCCAAGCATATTTACTTTGTGAATAATACATTTGACGCTACACAAACGCTTTTCCGTATGACAGTGGATGGGAAGAAAATTGAAAGAGTAGGTACCATACCTGGCCGAAAGTCCAATATGGAGTATTATGACGGTGTGTTCTATTTGGAAGTACAAGCTCCTAAACAATATAAACTTTCCCTTCATCGAATTTCAATTTAAGTTCGAGTTCTTTGAGGAATGGCTCTGCGGAAAAATCTGCAGGGCTTTTTTATATTCCATTAATTAGTTTCTCGCAGGCATTCGCATCGTAAGCCCGTAATATAAAAAACGCCCATGAAGGCGCACAGCTGCACAAATAGCCCTGGCATTCGAGTTTTTTACGAATGCAGGGCTATTTTCTTCCGCAGGAAAGGCGGATGTTCTTAGACCAGGGCAAATATTTGTCCAACAGGTCGGGGTCCTGCTGGAAGTTCAAATTCGGCAGTTCGGTAAATAGCTTCTGGAGATAGGAGTAAAAATCAATCCCATGGACCTTAGCTGTTTCAGCAAGGGATAGACAGACGGCGTTTGCTTGCGCACCCGCTTCACTCACGGAGAATAACCAATTTTTACGTCCGATGACGTTCGGTCGGATGGCATTCTCAGCGGGATTGTTGTCGATCTCGAGCCGGCCGTCCTTCAGGAATGCCCGTAGCCCTTCCGCCCGGTTCAGTGTATACTCCGCTGCTGTCGCAAGCGCACTTTTCCCATAGAAAGGAGATTGCTCTACCCACTGAAGGAATTCCTCGACAATTGGTTTGGAGTGCTTGTTCCGCGCCTTTCGTCGTTTGCCCGGAGGCAAATTCCTGAACTTCCGCTCCAGATGATAAAGGCGGTCGCAATACTCCACGCCCATTCGGCCATTCTTGCTGTCGGCCTTGAGCCAATACCGGCGCACGTGTGCCCAACAGTGGGAGAATGTAATACCTTCCAGATTGCCATAAGCAGAATAACCATCACAAATGATGGTCCCTTTGTATCCCTGAATGAAGTTTTTGAGCACTTCACGAGAACGAGATAGGGAACTCTGAAAAAGGACCATGACAGGTCCTTGACTCGGTACAGTCCGACACACCCAATTATAGGCTTTCGACTGACCAGATTTCCCATCCGACCTGAGAATGACTTGAGCGTATGTTTCATCGACATGAAGAACGTTTTTGCACGTCAACAGATCTTTCATCCGCTCGTATATAGGCGACAACCATTTATCCGCTACGGAGATCACCCAATTGGACAGGTTCTTGTCGTTGGTCATCAGTCCGTAGCGTTCCCATTCCTTTACCTGCCGGTAAAGGGGCAGGTATTGGATGAATTTATCGTAGATGGCTTTGGCCAATACGCTGGGACCTGCGATGCTCCGTTGAATGGCCGGCTGAGGCGCCTTGCCGCGGACGATTTGTGCAGGTAGGGATACATCGTTTTTACAGTGGATACATTCATAGGCGTGTTCCATATGCTGTACTTTTTTCATTGTCGCCGGGATGAATAGGGCTTCTTCCCGCACGATGGTCCCACCGATCTCCGTCATTTGACGATGGCAGCAGGCGCATTCGGTGTGTTCCGGATGATGATGGATGACTTCCGTTTCGATGTCTTCCCGCAGAATATCATTCCGCTTTTTCCGTTGGGCTTTCCGGACAACAGTGTAGGAAATCGTCTGTTGGCTTTGTTCCTCTGTGTGCTCAGAGTCAGGAAAAGACGAATCATCCTCAAACAGGGATCCTTGCCCGTCGGGCGCATTGTATTTGGATTTCTCCGTCTTGGATCCGTACAAAAGCTTGGTCAGATTCTGCACTTGTTGGGTGAGCGATTCAATCTGGCGGCTGAGCTTTTGGTTCTGCTGATTCGAAACGGCCAATTGCTCCTCCAATAATTGAATGACCTTTTCGGTTGAAGATTCGTTTGCCATATCGCTCACCACTTTCCGTTCCGTTTTATTTCTTCTATTATAACGGGTTCGAGGAGCGGATGAAAGATGAATATTAGAACGCGCCTTTCAGCGATGGCTGAATCGCTTTCGGCTGTTGAATGGACAAACCTTCGAGCAGCCAGCGAAGCTCCTGCTGGGTCAGATTCTTTACTTCCTGTTCATTTCTTGGCCATTGAAGCTTTCCGCTGTCCAGCCGCTTATACAGCATCGCGAAGCCGTCGCCGTCGAAATACAGACATTTGTATCGGTCCTTCTTCCAACCGGCGAACAGGAAGATGGAATCGCTATAGGGATCCAGCTCGAAGGAATCTTGGATCAGTGTAGCCAATCCATCAATCCCTTTTCGCATATCGGTCTTCCCGCAAATGATATAGATATTTTGGACTTGGGTGTAGTCCTGCCTCATCGGTTGATCAGCTCCCTTATGACGGTCTGGATGAGGCGATCCTCCACACCATTCTGGAAGGTGACTTCGGCATGACCGAAATGGACGGTACATGAGCCGGGGGACTTGGAAGAAACGGCCGGTAGGCTGTCATTTGATGCGGGATACAGTGTGACGGGGACGATGATCAATGGTTTTTGTGGCATGAGAAAAGCACCTCCTTCAAGTTGATACCTTGATCATACTAGGAGATGCTTTGTAAAAATATGCATTGTTTGATTGGGGGCTTACATACTACTTTTAAGAATTCAGTATAACAAAAGGGAGCAAAACCAATTTGGTCTTGCTCCCTTTTACTTATATCCTTAAGAAGAAGAAGATTATTCACCGACTGTCAATGTCTTCGTCTCCAGAACTTTATTTGTGCTACTGTAAGCGCGGATCGTTACGGTGGTGCCAGGCTTCAAATTAAGGAACGTATGGGAAAATTCATTCCATCCTGTCAAGTGAAGATCCACACCATTGATTTTAACCGCATAGACATCATTCCGTGCCTTTACTTTGAAACTATGGATCCCCTCTCCTGTTGTATATTGAATCGACTGGATAGCAGCGGCCGGATCCAAAACATCAAAAGGCTTGGACACACTTTCTTTTAAGGCCTGTCCTTTCACTGATTTGAGAGATTCGGAAACTACCAGACGATACGATTGACCGGGCTCATAAGGCACAAGCGGAGTTACTTCAACCGTATATCCCCCATCCAGCAACTTCAACCCTGTAGAAATCTTCTGGCTACCCTTCGTGATATACACATAGTTGGAGTTTAAAGACGCAGAGTCGACCGGCTGACTGAACTTAATTGTCCAGCTCTTTTTCACATCAGAAATGGATTGAGAAGAAAATGTTTTCGCCAATGACGCAGGTCCAATGAAAAAGGCTAGCATAGAGATCAAAACCAACGATAGAACAATTTTACGCATGAATTTCAATGAGTCGCACCTCCTTAATTAACCGTCCCAATTTGTAAGTCTTCTAATGGATAGTATTTCAAAATGTTTGTGAGCATTGATTTGTCCGTCAACAGCGTGTAGAGGGAATAAGAACCGTCCAAGGGTGTTTTCGGGATTTCTGTGTAAGTTTTCTTGCCTTTGGTGATTTTTTTGTATACCGTTTCCATGACATCGCCGTTGCTATCAAAAGCCCTAATTTCAATTGTACTGTCTGTATCCACCACATCGAAAACAAAGATAAAGGTTCCTGGACGTACAGCTTCAAGTGTCAATTCATCGTTTTCAGATACTAATGTAGCTGTCATTTTATTGACCTGGCCATCGGCCTCTACCTCGACAGTTGTAATAGACTTATCGCCGATAGCTGCTGTAGATGTTTTAATGATATGAATCTTTTTTTCAGGGACAAGGACACGGATATTACTTAAGCCCTTCTCGTTAATGAAGTCTGTTAATCCTTGGTCCAGCATTTCGGGGAATGTTTTTAACTCTCCATTTAATGACGGAACTGTAATATTAATTTTTTTATCTACCAAGATATCATATTTATATCCTGATAAAACAGACTTTGGAACGTTTATGCTGACTTGCTGATTTCTTACGATACTATAATCAAGTATTTCCGGCAATTGAATGGTAAGTTTATCGCCACTTACTGTAAATGTACCTTTCGAAGCGATAGCGGAAGTGACGATACCCCATTCTTTTGTCTGGTCGGAAACGGTGAACCCTTTCATAAGCGCAGACTTTTTGCTAGCATTCGTTACAATAGCCTCATCCCAATCAGCATTTCGTAGTGTAATAATCCAGGTTGGCTTGCCTGACTGAATGGCTGCCTCAGTAAAGGAAGTTTGCCCTATGTCCGCTGATGCAGTAGCCCCTACTGTGAATTGCAATGTTGAGATATTATTTGTCAAACTTTCATAGCCTTTAATAATAGAGCTGTTGACTGTTAGTGTAAACGTTCCTACACTAGATGCTTTATAATTTGGAACAGCTGGCAACTTAATAGTCAGCTTATTTTTAGATACTTTAATATCTGTTTCTTGTAAATCCCACGGCGACGTATTTGCGCCAAATAAAGATTCTACCTCAGACAACGACAAAGCATCTTTAAATTCTGCATTTTTCAATGTAATGATTAGCGTTTTTCCACCTTTTTGAACATCTACAGGATCCATAGCAACCCCTGTTCCTGTAAGGTCTGCGGAAATGGTAGCAACTTTGAACGCAGGGTCAATTATAAGATCATTTGTCCGCACACTTAGCATTTCTTTCGGAATGGTAATTTTTACGTCATTATCATTGGTAAGCAACAAGCTTTGTTTTTCAAGTTGCAATGTGACCGTCTTTTCATTTGAATTAATTTCTTTATAGTTTAGTGTTTTCCCATCAACCGAAAGTATAATTTTCTTATCGGCAGGAAACGGCTTCTTCCACATATCATTTTTCAATGTGATTACTACAGTTTTCCCACCTTCAGCTATATCTAGATCATTGATTTTATTAGTAGCTGTTCCTGAAATATCGGCAGATTGGTTCTCGACTTCTGTAATTGAAAATGACTGATCGCCAGATACCAAATTCCCTATATCCGGATCAACTGTTACCAAATCCGACTTCAGGTCAAAATTTACTTGTCCGGTGTATTTCTGAGAAACGGCTGGTAACTTAATCGTTACTGTATGGTCATTCGTTCTTTTGACATCTGCTCTTGCTAAAATCTCATTTTTAAAAGTGGAATCCCATGAAAAAGCATTCAATAATTTTTCACGTTCGCCTGTATTTGAAGCTACATCGGGTTTCCAAGTCGCGTTTACAAGTGTAATAATAAGCGTCTTGCCGCCCTTTGCAAAATCCGTTTGAGAGATTGATGGTACTGCTTGTCCGGATAACAATGCTTTTGGTTGCGCTTTTACAGTAAGCTGAAGTTCCGGTAATTTTACATCCTCTTCTAACAATTGATAAGGAATCTTTATAGAAACTGTTAGGTCTTTTATCAAAAATAAATCCTCTGTTTTAGGGATTTTAATAATGACCTTATTATCAGTTTCTCTAGCAACTGTGTTTTCAACATCGGCGATTAACGCCTCTTTGATAAGTCCCCATTGCTCTGTCTGGTCCTTTGCTTGCAATGAGTCTATGAGCAACAACTTCTTCTCTTTTGAAAGCGTAGCCCATCTCGCGTTATCCAAAAATACCTCTAAAGTGATGCCATTTGTTCCAGCGTTTCTAATTTCTTGCTCTGTTAACACAAATTCACTTAGTGTTATTGTAGGTACGTCTTGTTTTTGGATAGAAAAAACAAACGTTCCATTACTCACCGAATCACCATCGATTTCAGCACCAGTTTCATCGATTTGTCCATCCAAATTAACTTTATCTATTGTATATAGTTGCACTCCATTAGCTTTAAGTTGACTTTGATCAAAAGTTATATTGCCATTATGATTTGCATCACTAACCGCCGGCAACTTCAAATACAAAGTCCGCATGTCATTTGAATAAGACACCACTTGGTTTGGATCAGTATTCACTAAATATTCTGCAACATCCCAATCTTCGACATTTCCATTTATGCCCTTGAACTTAAAACCCTTTAAAAACTGATTATAGTTTTCAATTAGGGAAAGTGTATCTTTATCCCAAGTGGCATTCACTAATTGTAGTTCAATTGTTTTTCCACCCTTTTGAATACTCTCCAGTGTGGTTCCGTTCATTATGCTGCCACCTAGGGAGAGATGGGGCTTGGCAAAGATCTGCAATGCTATCGGCGATACTTTCCCAGGCCAATTTGCAATTAGCGCTGGAGAAAAGTTGATTGTATAAGTCATATTGTCGGTTAAACTATAGCTTGCATTTGCATTAGCTTCTACTGTTAATTTTTTCCCATCCATTACTGTAATATCTTCTACCACTAAATGATTCGCAAGCTCACCAAATGCAGAAAGAACCAGGTCCTTTTTTCCAGCTATATCACCCGCCCATTCTCTTTGTTGATCAGAAAATGTAAAAACGAAGTTGATATCACTATTCCGCATTTTTTCCTCAGTTAATAATATCTTGTTACCATTAGAATCTTGTATTTCCATCACAATACTAATGTCCTGCAGTTCAGCTGCCTCTGCCAACGAGGGCAATACGGTTGAGAGGATAAGCAAGATAGCTATGAATGGCATGGTTAGCCAATGCCTCAGTACTTTACTTTCTTTTTTTAGCTTCACTTTCGAAGACTCCTTCCCCTAACAAAGATTTATGTATTTGGTTATTGACGGATTTAGAATCGAGCTTGGATTTATCCTTTGCCAACTCCCTTAATAACCCATCTTTCCTATATTGTTCACTATAACATTTTGGTAGGTATATATCTAGAGAACCACGATAATACTACCAGTCCTTTAGTTTTGTTTATGACGAAATTTCACTGGGTCGAAAAGTAATTGCAAGGTAATAAACTATTTATTTTTACCTACACAGAATAGGCCCATTTCCATTTTAAATTGAACGCTGTATTAAACTTTCAGTTCATTTAACCTTTTATAATTCCTCGCAGTATTCAAATCGTATTACATTAGCTTCTAATTACTTTTCTGCAATAAAAAACAGCTACGGGTAAAAATCAATCCTTGATTGGCGTAACAATGGTGAAATTGCACTGTATGCTCTGCCCTAAGGATCTCTTAGTATCGAATTGGATCGGAGAACAGTAAGTTCTTCCAACTTCATATGGATTGATAGGCGTAACTTTCAATTGAGTGTCGACTACTTCCGTCTTGAGATATCATCGGGAATCTACCAATTATTCAATGACATAAACTTGAAAATGCGCTTATAAAAGGAACTTTATCAATGAATATAACAGTCAAAAAAGCCCTCTAATTGATCGCTCAATTAGAGGACTCCCTTGCCATTGTTGATCATTGAATTGATAATACCTCAAAAATCGCTTCAGTTGAAGAAGGAATTGTTGTCTTATTTCCATTTTTATCTGTATAGGATAGCGTCGGTAATGCCATAATCACTGAATTTTGTACTGTCGTTCCATTACTTACATTAACAAATAAATTAGAACCTGGAAGTTTTAAATAAACTGGTTTTTTTGCATTAAGGGCTTCAATAATTTCAAAAGAAGCAAAAGAAATTCCTATTTGATCGAGATGAAAAGCATTGCTTGAAGTAGGATTAATAATGGCTCCTTCTGGAATTTTCGAAGGCTCAGCTGCAGTAGCAATATTCGCCATGCCGACCATAAGAACTACCAACATAGCTGTAAAAATTGCTGTTCTTAACCTCTTAAATTTTTTCACTATGCATATTCCTCCTTTACTTACATATAAACCTAATGTCCCATAATGACAGATGAGTAAATTATAATATATTTTAGACTTTTTGTCATCAGCTATATTAAATATAAACTCCCAATCCCGTAATCGGATAGTAGAAACAAAGCATCCACTACTACTCATTCAAAAATATTTTCAAATTATTTGAAACCTTTTATCTTCCAGTCCGTAGATCATATTAACCAAAACGAAACCATTATTTTGGCAAAATATACGTAGGAGGTTTTATTATGTTCACAGAAAGTCATTACGTGCCAGCAATAAAATGGAAAAGAGGTGAGAGAATCGCACTTGAAAATTTAAGTACCGAGCAATTAGAGAGGATTACTCCTTTGATTGAAATTCAGCCAATTCAATATGATCATAAAAAGAAGCGTTTTAAAAAAACCATCGATCAGCACCTTCATCAGATTGGAAAAGAACTTTCTACTTTCTGGTCACAAAATCGTCCAGTATTTGTAGATGCTCATACATTGTTCGATGATTCTCGTATTGACCAAGAAATAACGTTAAATAACGGACAATCTCCTCTAGAGTTTATCAGTGATGATATTGAGAGTAATAATATCACGGCTATTCCCGTAACTTCAATTCTTAGATATCCGTCATACCATGATGCCGTCGAGATATGCCTAGAACGTTATAAGCGTGGATTAGCCCTCCGTCTTGAGAAAAGTGACTTGGAAAATTTTGATGAATTTCAAAAAATCCTTGCTGATTGGTTATCGTCTTACAAAATCAGTCCAAAAGACGTTGATTTAATTTTAGACTTCAAAGAGATTGATCCAGCTGGAGGCTCACTCTTATTAGACGAAATCAGCTTATTAATAACTAAATTTCCCTATCTCAATGAGTGGAGAACCTTTACAATTTTGAGCACTAGTATGACGCCAAATTTGTCACATTTGAAAACAGGGAGCAATAGTGAGATTCCAAGAGTTGAGTGGGAGATTTATACCAATTTACTAAAAAGAGGTCTGAGTCGATTCCCTGCATATGGAGACTATAATATTAGTAGTCCAGAGTGGTTCGACTTTGATCCTACGGTAATGAACATAGGAGCAAATTTGAAATATACTGTCGATGATAGATTCTTAATATTTCGCGGACGCGGCGTTCGTCAGCATGGCTTCTCACAGTTTAGGAAATTGTGTACCGATGCTATCAACCATTCTGAATTCTGCGGGCAGACTTTCTCTTTCGGAGATGATTATATTTATAAATGTGCAACTGATTCCAAATGTAGTACCGGAAATTCTGAAACATGGGTTCGTGTTTGCGTGAATCATCATCTTGCTTTTGTAATTAGTCGCTTAGCCAATGTTCCCGTGAACGCAACTGTATAGAAATACACCTTCTCAATTCATCGATTTCGAGACATTGGGTCAGTCTTTCATATATTACTTTTCTAGGCTTGCTCAGGTACCCTCTTTGCAGGCCTCTTTCCTTCAAAATCTCCAAAGCTTCATCTCTCCATAAGAGGTGACTAAGAGCAAGTGGATCAGTGTTTGGGTTAACCCTGCCCTTTCGTACTTCACGTATATTGATTCTGTCACACCTTTTAGTCACAAGCATAATTCCCCACCATTTAGGGATTAATGTTCTTACAGCTTCTAAATAATTTCTTTGAACAACAATCGTCATTCTATCGAAAACTGAGCTGTAGTCATTAATCTGACTTGGCAACCTCACCAAGGTGTCGCTTTCACTTTTGATTTCATAACCATGTAAAATCCCATTAATAACTGCCACATCCACTCTGGATTGACCGTGTAATATCCCCATCTCATTTACAATTTTAGTCTCATTATCATGTGAATACCGACTTTCTAGCGTATACAATAATACTTTTCGTATATCATTATCTTTTAGCATAACCATTTAACGCCACCCTTTTTTATACTAAGTTAAATATTATCACAATAGATAGATGATTAATCACTTCGGTGAAAAAGTTCGAAATCCTTCCTTAATTAGATAATGGCTTATCAATACAAATTCAAATGAACTTTCCGATTGATGGACCTGAATAAGGATAACTGTTTTATAATTCGGTAAGTGCGATTGACAACTCAACTATAGTTGTTGTTTTCAATAAACCAGTTGATAGATCAACTGCTGAAAAAGTTGAAAACTATGTATTTGATGCTGATCGTCGAGCAAATTCACCATTACACACACCTGCAACTGCAACTGTAAATAGAACAGCTATTGGTAATCTAAATGCAGGACAAGTAGTTACATTGACATTTGATAACACTCCTGTACCTACTGGTGTTGCAGCAGCGTCATTAAAAGTTTTTGGTGAAACATTCAACTTCTCATCTACTTATGATGTTGCACCTCCAACAGTAGCTGCAAACAGTGTTTCAGTAAATTCTAATACAGGTGTAATTACTGCTACTGTTAATGATGCAATTACTAACGTAGCTGGCGCACAATACCGTTTACAACGTCCAGATGGAACTGTAACTGGATGGGTAGATATGCAAGCTGTTGATGGAGACTTCTTTAACGAATTATCTGAACAAGTAACAGCTACAGTGGACACATCTAAATTAGCACCTGGTACTTACGGAATTGAAGTTAGAGCAATCGACAGTGCTGGTAATGTAAATGTAGCTAATAACGCTCCATTTACAGTAGCTGTAAATACTGGTGTAGATGTTGAGTTAGTTGTTACCGAAGCAGATATTGCAGCTCCTGTAGTGACAATGACTGGAGCAGCGGCAACTTACTATACTGTAGATACAGCAACTGCTGAAAATCCTGCAAATTCTTTTGCTATTGAAGGTTTAACGGTTACTGATGATTCTACTGTCAAGAATGTTCAATACTGTATTCAATCTTACAATACTGTTACTCAAGTATATACAACAGTTGTGGACTGGACTAATGCTACTGCTGACGATGGTGCTTTTAACGAAGCTACAGAAACATTCGGTTTCCAAACGGGTGCATTAGAACCAGGTAAGTCTTATAGAATTCAAGTTCGTTCAGAAGATTCTGAAGGAAATGTATCAGCCGCAGTTCCAGTTACAGCAGGACCGGGAGGTAAGATTGTTACTGGTGGAGCTAATGGGGTTACTGCAGCTGCAACAAATACATTTACATTACCAACAGTTGCTAATGTTCTTCCTTCACTTGCTGGCGGTGGAAATCCCGATGATTCTGTAGCACCGACTATTACAGGTGCAGGAACTGCTGTAGCACCAAGTAATTCTAGAACTATTGAAGTAACAGGTACAGCGGATGCAGATATTGCTGCGGATACAGGACAATCAATCATTACAAAAGTTGAATATGCTGTATACCTAGATTCTGATAATGATGGCGAATATGACACTACTGTTGTTGACTTTACTTCAACAGGAGTGACTGCAGATGATGGTGCTTTCGATGGAGAACTAGAGACATTTACTATTAACTTCGATGTTGCACAAGATGGAGCATATCGTGTTGCAGTAAGAACAACAAACGCAGCTGGTAACTCTACTATTGCTGTAGATGATACAGTTATTGATGCAACAGCACCAACAGCATCAATTGCTCAACATGCAACTGATAAAGAAGTATTCATATTCACATTTAGTGAAGAAGTTGATAATACTCCAAACGGAGCTGATTCAAATGCAATTTCTGCATCAGCCCTAGATGTTGATAACTATAAAGTACGTACTGCTAATGGCCAAATTGTTGAAGCTTCGGCAGTATCTGTTACTCAAGTAGGTACTACTAATGTATTCGAAGTAGAATTTGCTAATGCTCCACAGGCTGGATATCAAGTAACAGTTGTAGGAGTAGAAGACTTAGCTGGAAACAAAGTTAATCCAGAACCTACTTCTTACACTGTAAAATAATTTCGTGTAGCAGGTCTAACACCATGTGGACTATTCATTGTCTAGTAATCCATTGGTAGGATCTAAAATTCGAATAAAGAAAAAGAGCCAACTATCTCTCGGGATGATTGGCTCTTTTTTGTGGTTCTATAATATTTGTTGGGGTATCCATACAATTTGTATAATAAAAAGCACGTGATCACCGATTTCTTTTATACTTGAATTAAGTAAGAGAAAGGTGATACGTTGCCTTCTGAAAAAAGTCTATTCGTCATCGGATTTACAGAGTCTACCGAAATTTCTGTTCCGACCCAGTACGAATTCTGTTACCCTCGTCAATCATTTCTTGCTTAAATTTTATTAGTTCTTCTCTTTCTTCTGCTGTTTCTGCATTTTTAATCTGTATTTGGCAAGTAGGAAATGGTTCTTACGCGAACTTGGGGAGATGACTTAGGGGATGCTAGATTGATATAATAAAAAGAAAGGAGTGCTTGACGATGAACTTTCTCACCTGGACACCTCCCGATTCTTCCCTAGAACTGCTTCACGCCGAATCCACTTCCGACAAGATCCGGCTGATTGTTCAAAGTACCCGATCCTCCTCCTGCTGTCCCACATGCTCCCAGTCTAGTACCCGACCCCATAGCCGCTATACCCGTAAGCTGCAGGACGAGCCTTTCAATGGCCGACCTGTGGAACTGTTAGTTCTTACCCGAAAATGGTTCTGCATATATGCGCAATGTTCCGTGAAGGTCTTCACGGAGAGGTTTGAAGGGCTTTCGCCGAACCGCCATCGAACGCAACGGGCCGAAGACATCCTTCGGAAAATTGCGTTCTCCACTAGCTGCCTCACTGCCGAAAAGATCGCCCATGCCATCCATATTCCTGCCAGCCATGATGCACTGTTGTCACTTATCTACCGGACAGATATAACACCTGAGGTGTCACCCTTTCCTAGGGATTGACGATTTCGCTTTTCGCAAGGGCCATACCTACGGTACGATGATCTGCGATCATCAGAAGGGGGTCCCCTTGGCCCTGCTGCCCGATCGCCTGCCCGAAACTGTCACCGCCTGGCTGAAACGTCATCCTTTCATCCAGGTTGTCAGCCGAGACGGCTACACCGCATTTCGTCAAGCCATCACCCAAGCAAATCCTGCCATCCACCAGGTATATGATCGTTGGCATTTCATCCGGAATGCGAAGAAACAGGTCGACGTGCATCTTGCCACCCTTGTGCCTACTTCCATCACTTGGATGGAAACGGCTGCCGAGCAGACAGCCATCCCTTTGACCGCCCGAGAAAGGGCAGCATCCGAGAGACAGAAGAGGAAATGGTCGCTTATCCAGGAGGTTCAAAAGCAGCACGCAGACGGCAAGAACATCTCCCGACTCTCTCGGGAGTACCAATTGGATCGTCGGACCATCCAGAAGTACCTGGACCTGCAAACTCCCCCTATCGATCGAAGGCCAAGGGCCAAGCCTATCGATGGCTATTCGGAGGAAGTGACACGTCTTGAGCAGGCAGGACATACGATTCGATTCATCCACCAAACCATACAAGGAAAGGGATATGAAGGGACCTATTCGGCGGTCCGCGCCTTGGTCGAATCAAGAAGGAAAGAGCGGAAGTATGGAGCAGTCCGGACGGACTCCATTCCGCGAAGAAGATTCGCCGCTGTCATTTGGAAGCAGAAAAGGGAGCTCAATGCCGAGGATGCCATCATCCTCCATCGAGGTCTCTCCCTGTATCCCTGCGTGGGTCCATTCTACGAATCCGTCCAGGCATTGCGCGCATCCATTACGGCAAGGGACTACCCCGGCTTCCTGGAATGGCTTTCCACTCAGCTCTCTGACCGGGCTTCACCGTTCCTTCATTACGCGCGACGCCTGCGGAGTGACCTGCGAGCCGTTCGGAACGCCTTTACCCATTCCTATAGTAACGGTCTACTAGAGGGCCAGATCAACCGATTGAAAACAATTAAGCAGATCACCTATGGTCGAGCAAGTCTGAAGTTGTTGGAAAAAAGGGTGCTCTATCGACATAATGATATCCTAAAAAAATAATTATCACACTTAAAGCTACTGGTCATGCCTATTCCCCAAGTTCGCGTAAGAACCCTAGAAATGTAGAAAACGGCAGCTAATTTATGTACATAAAAAAGGCCACTTGCCAACATCAAAAATAATACATACACTCCTGTATGGGCATTACGTTCACGGGAGGTAGTATAGGAGATGTTAGCAATGGCTGAAGTAAATTATATCAGATATGAAACCAATACAAAAGGACGGAGCTATGCAGAAGTAGCTCGGCAGATGGGAGTGGACAGGCGGACAGTGAAGAAGTATTCCGATATGGAAGATTTCAATCCTGCAACGCCCATTAGGCAGCAACGAAAGTCGCCCGTCATGGATCCAGTGAAACCGATCATTGACGAATGGCTAAAAGAAGATGCAAAGAAAAAGAAAAAGTTCCGCAGGACAGCAAAACGTATCTATGATCTATTGGTAAAGCATCATGAATTCCAAGGTTCAGACCGTTCGGTCCGGGACTATGTTTCGAAACGGAAGCGAGAATTAGCGGAAGAAAGTGAAGAGGCAGCTCTGCCATTGGAAACAAAGCCAGGAGCAGCACAGGTGGATTTTGGAGAAGCACCATTCCTTCATGAAGGAGAGGAAGTCATCCGGCATTTCTTGGTGCTTTCCTTTCCTTACAGTAACGCATTTTTATATCAGGTGTTCCCGTCCGAGAACCGAGAGTGTTTTCTACAGGGATTGGCAAACATGTTTGAATTCTTGGAAGGTGTACCACACACCATCCGCTTTGATAACCTGTCCCCTGCGGTCAAAAAAGTACTGCCGGAGGGCGAACGCGTACTGACAGAGGAATTTGAACGATTCGCCGCACACTATGGGTTTTCCTACGAATTCTGCAATCCGAACAGCGGCAATGAGAAGGGCCATGTGGAAGCGATGGTGAAGTATATCCGCAATAATTATCTGTTGCCGGCTGTCCCGTATAATCGTTTGGCAGACGTAAATGAACAGGCCTTTATCTGGAGTGTAGAAGATCGGGAGAGAGCACATTACGAAAAGGAACTGCCGATTTCCGAACTGCATTTGGCAGACAAAGAGCGACTGATACAATTGCCAGGTAAAAAATATGAATGTATCCGCTACGAACATTTGAAAGCAGATAAATATGGGATGATCCGAATTGACGGAAAGCAGTATTCCACATCGCCCCGCTTCGCCGGACAAGCAGTGACAGCCAAGCTTTCCTTTGACCAGGTAACCATTCTAAATGAAAAGAATGAAATCCTGATTACGCATCCTAGACTGTATGGAAGCGGACGAAGAGCAATGAATTGGCAGCCATATTTAAGGTTAATGGCCAAACGGCCAATGGCATTGAAATACAGCTCCTTCTATGATCAACTTCCTGAAGATTGGAAGCTCTACTTTGAAGCCTGTTCACTGGAAGAGAAAAAAGCGGCATTAAGCTTACTGGCTGTTCTTTTGAAGGAGCAGGACTTCCACTTGCCGACTGAAGCATTGCGTATGGCTTCTGAGCATGGTCATCCAACCGCTGATTCAATCAAGCATGTCTACTATCAATTGATAAACGGCCGAGGCATCCGAGAAACCTTGTCGCTTCCGCGACTGCCTAAGAAGTTGCCAATGGCGGAAACCGTCTCACGCGGTCTTACCCATTACGATCAACTATTCACGATGACTGGGGGTGAGCCATCATGAAGAACTTGATTGAAGAGCATGCGAAGCGTTTAAAACTAAGTTGGATCCGAGAACATTATCACGAGGTGAAAGCTGCGTCACACGAAGAGTTTTTACTGAAGCTGTTTGAAAAGGAGATCGAGCAACGCGAAGAAAGGAAATTGAATCTCTTGATCAAGCAATCGTTACTGCCGGATATATCCGGCAGGCAGTTTGAATGGGATGGCATTCATATGAACAGCGATCTATCGAAAGAGGATGTATTGGCAGGAGATTTTATTGGAAGGAAAGAGAATCTCATTTTGTATGGAGGAGTAGGGGTAGGTAAGACCCTTTTGGCTTCCCTATGCGGCTGGAATGCGATTCATCAGACACAAAGAAAAGTACGCTTTTATACGGTGGCACAACTGGTGAATCAGTTATTGGAAGCCAATGACAAAGGCACACTCGGCAAGCTGTATAAGCAGATCGAAGGCTTGGATTTATTGATTTTAGACGAACTCGGCTACGTACCACTTCATAAGCAAGGGGCAGAGCTCCTCTTCCAAGTCATCAATTTGTGTTACGAACAGCGGAGTGTAGTCGTCACTACAAATCTTCAGTTTGGGCAGTGGAATCACATATTCGGAGATCCTATCCTGACAGAAGCGTTTATTGATCGTCTCATTCATTATTCACATTTACTGGTGTTCAATCGAGAAAGTTTCCGGCATAAAGAATCATTACTCAATCGTTAGTGTCAATACCGGGTTAAAAATCCCCAAAAACGCCGGACTAAAATTCCTCACTTTGCTGCTTCTGAAGCGGAAGGCAGAGGAAATACCCCAGCCTTCTTTTTCTCTTCCATGCGATAGGAGTCACCTTTGATGCTAAACGTTACAGAGTGATGCAGGAGACGGTCCAATATCGCGGTTGCCAGCACATCATCTCCAAACGTTTTTCCCCATTCTATATAGGATTTATTTGAGGTGATGATCATGGCTCCTTTTTCGTACCGCTTAGAAATTACTTGAAACAATAGATTTGCCGTGACTTCGTCGAAGTCAAAATACCCGATCTCATCTAAGATGATTAAATCTGGCTTACATAGACGTCTCTGTAAGTAGGAGAGTGTCCCTTTTTGAAGTGCTTTTTGGCATTGCTCCCCTAATTCATCTGCTGTCATAAATAACACGTGATACCCCTTCGCTAACGCCTCTAATCCGAATCCAATGGCTAAATGTGTCTTTCCTACACCAGGCGGTCCGAGTATAATTCGGTTCTCTCCATTCGCGATAAAACGGCAGGTGCAGGTTTCCTTTACACGCTGTTCGCTGATGCTGGGTTGAAAGCTGAAGTCAAATTCATGGATGGTTTTCGTATACGGGAACCTGGCCTTCCGGATTCGTTTTGCTAATGCCTCTGATTCACGGTTTTCCCATTCCTGCTTTACTAGGATGTCAAGAAAGTCAAAATATGATAAGGTATTGGCAGAAGCACTTTCAACGAGTTCATCTAGTTGTTGTGCGGTTCGCTGCCATCCGAGCGCCTGCAGGCGTTCTTCGAGTACTGAATGATTCATGTTATTCTCCTTCCTCGAGCGCAGCGTAGATAGCTAATGATCGACTTTCAACGGTCGGTACTGGAGCGGGAGAATCTGGGGTCGCCAAACCATGTAGATTCGTTTCCTGCTCTTTTTTTGTTCCCGGTAAACCTTGATAGTGTTCGGGCTTACTGGTCATTTGATGTCTTCCGTCGATCAGCGGATGTACGGCAATTCGCTCATATTCATCGTACAGTTCAAGCATGCCTTCATTCGTTTCATGCACCTTCACTTGCTGGCCGGCGTACCGGTAGGGCACCGAATATTTATTCTGCTGATAGGAAATCAAACAATCCTTACTCACTTCCCGGAGTTCCCATTGTCTGACTTGATACAGCGGTTTTGTATTCCATGCAAGTAAGAGCGTACGCTCTTCTATAAAACGTTCATCAGGACATTGCTGTGTGGTCTGATTCCGTTTTTTGTGAACCACTTGGTCCAGCCATTTCCGCACTTCTGCATTTAGGTCGTCTAACGTTTCGGGGAGACGGCGCTTCAGAAAATTGGATTTTAGATAGGCAACGGCTCGTTCTACTTTTCCTTTTGTCTGCGCGCGGTAGGGCTTACAGGCTTTCGGCACCACGCCATAATACGATAGAAAATCTTCGAATTTCTTATTGAACCGTATCTGGCTGACACTGTGCTTAGTGACGACTGTCCGCATGTTATCGTAAAGCAGCTGTTGGGGTATCCCGTTGAAATAACTGAAGGCATTCATATGGCATTTCATAAGCGTCTCTTGGGTCATGTCCACGGTGAATTCGATGTACCGCTTTCGAGAATAACTCAAAATCATGATGAAAGCATACAAAGGCCGTTTCAAGCCATCCACATAAAACTCCCCGATGTTCTCAGCCCAATCCACTTGCGCCTGTCTTCCAGGCATCGTTTCAAACCGGACGGTCGCCTGCTTCTTGGGTGCCTCCCGAAAGGGCTGAACGAACTCCCGAAGAATCGTACTTTTCCCTTCATATCCTTTCGCTTGGATTTCCTCCATCAAGACCGAACAATTTGTCGTACCTTCCTTGATCCGTTCCATCAGATATGGTTTGTATGGATCAAGCTTACTTTCCCTTTTCCCTCGCTTTTTAGATTGGGGGACTTTGTCCGCCTCCAGGTGCTTCCGGATCGTCTTACGGTCGAATCCTGTCTCCCTTGCAATCGCGCTAATCGTCCAACCTTTCTGTTTCAGTTCTCTGATCATAAAAAAATCCTCCAACAATAACGTCATTCCAACACTTCCAATCTATCTCTCTCGAGTTAGATTATCCGTGAAATCTGGGGAATTTTAAACCGTTATTATTGAGGATTTTAACACCGATATTCACAGTTAGATAAAGGGTGTTGGCAAGTAGCTACATTTTTAACTGCCAAATCATACATTTCCTACTTGCCAAATACATCCTAGCTTCTTTGATTTCCGGGCCCAATGGATTTTGAACGCTGTCCGATGCCAACGCATGGCCGTATCCGGCTTGGCAACCACAAAAGTTTCCTTCCAGTTCCCTAAATGTTTGGATAGGAGAACCCAAAGCTGCCGGAAGGCAGGTGTAGGTCTAGGCTTCGGTAACTTCTCTATCTCATATCTTTGTACGTAGAGTGCTAATTGACTTCTGAGAGCGATGTTCTCCATTCTGACTGCGTGTGATGATTGGAAATATAGTCGCAAAAAATGAATCAGATAACGTAACCACTCATTTAAGTAGTTTCGTAGCATGTTGATATTCATTGGTCTCCCCCTTGGCATCTATATAATACAACCATTGTAACGAAAAAAATAAGTATTGGCTTTGTTCTGTTGTATTTGTACATAAATTAGCTGCCGTTTTCTACATTTCTAGTGTGCCATAAACAGCTAGGACGTCCAAAAATATCACCAGCAACCATCCACCTAATTAAACGCATACATAAAGAAAATCCATTATTGTCACCTGAGAAAATTCATGAAAAACTTTTGATTCTAGGGATTGAGAATTCACCTGCCCCAAATACGATTGCAAAATATCTTCCTACTACACGAAAACCACCTTCTGAAAAACAGATTCAATCATGGAAGACATTTTTGAAAAATCATCATCATGAAATGTGGGCGACTGATTTCTTTACGATTCCTACGCTCACCTTTAACGTGTTACATGTATTAGTCATCATTCATCACCAAACTCGTAAAATCGTCCATTTCAATGTTACAACCAATCCGACAGCCGAATGGACAATCCAGCAATTTAGGAATGCAACGCCCTACGGAAAGGTTCCAAAATATTTGATACATGACAATGATCCAATCTTTTGCTCGAAAGCATTTCAATCATTTTTAACTTCATCAGCGATAACATCCAAGAGAACGGCATATCGTTCACCCTGGCAAAATCCCTATGCTGAAAGAGTTATTGGCACAATTAAAAGGGAATTAACGGACCGAGTAATCCCTTTAAACGAACAACATATGCGTCATCTGCTTAATGAATATATCAACAACTATTACAATACCGACCGCACTCACCAAGGTATTGGCGGTAAAACACCTATTCCTTCACCTGATTATCTTCCGACATCGGCGGAGGAAGCAACATTAGAAGCTACGCCAGTATTAAATGGTCTCTATCACACTTACAAAAAAGTAGCGTAATCAAATCAACTTCATATTCTTTAAAACCTTTTAAGGAAAGGCTTCTTTGGCATGCCTTTCTTTTTTATGTTCACTATTCTGGGCATACTGCATTGATAAAGCGGAGTCCAGTTTCATATATTCTTAGCAACAAAAGAAAAGCCATCCGGAGAAATAAACACGAATTTTCTCCGGATAGACTTTTTGAAGTGGACAGCATATAAATCACCTTGGCAGAATGCTTATGCTGAAAGAGTAATAGGTACGATAAAGCGTGAATGTACTGATCATCTAATTCCGATTAATAGGAAGCACATTCACAATCATTTATCCGATTATATTCATAACTACTACAATACGCATCGACCACATCAAGGACTTGATGGACAAACGCCAATTCCTACTCCAACACATTTACCAGTGAAAGTGGAAGAGGTAAAACTGAAACCTACTCCTGTAATGAATGGAATCTATCATACATACAAGCGAGTCGCTTAATCTTTAGCAAATGAATAGATTTTGAGTAAGCCTTTTTTAAAAAATTACATGGAAAAGGCTTTTTCGTCATGTCTATTTTTAGATCCGCATCAATGACCTCAACCCACCATGATTTCTTTCCAACCAATTACCTAACATTTCAATGCAAAAAAAGAAGCCCATCCAAGGGATTTCTTTGAAAAATCTCCTCGGATGGACTTTATGAAGTGGACAGCCTCCTTGAATGGAAAGAGGGTCACTAGAAATAACTCCTCGGATAGTCTACGGATGACCAATCTTTTATTCAGTCTTTTCTAATTGAACTAATTTTCTCTGCTGTCTTTTCAAACTTCTCAATTCGCAACCGGTTTATAATTTATGAATGAAATAGTAGTAGAAACATAAAAACAGCCAACCATCTCGAAAGACAGTTGACTGTTCTCTTTATTCGAACTTCAGATTCTACAGCTTAGACCAACTCAAAAAATAATAAATGAATTGTCAGAATTGCGTTAGAACCTTGTACTCGAAATTATTGAACATCTTTAGTAGCTGTGACTGTTTTAGTAGCAGCTTTGTTTCCAGCAACGTCTGTAACGAATACATCGTTAGATGCGTCTGGAGCAAATTGTACTTGAACAGCTTTGTTGTAATCAAATGTATCAACTGTTGTCAATACCAAAGTACGAGTGTTTTTAGCAACAACTCCCGATACATTATAAGTAGCTCCACCAACGATTACTTTGAAGTTACGTTCTGCATTAGCTACTGGAGCAGCAGCTACTACGTCTAATGTTTCATCGAATGTTACTTCGATAGTGTTATCAGAAGTTACTTTTGCAGCAGTTGCCAATGGTTGAGTATTATCTTCAACATCATAAACTACTACTGTAGTTGGAAGCATTTTAGCACCTGATTTAGTAGCTACGTTTTTAATAGTTAAGTTGTAGTTACCATCACGTACAACAGAGTTGTCTGGTAAGAAAATACGAGCTAACTTAGTACCAGAAGTTACGCTATACTCAATTGAAGCACCAGCAATATCAGCCACTGATTTACCATCAAATGTGTAGTTAGCTTTGTTTGTTACAGTTGCAGCATCAATATCTTCACCCACAAATATTACTTCAATAGCATTTAGGTCCGCATTGTATTCAACATTTGCTTGTGAAGTTTGAGGTACTACTGCTGATGAGCCACCTTGAACATTTAAAGTAGCCCCAATGAATTGGTATCCAGCTTTATATTGTGGAGTATCTGTATCATTAGTATCTTCTACTAAACCATATGGTAAAGTTACTGTAATGCCTGCTTTTAATTTTCCATTGCCATCAAACAAGTCCGCTTCCGAAGCATATTGTGATGCAAGTGGAGTAGTATTTCCGGCATCTAACGCTAATGTATAAATATTAGCAGTAGGTGCATCTTGAGTTACAGAAGCAAATGGTACAGCAACCGTAGCTGTCACGCCATTTTCCGCAACCTTTAAGATAATATTATCTGAACCTGAGCCAATTTGTGTTAAACCATTGAATGGTGCATCAGTGAATGTTAATTGGATATCCTGATCGCCACTACCAGTTACCGGATCATCATTAATTACTTTAGCAGAAACTGCTGTTGGAGCCACATTGTCTTTCTTAAATGTATAAGCTTTTGTATGTTTAGCTCCTGTTTTATTACCGGTAGCATCTTTGAAGTCTTTTACTTCAACTGTACGAATAACTGAGTTAGCACCTTGGTATACTTCATCAGAAACCGCTGAATAAGTACCATCTTCATCAAACTCTACTATATAAGCAACACCGGCTCCTAGATAAGTAGTATCTAGCACGGCACCAGCAACATCATTTAATGTTACTACCAAATCATTACCGTCATTCTTATTGTTTTTAACTGTTACAGTACCAGTGCTAGCAGCGATTGCTTTATCAAAGATAACACGGAATGCTCCATCATGAACTTGTTCTACGCCTGTTACTTTTGGAGCTTCAACAGCTGATTCAGCTACATTAATAGTTGTAGTGATACGGCTTGGAGTTGTAGAATTTCCTGCGAAATCTTCTAAACCAACTACTTCAAATGTATTATTACCTTCTTCTAATTCAAAATCAGCTGCTACAGCAGATAAGTCTACTTTAATAGCACTCTTGGCTGCTGGAGTATTTAAAGCAGTTGCATAAGAAACTGCAGCCGTAACATTCGTACCGTTTAAATAGAATTGAGTATCACCAGTATTAACCGTTCCAGATGCATCGATATCAAACACTACTGGTTCGTTAAAAATAATAACCGGATCTTCATCTACTTTTTCTACAGAGTAAGAAGTAGATGCAAATTTAGGACCTTCTGAATCTTTAGCTACAAATGAACTTTCAACAGCATCAGCTAATTTGCCATTAGCTAACTTTATGTCTTTAATTTGTACATATACTGTACGGTTCTCTAAAACAGTTTCAGTAGCTGAAGTTTTAATAGGTTGGGCTCCTGTATGTTTATCTGTCCAAATTGAATGCGTTGTTACATTATCGGCAGAGATAATTACAGTTTTACCATCTTTTTGTAACTCAGCGGTATATCCAGTATTCCCCAAGTCCGTAACAAATTTAGAATCAACATCTTTAGTTAAACCAATGTAATAGTTATCTAAATTTTCCGCAGAGCTTTCATCAACCTCTTGATTGAATACGATTTTAACTTGAGTAGCGTTAATCGCACTTACCGATTCAACTTTAAGTTCGCTAGCCACTGGTGGGCCAGGGATTGTTGTTTGTTGTCCATTCTCATCTACATAAGAAAGTGCCGGTAGGTTATTAATCACTTCAGAGTTTACTAGATTACCATTCGCAACGTTAACAAATGCGCTAGATCCAGGAAGCTTGAAATAAATATCTTTACCTGCATTAAGAGCGTTAATAATTTCAAATGAAGCTAGAGACGTACCAATTTGGCTTTCATGGAACGCATTGTTAGTTTCTGGGTTGATAACTGCACCATCTGGGATTTGCGTTACATCGGCAGCTTCTGCGCTTCCTGTTGCTGAAACAGCCAAAGCAGCTACAGCAGCAGTTGACATGAATGCAAACTTACTTAATTTATTCAATACTCTTACCTCCATTTTGTGAAAATAGGCTTTTTATAAAGGTTGAGTGAGAAGAGAAGTATTCTCTCCTCACTCCCTTAGTGATTAGTTAGTTAGGTTGATTTTTTGAGCTGCGCCTACATTGTTGCCATCAGCGTCAACCAGTTGAACTGTTGCTTCAACTGTATTGTCTTTTACGATAGCAAGTGTCAATGCTTCATTAAACTTGCCTTCTTGTTCTACATTGTTGCCATCAGCTAGATTATAAGAAATTTTATATCCTGCCGCATCCGCTGGTGTGCTTGCTACAGTACCAACAGTGATTTGTAGAGTGTTCGCAAGTGGCGTGTTTTCAGTCACTGTGTGAGTGAAGTTAAGGTCACCTTGCTCGGCATCTTTCAATTCTTTAATTTTCGCTTCAGCAGCTACTAGTTTGTCAAGAGTAGCTTGAGTAACCAATGCTTTTTGAGCTGTAGTCAATGCGTTGTATGCTGCACGTGCATCTACTACCGCTGCTTCGTTAGCAAGAGTAATGTCTGCTGGAAGTGCAGTAACTTTCGCTGTTACAGCGTTTGCTGCTTCAACATCGCTTTGGTTAGATGTCGCTTCAAGAATTGTGAATGTAATAACTCCATCGTTGTTTTTGTAATAGTGAAGTTTTGCATTCGGGCTTGCTGCAACGATGTCTTCAAATTGTGCAAAGTTCAAGTTAAGAGTAGAAGATCCACGAGCATCTTCGTATTTCACTTTGCCAGCGTCGAACTCTTCTTTATAGTTAAGTTCTTTTTTGCCGACAAATTTCAATTTTTTCTTGTCTTTGTCGAAGCTTTCAACGTTACCAGTGTAAGATGTTCCTAGATCAGAAGTTGATTGGAATGTAGCTTTGGCTACTTTACTTTCGTCTAGACGAACTACTTTCTTGTCTGTTCCAACTTCTCTAGCTTCACCGTATGCTGTTACGTCAACAGATGCAGTTTCACCGTTCGAAGCGACATAAAGTCTTACTTGTTTGTTGTTGTCAGTTTCGATAGTGAATGTTTCTCCACGACGTGTAGAAATTACAGTAGCTTTATCGCGGTTGCCTACGTCAGCTGCATTTTTCCAAACATAGACGTCACTTGAACCAGTGTTTGTCACTTGGTAAGTTGCATCGAACTCTGCAATGCGTCCACCAAACGCTTCTCCACTTTGGTTCGCAACGTCGAAACGGAATTCTACAGCGTCAGTTCCAACCACT
Organism: Bacillus sp. OxB-1; assembly: GCF_000829195.1. Taxonomy (GTDB): domain Bacteria; phylum Bacillota; class Bacilli; order Bacillales_A; family Planococcaceae; genus Sporosarcina. Next base: position 1,515,193 of record NZ_AP013294.1, on the reverse strand, counting down.
GGACGGTTGTCTTTGATTTCTGCTCCAGTTCTGTGATTGTAAACTTTCAATTTGCTGCCTTGGACTTTTTCATCTGCAAAGTATGTCATTGCAGCTGTTTTCGTAGGCTCGCCTTGTTCTAGAACGCCATCTTTGTTGTTGCTTGTATTGATGTCAATCCAAATTACTGGAGTTGCATAGTCTTTGTTGTCATTGCTGACAATTTTGAACTCTGCTTCACCTTTAGAGTCAAGTTTGATTTGGATTTGTTGCTTGTTGTTCGTGTTGTAGTAGTTTGTAGTTCCTTTGTACTCAGTGTTATCAATTACAAACTCTGCTTTCGTGTTTGTAGAGATCACTCTGTCTAGAACTTCGTCGAATGCAACGTTTACTACTTCACCAGCAGCAGATTTGCCGTTTTCGTCTTTGACAGCAATTTTGTACACACGGCCGTTACCTTGACCAACTGCAGCTTCTTCGCCGCCGTCACGAGTAACTTCTAGCTCATATTTCACATGAACTGCTCCGAATGTCAATTCTGCAGCTTTAACTTGTAGCTCTGTGCTATCTAGTTTGTCAACGCTGTTTGAACCATATCCAGAGTTGTCAATGAATACAATTGGAGTTGCTTTTGTATTCTTACCAGAAACAGTGAATGTCGCTTCACCTTTAGAGTCTGTTCTAACTGTTACATACTCTTTATTGCCATTCGTTGTTTGGTAAGCTGGTTTGCCATTGATTGTTGCATCAGTGATTTTGTTGATTGCAACGTCAACGTTTTCAGCAAATGTAACATGGATGTCTGCATTTTGCATTGGCTTGCCAGTCTTAGGATCTTTGTATGTTACTTTGTAAACTTTGTTTTCTCCGTTGTTTAAAGAAGTACCTTTTTTGTCGTCTTCTTCAAGAGTAAGGATTGTGTCAACGCCCCAGTGAACTGTTGCGTAGTCACGTACTGTAGGAGCACCTGTTGGGTATGCAACTACTTCATCAACGCCTGCAGCGTATTGAGTGTAAGAGAATGTCGCAATACCGTCTGCATTTGTGACTGCTTCAAATACTTGGTCTTTGTTAAGAGTACCAACTGTGTTTGCTTTCACGTTAAATGTAACAGGGATACCTGCTTGTTTAACGCCAACGTCAGCAGAAAGGATCGCTTGTTGACCGACTTTACCTTGAACGTTTTGAGTTGTAACATCAAGTTTAGTAGGTACTACAGCAGAAATACCTTCAAACGAACCAATTTCTTGATTGTTTAGGGATACAGTGTATTTCTCTCCACCTTTTTGAACTGCCGTTGTAAGTACTACAACTTTGTTATCGCTTTGTTTGATAGCAGCGTTAGAAACTGTTAGACCATCGATAGTGAAGTTCAAAGAGTTAAGGTTTTCAACTGCATCTTTGAAAGTAACTTCTACAGTTGTAGCGTTAACAGCCTTCACGTTTGCAGTTCCTACTACACCAGAACCAACGTCAGAGAAGTCTGCGTTAATTGTTTTGTGTAGGAATGTAGCGAAGTGTCCGCGTGTAGTTGTACCTTTTGGATTGAATTGTGGTGCAGCCGGGTTCGTGATGTCGAAGAAATCAAGAACGTCGATTGCTGGACGAGCTTCCGCTTTCGCGCGTCCAAGGTCAGTAACATCTTTCTTGAATTCTTGGCCCGCCACGTATGTAGCAAGATCGATGTCATGTACGCGGTCGAATGCGCGGACAAGAACGATCGCCATGTTTTCACGAGTGATGTTGCCTGCTGGATCTAGTTTCCCATCTGGAGTTCCGACGAATACGCCGTTGTCTTTAACAACTGCAGCATATTGTAGAAGCTCGTCGTTTGATGTAGATTTCAGATCAGCGAAGCGTGGGTTTGTTTTGTAGTCTGTTGGCACTGCATAGCCTTCAGATACAAGCCATTTACCCATTAGTTTAACAACGTCGGAACGTGTCAAAGTTTTGTTCGGTTGGAATGTGCCATCTGGGTATCCAGTGATGATACCTGCATCAGATAGTGCATCGATTGCTGGTTCGTGCGTGTTACCTTTCGTGTCTTTAAACTCTGCCGCGCTTGCTACCGGTGCTACTGCGGATGCTACTAGAGCAGCTGATGCAGCGCCGACAATGAACTTACGGTACTTCGTTGGTTGGTTAGCCATTGAATAATTTCCTCCTCTGAATCTAAATTAATTAGTCATCTACTTCCACGGCAAAATGAAAGATAGAAGCCATTACACACTAAAGTATAGACAGTGGCGACAAGTATGTCAATTACAAATCAGTAAGTTTGCAAGTTTCGTAAATAGAAATGGACAAACTCTTCTTGTCGCTTCTATTATTCTATCGTATTTGAAATATATATCAAGCTTTTTACTGAATTTGGTTTGATGTCATCAAATTGAAACATTTCTTGTTGTTTATACAAAGGAGTGGGGTTGGGAATGTCATTTTCGAAATGATTACGGGAGGAATTGGGTTTTGCGAGTTCTATGGAATGTAAGGTTAGGAGTCTATAATGGTTCCGGGAGCCAGGCACTGCCACAATTCGCAAAGGGCGCGAATGGATGTCAGTGGCCTGGCACCCGGTGGATTTGAACCTGGCATCCCGTTTTGGACAACAAAAAAACTCGGGCAGATGGGAACTGTCCGAGTTTTTTTGTGCGGTCAACCAACCGTTTCGTCCTGCGTGGCGTTTTGTTATATGATATGAGGAAATTATCCTTACACTTTCGTATTCTATCATCAAGTTTACTAGATTACAAGTGGGTAAGCTTTATTTTCGGGCTAATATTTCCAACAAAAATTTCGGAAGGTTCATTTGCCGCTTGATGCGGCTTGGTTCTTTCAGCAATCGATATAGCCACTCCGCTCCGAATTTTTGGAAGATGGCCGGTGCGCGTTTAATGTTGCCCGCGAGGACATCGAATGATCCGCCGACGCCTTGGTAGAGGATCGGATGGAGGTTGTCCCGGTGCTGCTCGATCCACAGTTCCTGCTTGGGCGATCCCATGGCGACGAATAGGATGTCCGGTTGGGCGGCGTTGATCGTATCGATGACTTTTTGCGTATTTTGCTCATAGCCATCCTGTGTGCCGGCGACTTGTAGGGTGGGATAGGTTTCTATTAATTTGCGGGCTGCTTGTTCGGCAACGCCCGGTTTGGCCCCGTATAGAAAGATAGATTTACCGGTCCGGGCCGCTTCGCGGACGATGCGGTCCATCATGTCGACACCGGTGACGCGGGATTTGATGTTCCCTTTTTGCAGCTTCGACGCGAGAATGACGCCGATCCCGTCCGGAATTTGGAATTCCGCACGGTTCAGGAGCGCCTTCAGCTCGGGATCGTCTTTCGCTTTCATGAGCTTTTCCGGATTGATGGCGACGACAAGCGATTTCTTCTTGTCGTCGATGTTCCGGAACAGTTTCGGGATGAGTTCATCGTAATTTTCGGTGTTCACCTGAACGCCTAAAATCGTTTCCTTCATATAATAGGAAGTCCTTTGACGGATGATGATTTATGTTTGCCATCGCCGAGCTTGAAGAATTCGAAACCGGCCTCTTCCCATTTGACGCGGTTGAGGGCGTTTTTCGTATCCAAGATGAGTGGTTTCGGCGATTTTGTTTGGACGGTTTGCGGGTTAAGTTTCTTGAACTCCGTGTGGTCCGTCGTCAATAGGATGAGGTCGGCCTGGCTTGTCGCCTCGTCCAGTGTGATTGTTTGCGTCGGGTGCTGCAATTGCTTGATATGTGGGTCGAATGACACGACGTCCACGCCAAGCTTCTGCAATTCCTCGATCACTTTCGTGGACGGGCTTTCGCGCATATCATCCACATCGCCTTTGAACGCAAGGCCGAGGACGGCGACTCTGCCGTTTTCGATTCCGTGTTCTTTCAATAGGCTTTGCGCTTTTTCCGCTGTGAATTTCGGCATGCCGTCGTTCGTCAGGCGGGATTTCTTGATGATTTTTGATTCGTCCGGGTTTAATTCGACCAGGAACCATGGGTCGACCGCGATGCAGTGTCCTCCTACCCCTGGCCCCGGCGTATGGATGTTGACGCGCGGGTGGAAGTTGGCGAAACGGATCGCTTCCCAGATGTCGACATCAATCGACTCCGCAATTTTCGCGAGTTCGTTGGCGAATGCGATATTGACGTCGCGATAAGTGTTCTCCATCACTTTGACAAGTTCCGCGGTTGTTGCGTCTGTCAGGTGGATTTCTCCTTGGACGAACGTCTGGTACAGTTCTTTCGTCATTTCGGCCGATTCCGGCGTGATGCCGCCGACGATGCGGTCGTTATTGATAAGCTCTTCGAAGATTTTGCCCGGGATGACGCGCTCCGGTGAGTGGGCGACGAATAGATCTTCGCCTAGTGTCAGGTTCGATCGGCGAAGTTCCGGCAGCATGATGTTTTCAACCGTTTTTGGTGGAACTGTCGATTCCAAGATGACGAGTGCGCCTTTTTTCAGGTACGGAACGATCGACGCGGTCGCTTGTCGGATATATTCCAAATTCGCGGTATTATCCGGGTTGATTGGCGACGGAACGGCCACAATATAGACATCCGCTTCGACTGGCTCCGTGGATACTGTGAATTTCCCTTCGTCGATGGCGCGTTCGAGACGTTCTTGCAGACCGTTCTCTTCTATATGGAGTTGTTTGTTGGAAATCAGGGAGACTGCTCTTTCATTTATATCGACGCCATGGACTTGGACGCCGCTGTTGGCGAACATGACCGCTGTAGGCAATCCGATATAACCGAGTCCGATGACGCAAAGTTTCTTATCCATCATTTTCTTTCCTCTCTGTTAAAGGCTTAAAACATCTATACATTATAGCACAGTTGAAATGGCTATGCATGTCCATGAATCACTTGACGGGCTGGACCGTGATCGGCGTATAGGTCCCTTGCTTTACTGTGCGCCCTTTGTCGTTTTGCATACCTGGATGGATGACGAGTACATAGGATCCGCCCGGTTGCAGGTGCTTTTTCGGGATGATGTCGAGTGTATCCTTGCCGTTCGGTTTGGTCGTGATCGGCACTGCGACACCGCCCAATTTCACCAGATCCACTTTAGTGGACGTTTGACTGCCCGAAAAGTTCATCGGTTGTGTGAAATGGAGATGAAACGTTTTGTTCATAGGCACGAGTTGCGGGCTCGGGACCTGTTTATAGTTTTGATTGGCAAAACGGGTGTTCAGGAGCCGTTGGTGCATCGTAAACAGCTCTTGACCCGGGCTTGTCTTGATTGTCGGAATGACGCCTTTTTTATGGACCACCGTCCCTTTTGGACCAGTGAAATGCCCGGTCGTCAGTTTGAGCGCACTGCCGTCATCAAATTCGAAGAACGACTGGATGCTCCCCTTTCCTTTTGTCGTCTCCCCGACGATGACGCTGGCGTCCTGGTCTTTCAGCGCGACTGCGACAATTTCAGAAGCGGACGCGGAATAGCGGTTGACGAGGACGTAGGTTTGTTGCGGGAATTTGACGGTGGATTGGACCGGTTTGAATAGTCGGCTACCGTCGCGCGTTTTTAATTGGTAGGCGTTGGTGGCTCCTTTGAAGAAGCCGAGCAGCTGTTCCGCGCTATCGACATAGCCGCCACCGTTGTAGCGGAGGTCGATGATCAGTTCCGTCGCCCCGGCTTTTTTCAGCTTGTTCCAATGAGCCGTGACTTCCTTGCCGAGATTAGCCGGGAAGGTCGGGATTTTGATATACCCCGTATTGCCGTACATCATATGGGAGGTGATTTCCGGGTTAGCGTTGGCGACATGCGAGACGGGTGCCTCCCCTACCGCCGCGATATATGTAACGTACTCCTCCCGTGTAAGATAGCGGGAATATTCATCGAGCGCGTTGATCACTTCATCCACGGTTTTCATAGAATGCAAGGTTTTCGGGATGTCGCCGTAGTAGTAGGTTTCGACAAAGTATTTGACATCATCGAGTTTCGAAGCCTCGGTGACGGCGGGTGTGAGTAGAAATAGTGTGATGAGTGCAAGGATTATTAGCTGAATCCGTTTCAAGGTGATCTCCCCCTTTCGCTAGTGTGGCTCTTAGTATGACTATACCCCAAATCGGATGGGAAGAGGCGGGATTTGGGGATTTTTTTGTAGAACCCGGGATGCCAGGTACGGCCACATTTGCGAGAATCGTGCGAATGGTGTCCATACGTGGCACCCCGTGTACGGCACGGCAAAAACGTTTCGAGGCTAACACGGTATGTTATGAAGTAGGTTGGTAACGTTTTGAGGTTCGAGTGATTCGTTGGACAGTGGGTGCAAAACGTTGTGAGGTTTGGATGCTATGTTGCTAAGTTGGAGAGGGGCGTTTAGAGGTTGAGTCGTTATGTTGGAAGGCATATCAAAAACATTTCGCAGTTCAATTGGAATGTTGTGAGGTTCACTATTTTGAAGGTGGAAAAGGAACCAACTCCGGATTGGATTTCGGAGTTGGTTCCTTTTTCTCTCGTAAAGGGCCGTGAGGCTCGGAGGTTGATTTGACCCGGATTATTTTTTTGAGAATTGGTGGACCCAGTAGGTGGTGCCTTGGGCGTTGGTGGCGTAGCCGGAGCCGATGTGGGTGAATTTGGCGTCCAGGATGTTGGCGCGATGGCCTGTTGAATTCATCCAACCGTCGACGACATCGGCGGGTGATGTGTAGCCCATGGCGATGTTTTCCCCGTAGGCCGTCCACTTGTAATTGAAGCGGTTGAGCATGTCCTCAACGGATCCGTAGGTTGGCGAGGTGTGGCTGAAATAATTGTTTTTTGCCATGTCTTCAGCTTTGGCCTGCGCAATTTTAGATAACGCTGGGTCATGCGTCAGTGCTTTGAGGCCCTGTTTGGCTCGTTGTTCGTTGACCAGGCCGATTGTTTTCGTTGCGTTGTCGGCTGGTTGGGCGACAGGCGGTTGGGTGATCGGCTTGGACGTTTCGATATACAGTTTCTGCGCCTGATCGTAATGGATGAGGCCCTTTTCACGCTTGGCGTCGAACTCCATCGCCCGTTGGATGAATGCCGCCATATGGGCACGCGACAACTGGTCATTCGGTTTGAAAGTGCCGCCCGGCGGTGTCGTCGTGATGCCGAGCTCGGCGATGGTCGTGATGTATCCGTAGTACTGGCTCTGTTTCGTCACGTCGCGGAACCGAATGAAGTCATTGTCGTCCACGGTGATTTCATAGCCGAGCGTCAGGATTTTTGCCATCTGGCCACGAGTCAACGGATCATTGGGCCGGAACTTATCCGCGTCATTGAAAATGCCCCGCTCGGTCAGCGCCCGGATGTAATCATATGAACCATGCACTGGGCTGACGTCCTGGAAACGCGGTTTGAAATTCGTGGACGGGGTGGCCCCGATCGCAAGCGCCACGATCTTCGCCGCCTGCGCCCGGGTGACGGGCTCGTTCAAACGGTATGTGCCATCCGGGTACCCATTGATGAGCCCCTGCGCCGAAATTTCATGGATGGCCTCAAACGCCCAATGACTCCGTGGCACATCCGAAAACGAGGCTGCTTGGGCGAATGTCGGTGAGACTACTAGAGTGAGAGAAAGCATGACAGTGGTGAGTAGTTTTTTCATGAATTCCGCCTCCTTTTCTAGTAGTATACTATCCTTTTAACTCCGAATGCCAGGAACGACCAGATGCTCTGGAAGGAGGAGATTTGGAAAATAGAATTCTGTGATAGTGCATTCTTGGTTTCTTTGTTATAATGATTTCAAAGAAAGTGGTTTCATCTGAGCATTTTTTGCATATACTATTAGGGAGGTGGCCAATATGTCCACGATTTCATTGGAGCGTGATCAAATGGAACGTAAAATTATCAGCGTTTCACAAAAACGTCAGATTACATTGCCTTTGCCTTTCTATAAACACCTTGATTTAGGTAGTGAGGTAGAATGTTCTTTAGAAGACGGGGCAATAGTCATTCGTCCTTTGCAGAATAACACTATGGAATTTTCTGTTGAGCTCTTAAAGGATCTAGTTTCCCAAGGATTATCTGGTCAAGAATTGGTTAAACAATTTGAAGCAGGGAGTAAAGGAATTAAGAAAGCCGTCACATCATTATTAGAAGAAGCAGATTCAATTGCCGCTGGCGAAAAGTCTTCCGCTTCTTTTGATGACATCTTTCGGACTGAGTAACTCATATGTACAAAGTTCTTTTTACATCCGCAGCTGAACGCTACTTTAAAAAACTCAAAGAAAAAACGCTTAAAGGCGCCTTTGAAGAGGCACTCTTAGCACTGAGTGAAAATCCTTACCTCGGAAGTCCTAAACAAGGTGATTTGTCAGGTATTTATGGTTATGATGTGAAATATAAAGGCAGCTCTTATGAGATTGCTTATACGATTTATGAGGCAAATGGCAAACAAGTCGTTGTTTTACTTGCTGGTACGCGTGAGAACTTCTACGATGAATTAAAGCGTTATTTGAAGTAGCCCATAAGATTGGGCTGCTTTTTTCGTTGGTAATCAGAACTTGATGATTATGTTAACTGGTAGGTCGGGGGGCTTGAGTGTTGGGATGTTGGGGGAAAACGTTGCGAGGTTGGACGGTATTGTTTTGAGGTGTAGCCGGAGCGTTGTGAAGTTTTGGGGAGTTGTTTCGAGGTGCAGCGGGAACGTTCCGAAGTTTGGGCAAGTTATTGCGAGGAAAGTCCAAATTGTTTAGAGGAATGGTATAAACGTTGCGAGGCTGAGACTGAGCGTTGTGATGTTCTAAAGAACAGGATAGAGGAAACCCGCCTAAGATTGGGAATAATAGAGATGAAAAAAGAAGCGAACCGGTTAGGTTGGCTTCTTTTGATTTTTCCGCAACGGCAAGATGTAATCCCAAGTATAGACGGTGCCTGGCGGTTTGCCGGCCCGTTTGAGACGTAGCTGACGGAACACGATGCTGGCGGCGGAGGCGGAGTTTAATTCCAAAAAGTATTTCAGTTGTCTATTCCGTAATGTGGGACTGATGAGCAAATACCAGTCTGCGACAGCTTGTTCGAGGGCGGAATCGCCGGGCTGGCCGCAGATTTCGCAGAACCAGGTGCGGCCCATTTTCCGCGTCACTTCCCCGTTGCATTCGAGACAAAGGACGCCCTTCTTTAATTCTCCCGGGGCAATATTAAATCGTTCGCAAGCGGTTTTCCGTTTCCATCTGATTTGGCTGCGGAATAGGGTTTCGGCGATGGTTTCCACTTGCTGTTCAGTCAGTTTGTCCCCTTCTTGATTCAACAAATTTCGGATATGGCGGGGCAGCTGTTTGGCATATTTGAGTGTCGTGGATTCAGGAAATTCCTGAATTTCCACGTGTGGATTTGCCATAATCAGGATGGGTTCGATAGGTAAAGGGAACTGTTTCTGTTTGAACCACATTTCGAGGCCGGCTTTCGCTCGGTCCAGTTGGTGTAAAATGCAGTCGAACTTCTCAACTTCGCCGTCCGCGGAGGTTTTTATAGTTTTACCGGACTGTTCATCGAATTGGACAGTTCCCGCGTAATGTTTGATTTCCAGCAGGATGGCTCGGGATGGCGTCACGATGAGGGTATCTAGTTGGATGAGGTACTGGGGATTTACTTCCAATGTGAGATCGCGCAGGATTTTTGTTCCTGGTGGGAAGGCGACTTCACGTAGGATCCGGTCGACGATGAGTTCGCCGGAATAGCCAGCTCTGGTTTGGTAGAGCTTGGTTGCTAGGGATTTGTGTTGTTGATGGTGTTCAGGCAATCGGACAAGTAAGCGTTGCAATTGGAGCAGGTCTTCTGGCGGTTTGCGAGTTGTTTGTATAGGGACTCCCTCCTTTTATCTGAATATTTATATTTTAATAGATTCATGCTGGAAAAGCAAGAAGTTCGGAGGCGTTTTCTGACTTGTTTTGCCGTTTTTCGACATACTTTAATACGATTCTATATTATCTTGTTACGTTTTTATCGGGCCTCGAAACGTTTCTAGCAAACTTTGAAACATAGCCGAGCCGCTCCACAACGTTTTTCCTGAACTTCGAAACGTTCCTACCCTACTTCACAACACATTCAGCGAACTTCGAAACAAGCTTGGGCCACCTCGAAACGTTTCCACCAAACTTCGAAACGAGTCAGCCCTACCTCATAATGTTTTCAACGAACTTCGAAACGTTCTTGAACTACCTCATAACATTTCCATCGTACTTCGAAATGTTTACGGGCCACCTCGCAACATGTCTACCAAACTTTAAAACGAACCCGATCTACCTCGCAACGTTTCCACAAAACTTCGAAACAAATCCTTCCCGCCACATATCATTTCCACTGAACTTCAAAACATCCCCCACAAAAAAACCGAATCGTCCCCATACCTAGGGTTAATTCGGTTCGATTAATTCTTTTTTCGCTTTCCGTTTCTTCCATAAGTCCTCGGCAGCTCCAGAGCCCAAGATGACACCTGTAATGATTAGAATTAGCCCGATCAAGTGGCGGATCGTAATAGATTCGCCTAGGAAAAGGGCGGAGCCGAGCAGGGAGAAGAGGGTGTTCAGGTTGATGAAAATGGCGGCTTTGGAGGGGCCGACTTGGCCGACGGAATAGTTGTAGAGCATATGTCCGACGGCGGTTCCAAGGATGGCGCTGGTCACAAGGCCGAGCCAGAAAACAGGCGGAACGGTGGCGAATACGCGTATTTCTCCAGGCTCTTGGATCAGGCTGATGAGGAAGAGCATCAGGCTTCCAAATAAAAGCATGTACGCGGTGAGCAGGCGCGGGTCCAGTGTTTTCGCAGCTTTGGCGATGACCAGGAATGAGAGCACCTGGGTTAGGATCGCTATAAAAATGAAACTATCACCTAGCGCGAGGCCGCTTACGCCGCCGCTCGCGAGTACGACGGAGCTGACACCGGCGAGACCCGAGAGAAGTCCGAGCCATTGGATCTTCGATGGATAGTTTCGTAGAATGACTGCGACGGAAATGGCGGTCAGGATCGGGCCTGTCCCGAGTATGAGTCCGGCGTTGGTCCCGGTTGTGCGGACGAGGCCGATGTTCAGGAAATAGTGATGCAGGACGACGTTTAATAGAGAGCCGAGCAGGACGAATTTCCATTCAGCACGCGTCGGCAGTCGGACGATTCGAAAGGCCGACAGGATGATGAAGACGGTGATGGCGGCCAGGAAGATTCGTAGACTCGTCATCGTGACCGGGCTGACGACGGTGACGAGGTATTTGAGGAGCGGCAGGTTGAATCCCCAGATGACCATGGCAATGGTGAGCAGGCTATATATTTTCCACATGGGGGCTGTCCCCTTTCCAGTTTTGTTGTTCTATTGGTTGATTATACAGGAAAGGTGGGAGCTGGGGATGGTGAAATTGCTTGGAGGTGATGGAAGGGCGGGTAGTTTGGAGAGCTTCGGATATACTTGGCAAGGCTTTTGCGGGGGTTCGAAACGTTTCTATCAAACTATGTAATGCTTGTGGGCAGCCTCGAAATGATTTTGCTGTACTTCACAACGCTTGCGCGTGACCTCGAAACGTTTCTATTATACTTCGAAACGCTTATGCACTGCCTTGAAACGGCTCTATCATACTTCGAAATGCTCACGCACTGCCTCGAAACGGCTCTATCATACTTCGAAATGCTCACGCACTACCTCGAAACGGTTCTACCATCACATATAACCTCAAAACGTTCCTTCCACAACCGGGGAGTGAGATTAGGACGCTGGGGTAGTACCTCGAAATGTTCTTGGCCCGCTTCGAAACGTAAACGCGGCACTGTGAAACGTTTTCACCGTACCTCACAACGCCCAAGATTAACCTCGAAACATTCCCGCCCCGCCTCACAACGTAAACGCGGCACTGTGAAACGTTTTCACCGTACCTCACAACATCCAAGATTAACCTCGAAACATTCCCGTCCCGCCTCACAACATAAATGCGGTACCGTGAAACGTTTCCACCGTACCTCACAGTGCCCAAGATTAATCTCCAAACATTCCCGCCTCGCCTCACAACATAAACGCGGTACCGCGAAACGTTTCCACCGTACCTCACAACGCCCAAGATTAACCTCGAAACATTCCCGCCTCGCCTAACAACATAAATACGGCACCGCGAAACGTTTCCACCGTACCTCACAACGCCCAAGATTAACCTCGAAACATTCCCGCCTCGCCTAACAACATAAATACGGCACCGCGAAACGTTTCCACCGTACCTCACAACGCCCAAGATTAACCTCGAAACATTCCCGCCCCGCCTCGAAACGTAAATGCGGCACCGTGAAACGTTTTCACCGTACCTCACAACGCCCAAGATTAACCTCGAACCATTCCCGCCTCGCCTAACAACATAAACGCGGTACCGCGAAACGTTTCCACCCTGCCTAACAACGCCCAAGATTAACCTCGAAACATTCCCGCCCCGCCTCGAAACGTAAATGCGGCACCGTGAAACGTTTTCACCGTACCTCACAACGCCCAAGATTAACCTCGAAACATCCCCGTCCCGCCTCACAACATAAATGCGGTACCTTGAAACGTTTCCACCGTACCTCACAGTGCCCAAGATTAATCTCCAAACATTCCCGCCTCGCCTCACAACGTAAACGCGGCACTGTGAAACGTTTTCACCGTACCTCACAACATCCAAGATTAACCTCGAAACATTCCCGCCTCGCCTAACAACGTAAACGCGGTACCGCGAAACGTTTTCACCCTGCCTAACAACACCCAAGATTAACCCCGAAACATCCCCGTCTCGCCTCACAACATAAACGCAGCACCGCGAAACGTTTCCACCGTACCTCACAACATCCAAGACTAACCTCGAAACGTCCTTGCCCACCCCACCCAACGTAAAAAACCGCCACCAGGCGGTTTTTTACAATTGAACATCCTTATGGAAATTTTGTACGACATGTTTTTCAGGTTCATACTTCTTAATCACATACCCTTGCCCTTGAAGCCATTCAATGATAGCTGGCAGGGCTTTGGTGGATTGGCTGCGGTCGTGCATGAGGATGATGATGTCGCGGTCGCCGGATTTGTAGGCTTTTTCGACACCGGTTTGGACGTTTTTGACGATGGCGTCGGTTTGTTTATCGGTGTATTTCCAGTCGTTCGAGTCGACGTCCCAGTCCCACATTTTGTAGCCGTGTTTGATGAGTTCCGTGCGCATGGCCGGGGTGACATGTGGTTTGCTGCCGTATGGGACGCGGATCAGTTTGGCTTGCTGGCCGGTCATCTTCTCAATGAGACGGGATCCTTCGTTCATTTCCGCCATGAAGCTTTTGGTTGATTTGTAGACTTTGGTTTTGTCATGGGTCATGCTGTGCGTGCCGATGTAATGGCCGCCTGCCGCAGTCGCTTTGACGATTTTTCCATTGTTCTTCATATGTTTGCCGAGGAAGAAGAAGGTTCCTTGGACGTTGTGTTTTTCAAGTGTTGCCGTGTTGAGGGTCGTGAATTGATTCGGTCCGTCGTCGAAGGTCAGGTAGACGTTCGCTTTTACGGACGGTTTTTGATTCAACCAAGATTGGATTTGTTTTTCGTAGTCCGTGTGGGACATGTGTTGGTAATCGTCCCGGTAGATGCGGAGCGTTTTCTGTTTCGGGAAGTATTCGATTTTGAAGCCGAGCTCTTTGGCAATATAGGTGACGGTGATGTACAACTTGCCGTCGACTTCGGTGATCGGTGCTCCCTTTTGTTCCACTCCGTCCTTCGCCGTCCGTTTCGACTTGTAATCGTAGCTGAGGTCGAAGCCCCGTTTGCGGATATGCATGGCGCCGCCCTCTTCGGATAGTGGCAAATACAAGTATTTTGCGATATCCGCCAGCGGGACTTTCGTATTGTTGTCGATGACGCGTACGTCTTCGATCGGCAGGAGCCGATCATGCAGTCCGACATGGCGGTCGTGTTTCGTTTCTGCCGCCTCGCCCGTCATCGCTCCGAAGACGATATTGATGACGAAGGCGAAACAGATGGCCCACATTTTTTCTTTCATTTCCTAGCCCTCATTTCCCATTCATTTCTTCCATCATAGCATTCTGGCCGGACTGGTAGAATGGGATTTGAGAACTTTTTTAGACAGTTCGGCTGTAGCAATATTGATAGATGGCGGCCGTCGCCAGGCAATCTCCGATGGCGTCGTGTGCGTCGTGTTCCAGTTGGAGGAATTGGGTCAGTGTCGTCAGTTTGTGGTTCGGTATTTGCGTGATTGTCTTTCGGGCCAGTTTGACTGTGTCGATCACTTTGTATTGCGGGATTTCGATGCCCTCGATGCTGTCGAGCGCGTACAGGAAGCCCATATCAAAGGAAGCATTATGGGCAACGATCGGCAGGTCTTCTATGAATTCCAATAACTCCGGCACCTTCTTTTCGATTGTCGGGGCGGATGCCACCTTTTCATTTGAAATGCCTGTTAAACCGGTGATGAAATCGGAAATATGGCGTTGCGGGTTGATGAAAGTGTTGAGCATGTCGACTTGTTCGTGGTCCTTATATTTGATGGCCCCGATTTGGATGATCCGGTCGGCTCCCGCTCGCAGGCCCGTTGTTTCGAAGTCAAGGACGACATAATCTTTTGCCAAAACGGGCGAGTTCGTATATTTTTTATCCCTCGCCGCTCTCCTGGCCCCCCAGTTTTGCTGTAATGGCTTTTTTTCTAATAAATCAATGGCACGTCGGCTTGCATTGGTCATCTTTTCACATCCTTTTGCTGGAAAATACTCTCGCTGCTAACTGGTATTCTTCCTATTACCCTTTTTTCCTCTTTCTTACCCCTTTAAGAGAAAGAAAATCCCCGCATAAGGCAGGGATTTACCGTTTGAGAATCATAGACTCGACATAATTCCGCCAACCGAATGCTTTCCATTCCGATTTGGTCGGGAAATCGGACGGCATCGGCAGGAAGATGCGCGGTTCACCTTTGTACTTCCGGAGTGGTTCCGCGGACACGACGACATCCCCTACTTGGAGACCTTGTGTCACGACGGCATTGTTTTTCCAACTGAACGGGGTCGTGACTTCCACTTTTGCAGCGAAGCCTTCTTCGTCAATCACCCAGGTGGCCGCTTGGTCGTTCAGCTTGTCCACAAGCCATCTGTCTTTCACGGCGATGGAATCCGGCGCTTCATTTACTAGGACGATTGCATTCATATTGACTCCGAACGGCGTCGATTCCATATCCGTTTCGGCCAGAATCCGAACTTCGTAGTAAGCGAGCGGATTTTTCACTTCTTTAGGGTCGAGTGTTTGGTAGGCATCCAGCCAACGGTCCGGATTGGCAGGCGTTTGAGCTACGGATAGGACGTTGCCAACCACCGCAGTTCCGAGGTCGCCCCCTTGGAGCATCACCCGGTCGCCCTGCTCGATCCGTTTCCATTCCTGATTCGTCGCATAGGTGACGACCACTTTCTGTGAACTGTAAATATCGACCGCAATTGTGGAACCGGTCCGGATTACATGGGAGACGACCCCTTCCACCGGGCTGACCAGTGCTGGACGGGACGGGTTTTGCGCCAGCTGCGTCTCCACGACGACAAGTTGCCTTTCGATATCCGCCAATTCCTGATCTGCCGCGGCGATGGCTTGTGCGTAGGAACCATCCTGTTTGACATCGACTTGCACATCGACATTCCAGCCTACCTCGACACTTGCATCTTCATTGCCCTCTCGGGTGCTGTCCGATCTGCGGACATTGGACGTGCTGTCGGATTGTGCCGAATCCCGTTCCGATTCGAGCGAGTTCATCAAGCTGAGTACGGCCGCCTTTTGCGACATGAGCGCTTCCCGTTCCGCCTCCCAGACAGCGCGCTGGCCTTCCGCGCGGACGGTTTGCAATGTTGCAATTTCATCGCCCGGGTAGACATAGTCGCCTTCCTTCACTTCCCATGTGTCCACCACTTCGTCGTCGCTGACATAGACGGTGTACACTTCCGCAGGGGCGACCAGTCCCTCCTTCGCCAATTTTTCACTATGCTCCCCGCTCGTCATACGTTCGGATTGGCTGACGTAGATCGTCTTCGGGATGACACTTTTCGACGAATAGAGCAAATACAGATTGCATGCCAAAAATGCACTGACGGCGATTGCGACAAAAAGATTCATCGTTCTGTTCATTCAACGACACCCCTTCCCACAAGCGAGTGGAACCATTCCTCGTACGGGATGAAACCGACCGCCGCCGTCAGGAGCGCCATCGCCACATGAAGCCCGATGAGGACCGGCAGCATCCGATACCAACCGTTTTCGCTCGGATAGGAGCGGATGAATCGGTATTGGATTCCGATGATCAACGCGCCCATCACGGTCAATTGATTTAGGAAAAAGATAATGTACCAGTTGTCGAGAAACGTGTTCGCGAGCGGGCCGAAGGATAGAAACGATACGGCCGCCGTCTCGCCTTTCAATGCGAAGACGGTGAAGACGAGCAATTTCTCGATCAATAATATGCCTGTTGTCAGCAATTGCAGGGGCAACAGCTGTTTGAAGGGGATCGAGGTGATCCGGTGTAATATGTATGCGACTCCCCAATAGTGGAAGGCCATGTACAGGATGGCCCAGAGCAGGATGCCGATCAGCGAGGCATAACGGGCCACTGTATAATCGGCTGTCGTCATGGTCGAGAGCAGCGCTGTCAGTTTTTCCGTGTTCATTCCCCATACTTCGCGCGTCGCGAACAGCAACACGCCGAGTACGAAAACCGCCACAACCCGTTTCCGAAATCCGCGCATCGTGGAAGTTTGCAACTGCTCCGCCAATTGATGCGAACTTGCCAAGTATCTCCAAAATCTGTAATCAAAGAACATGCCATGATCCCTTCCTGCTGCCAATGGGCTGAAATAAGTGTGTTCGTTCAATTTATCCATTACTGTCATTCTAGCAAAATATGCGGGATTTGCAACGTTTGACGGTTGGAAGGGGTGCTGGTGGTTATAGGGGTTTTGGGTCAATTTTTCATATATTGGAGGCATGGGACGGTTTTGGAGCAGCAAACTTCAGGGAGTTTTTATCGTTTGAATTTTTGCACTCGACTTGTTTATCATCCGAGTTAGTTGGCTATCCTATTTATAGAACACGATTCCCGGGAAATCCCCCCCTTTATTTCCCGGGAAATCGACAAAGGGGCGATTTCTTATGAATAAACACGAAAAGTCCATCCTCACCTGGCAGGATTTTCTGTTGGGTTTGACAGGTTCTATGATATTTGTAGCAGTCTTGCATTTTTTGACGAGATGAGGCAGGGGCGTTGGGGTGTGAGTTTTGGGCGCGGGAGACGGCTTATGGGCGCGGGGCGCGGAATTTGAGCGCGGAACGTCGACTTTTGAGCGCGGGAGGCGGTGGTTTGAGTGCGGGGCGACGGCTTGTGGGCGCGGGAGGCGGTGGTTTGAGCGCGGAACGTCGACTTATGGGCGCGGGGTGCGGGATTTGAGCGCGGAACGTCGACTTATGGGCGCGGGAGGCGGTGGTTTGAGCGCGGGGCGTCGGCTTATGGGCGCGAGGCGCGGGATTTGAGCGCGGGACGTCGACTTATGGGCGCGGGAGACGGTGGTTTGAGCGCAGAACGTCGACTTATGGGCGCGGGGCGTCGACTTATGAGCGCGGGAGACGGTGGTTTGAGCGCGGAACCCGAATTATGGGCGGGGCAGACACAAGTATAAGCGCGGCAGCGGCAAGTATGGGCGCGCAGTTTAAAATATGGGCCCTGAGCGACGAGGTATCAGCCGTTGACATCATATATCGGCACTTGAGACGAGGTATCAGCCGTTGATACAGGATATCAGCACTTGATCTATGTTATCAGCCATTGCAACAAATTATCATCGCCTGAACCGAATTATCCGCGCATGACGTGTGCTGTGAATACGAGGCACTAAGACATGAGCTTCCCTAGCTCCTTCTATAATTCCCCCCTATGTAACGGAAGCAATCTCCCCATATTTCATTACAAAACAAAACACCTACCGTTTTAAAATAAACGACAGATGTTTTGTCATGGGCTGATTTTCAAGGTTACTGCATTCCTTCCGTCAGTTCGTTGAATAGTTGTTTGTCATGGGTTTCGAGTGCGTAGTCGATCATGCGCCATTTGTTCTCCATCTCCAAGTATTCGATGATTCCTTCCGCTTCTTTCGTCACTTCTTTCGGCATCACGGAATCTGTTGCGATTTCTACCACCCCCTCAAGAATTGTGGACAAGTGAACGTGGATATCTGAGATGAGGAGCAGTTGGTAAAGCGGCAATCGGATGAAGCGGCTGCCTCGCTGGAAAACGAAGATTTCTCCCAGGTTTTCGACTTGCAGGCTTTTCAAGTTGACTACGATTTCCTTGCCTTCCGACGGTATGAACTGGAACACTTCTTCTCCCTTAATGATGGAGAAGTATTGATATGCAAACACAAGACGTAGACGAAAATCCTCTTGGCTCATCAGGAACGGTTTCATACGTTGAACGGTAAGCATCTTTCTCCCCTCCATTATCGAATATTCCGATTATTATTATTCTATCACACTTACGTCCTTTATGTGAATGTAATCGCTTTCAATTATTCGATTCGCCAGGGGCAGGAAAAGGGGTTCAGGTTTTCTCTTCTATTCTATGCTGCGGCGGCCGTTCCATGACATATGACATTTGTTTCGGCAAGAAATCCCACTGCAAGGTCGATAGCATTTCAAAAATCCATCGATGGCCGTCGCCAGCGCTCCCGCTTCTTCGCTGGAACGTAATTTTGTCGTTTTCCAAGTCCAAGGCGACCAGCTGAAATTGAATTTTGCCGTTCGATACCGGACTGATGTACATCATGTTTTCCTCCGGAAGGAAAACCACATTCACCCCGGGCAGCATTTCTCTGAAAAGCCGGGCGCGTTTCCGCTTGCATCCTCTTTTAATCTCCAATAGACTTCTTAAATTCGGTACATACAGCTCGAACTTTTCCAACTTCTCACTCCTCCTCTTTTTTATGAGTAAAGTATCAATTTAAAATTAAACAAATATACCTATCATTCTTGCACTAATTGGATAATTTTATCGCAAAACCAACAATTCTTTGATTCCAGAAAACAAATCGTTGGTTTTGTCACTCCCTTCCCCTTTCTTTCGTACGGTTGGGAAAAAAGGGGAGTGTAGCTAATGCATTTCGGACAACAATTTAGGGAGTACAGGGAAGAGTATATTCATATACGACAGAAAGAAGCTGCTTACAAGTTGAACATCACGCCGGAAACCTTATCAAACTACGAACGGAATGAGCGTGGGTTTCCACAGGATTTGATGGCGGTCGCCAAAAGGGTTTTTGACATCCCGGATGATTATTTTCTCGCTATGGTCTTGGGAGACCCTTTGAAATCCGTACGTGCGGACAAAGAGGACCGGGCCCTGCAGACCAATGAATTGAAAGAACGCTATATGGATAGTTTTATCGACAGACATCGACAAATTTTTGAAGACTCGGCCGAGCTACGGGAATTCGTTACATTGCTCGCCACTTTAACCGAAAAAGATCGCCGCGATTTCTTGAATGTGAATAAAAAAATGTTGGAATTGATTTTTAAGCGGGACAAAAACCGGGAAGCGGATTAAGTTCTTTTACGGACCGCCCCAAAAAGCGTTATAATGAAAGGAATGCTTTTCTTAGGGAGTGGTCCGATGCACATGACCGTTGAACGTGTTTCCTATTTACACGAAAAAGAAATTGAAACTTTCCTCGATGAAATCAAACATGCCCTTCGCCCCGACGTTCCGGGGGAAGCGCAGGTGATACGACGAGCCACGTCCCATGTCCGGCGCAACGTGGTAGGCCCTTATCGGTTCACTGCAACGCCCGGTGAAATCACTGCGGCTATAAGGGAGGAACCGGGGCCGCAAGAGGTCCTCCTGTCCTTTCCGAATATGGAGGCGACTTGCACTTGCGGCGAGCCCGGCTGGTGTCCCCACCGGATTGCTGTCGTTTTCCATCTCTTTTCCCAGTTCCATTCGATTACGGACTGGCTGCATGAATGGCGGGAGATGGAGACGGCGCAAATGAGCTTATCTGTATTTGACCGGACGCCCGATGCGTGGATCCAAGTGTTATCCCGCTTGACCGCCCCGCTGCGCCACATCGAATTGAATGAAAATCCCGGAGTTTTCATTCACGAAAGCAATTTGATCGAACAAAAAATGAAGCCGCTCTCCCCTTTCGAATGGGAGTGGAAGCCGCTTTTTGAATTATATTACCGGCTCCATTTGCTCGATGCCGCCTGGCCGTATCTCGCCGGCCATCTGAGAGGCGATAACCTGTCCTTTCATTATGGAAAATGGTATGTGAAAAACTGGCTGACAGAGCAGATGGAAAAACTGCAGGACTCCGTGCACTCGATCGGTTCGAAACCGAAGCTGTTCGAGGCGGACGTATTCCATGAGCGCTTGAAAGAGATGGTCCGGGCATTCGCCTTATTCAATGAAGGACTGCTCGATGAGCGGTTTTACGTGTACCGCCTCTTTTGGCAAGGGCTTTTCATGGAGACCACTTCCCGGGAGGCCGAGGTGACGATCCTGCAAAATTACGGGACGGAGGAATCCCGTATGTTCACCGCTTTGTTCCATCTGCTGCAAGGCAGGCAGGATAAATTGGAACAGGCGGTCGCTCATATGGAGACGGCCCAAGTGCCGATCTGGCTTCCCTTGGCGGATTTGGCCGAAGAGGAAGAAGAGATCGAGTGCCTGACCACCATCATGCGGGCATTGCTTCCTCACCTTGGCGACTTCGTCAACCATGCGGACGACTATGCGCACCATTCATCCTTCATCCGCCATTTAGACGGTTTATTGGAAACGGCCGATTTCCCTGATGCGGATCGGGAAGCGCTTTTCTTGCAATACGGCATGGCGGGCGTCGACATATACGCGGATTTCCTTGTGGAGAGCAACCGGTTTACCGAATGGGCCGCTTTGATGCATCGATTCCGCGTCACCTATGAAGAGGCTGAAGTGGGCGGCCTGAAGATTGCCTTGGCTGAAGATCCCGCGACCGTCCTTCCCCTCCTCCATACTTATGCCATGCAATTAATCAATGAAAAGAATCGGCATAGCTATCGTTCCGCTGTCCGCATTTTCAAGAAAATGAAAGCGGGCTCGAAAAAAAGCGGAAAAGTTGAATTCTGGAACAAGTATATCGATACCGTGCGCGAGAAATACCGCCGCCTTCGCGCATTGATGGAAGAAATGGAGAAAGGGAATCTGAACATATGAATGAAACATTAAACCTTCTATTCCGCCTATCCATCCAGCAGGCGGATCATCGTCTTTTTTCCATCTCTGCAGAAGATCCGGATGGTGTCCGGATAGCTCCCGATCGACTCGCTTCCTATTTGTTCTTTCATCAAGAGCAGTCCTTGTTCGGTCTGCTTGCCGACGTGACGGAGGATGCGGTCAACGTCCGACCGGATCAACTGCTTTCGATTTTTTCCCGTTTGCATCCGTTTGTGACGGTGGAAGGGATGACCGAAATCGACAGCCGCCTTCTCGAATCCATCCGCGAAGCGGCGACAGCCTGGTCGGATGGCGATGTCTGGACCCACGCGGAGCTGGAAGACGGCAAGCTCCGGTTTCGTGATGGAGTATCGGAGGAAGCGGCATCCCTTCTTGTGCTCGCAGTCGATAGCAAACTGGCGGACCTTGGCATCCATTCCGAGCAGTTGGCCACCTTGCTGCCCCATTTGCAGACGTACGGCTGGCCCGATGAATCACCTGAAGATATGTCGGTCCGCGTCGCCTTCCGTTTGACCGAACCGGAAATGGATACGGATTCCGAATGGTTGCTTGAAACCGTCCTTGTGAGCGAAAGGGGATCGCACTGGGTACCTGCAGTCCGCAAGAAAGATGCGCCCATCGGGGATGCCCTGCCGGCGAAATGGAAGCCGTTTGCGGAGGATATTTTAAAAAGGCAGTCTGAAATGGCGTCTTTCCTCCGTTCGGTGGACGTCTTGCCCGGTGATCGGTTCCTCTCCTTCGAGATGGCGGATAGCGATGTCCGGCTGTTCATTCAAAACGATTTGCCGCTCTTCCAGACGTTCGGCTTCCCGGTCATCCTTCCGGCTTGGTTGAAATCGGTGACCGAATCGAAAATGCGGATCCGGACGAACGCAGGCGTCACTTCGTTTAAGTCGGCAACGGGACTCGATGAAGTGCTGTCCTTCGATTGGAGTTTTTCGCTCGCCGATCGGGAAATCGACCGGGAAACCTTCCGCAAGCTCGTCGACGAAAACCGGGAGTATATCCGTTCGGGTGACGAATGGTTCCATATCGACCCCCAATGGCTCCGGAAAATCCGGGAATTGATGGACCGGGCGGATGCCGGCGAGTGGACCGTGAAGGACCTGCTGTTCCAGGACGTGCCGGAGGAGATCGTTCCTATGGAAGACGAAGACCTTTTGGATGATCCTCTTTTCGCTTTCACGATGGAGAAATCGCTGCGTCATTACATGGAGATGCTCTCCGATAAGAAAGGGTTGCCTGAAGCGGCTATCCCCGAAGACTTGCAGACGGATCTGCGTCCGTATCAGGTCGAAGGCTACAACTGGCTTGTCTTCATGCGTGCCAATCAATTCGGGGCCTGCCTTGCAGATGATATGGGGCTCGGAAAGACGGTCCAGCTTATCACCTATTTGCTGAATGTCCATCGGCAGCAGCTTTCGGATTCCCCGTCATTGATTGTCTGCCCGACGAGTGTGCTCGGGAACTGGCAGAAAGAGATTGAGCGCTTTGCCCCTTCCCTTTCCGTCCATACGCATTACGGGCCATCCCGTGCGAAAGAAGAGGATTTCAAGGCTTTATTGGAAACGAAAAAACCGGATGTCGTGCTGACGACGTTCGGAACGGCCTCCCAGGACGGTGAGATGCTAGCCGAAGTCGAGTTTGCCAGCATCACACTCGATGAAGCCCAAAATATTAAAAACATGCAGACGAAGCAATCAAGGATGATCCGCAAGCTCCATGGGCAGCATCATATCGCTTTGACCGGGACACCGATTGAGAACCGATTGTCCGAGTTGTGGGCCATTTTCGATTTTATCCATAAAGGGTATTTCGGCAGCTTCCGCAAGTTCACGGACAACTTCATCATTCCGATCGAGCGGGATGATTCTGAATTGGATAAACGGAAACT
Source organism: Bacillus sp. OxB-1 (assembly GCF_000829195.1). Classification (GTDB taxonomy): domain Bacteria; phylum Bacillota; class Bacilli; order Bacillales_A; family Planococcaceae; genus Sporosarcina. The sequence goes on along the minus strand of NZ_AP013294.1, from coordinate 1,492,122 downwards.
TCGTGCGAAGATCCGTCCGTTTTTATTGAGAAGAACAAAAAACGATCCCGAATTGCAGCTGAATTTGCCGAAGAAGCTCGAGCAAAACGAATATTGTCCGCTGACTGCCGAGCAAGCCGCCTTATACGAGAGCTTCCTTGAGGAGACGAAATTCAAATTGCAGACATTGACCGGCTTCGAGAAAAAAGGGTTGATTTTGAAAATGCTCAGCCGGCTTAAGCAATTATGCAATCATCCCGCTCTGTTCCTAAAAGAGCCTGCCGCCCCGGCAGAACAGCTTCTAACCCGATCGGATAAGCTTGAACGGATCGTCACGATGGCCGCTGATATTGCAGGAAATGGCGAACAATGTCTCATTTTCACGCAATACATCGGAATGGGTCAGCTGATCCGCCAAAGTTTATCGGAATTGCACGGCATCGATGTACCGTTTTTGACGGGCAGCATGCCGAAAGGACAGCGGGACCATCTCGTTGCGGCCTTTCAGAACGGCGAGTTCCCCGTATTCATCCTGTCATTGAAGGCAGGAGGGACCGGTTTGAATTTGACACGGGCGAACCACGTCCTACATGCGGACCGTTGGTGGAACCCGGCTGTCGAGAACCAGGCAACCGACCGGGCATACCGGATCGGGCAGACGAAGTTCGTCCATGTCCATAAATTTGTGACCATCGGGACGATCGAGGAGAAAATTGATAAGATGCTCGCTGAGAAAGCGGAACTGTCCGCCGAACTGATTCAATCGAGCCAATGGTTGACCGAGCTTTCGGATACCGAGTTGGAGGATCTGCTATCCTTCGATCAATGACGGCGGGCGAGCGGGATTTTATGTACAGTGGCTGTCCTGCCTTTCCGTCTGTCGTCCTCCAAGTGACCGATCCGTTCATTGAGGTTTGCGATGATGTTGATCAATTGCCCGATTTGCAGTTCCATCCGTAGAACTTCTTTTTCGATAGTACGCATTTGACACACCCTTTCATATGACGCCGGATATGCTGGCGGGGAAAGCAGTCTCCCCCGCCTGACTTGTCCGGCTTTTTGTCGGCGGAGTTACCGCCCCTCTTTGATATAAGCTGTTCTTCCCCATGTTCACCGTGCATCGGACCCCTGATGGTCACAGTCCACGGCATGTGTTTATTCGGCCCGCCGGTTCCCCTCCCGGCGGAGTCCATCCTTTAAATTTCTCATTCCATTTTTCAGTTGTGTCAACCATTCCCGGCTTGCAGACCGGCCCCCTCTTCTCCTTCCTTGCGATTTTCCGCCGACGCTATGTATCTTGCACGACGATCAGAAAATCGGTAGTCCTTCCATTTCCTTTTCCGGCAATTGAAAATGCTCCGTTGCCTCCTCACCCGCTAATGAAGACGCTTCGCTGGCATCCGGTTCACTGTACAGGTTGTCATGAGTCCGGTTTTTCGTCGCCAAAAAACGGATATCATCGGCAATCACTTCAGTGACATACACGCGCTTCCCATCCGCCCGCTCATATGTCCGCGACTGGATCCGTCCGCCTACGCCGATCAAAGATCCTTTTCCGCAATGCTTCGCCGTATTTTCCGCCGTCCTTCCCCACACGGTGCAAAGGACAAAGTCCGTGTCCACCTCTCCTTTTTGATTTCTGAAATTGCGATTGATGGCCAATACGAAACTTGTCTGCATCCGCCCCTCCGTAAATTTCCGGAGCATGGGATCTTTCGTAAGGCGCCCCACGAGTGCAACCTGGTTCAAGTAGGTCCCTCCCTTCTTTGTGGATTGCTTTCATCATACGCGGCGGGGCTTCTTCCTGGCAAAGTCCCAAAATGGCATTTTGACCTGTTTTTCGCGGTCAAACCGGGGATTTGGAGGGAGGCTATCCGGGGAGGTTGATGGGCTTTCCTTGATTTGACGCACTTCGTCAAGTTTTTCATTTTCCGTGATAATTCGACTTTCGCACATTTGCCGATTATTTTGGAAGCTGTGGTATACTGGATGAAAAAAGAGGAGGGTGGCGACCATGAAAACGTTTAAAATGTTGTCCGTCAGCATCCTGGACGACGATCAAATGAGGGATTTCCCGCTAATCGACGGGATTATCATCAATCAGGAAAACAGCCACCATATGTGGGTCCTGGAGCTGTTCATCGATGAAAAATATCAGGAAACGTTCGAAAAATGGAAAGCCGCCGACGAGCTGCTGGAAGCCAAAGTAGTCATTTCCTACCCGGAAAACGAACCAGCCGCCTTCCGCGTCGCCGTCGAAGCAGTCAAAAAAATCGGAGACAATATTTCAGTCCTCATGAAAGGCCGACTAAAGCGGGCCCGCTCCCAATACGCGGAACAACTTCTTGAAGAGCTGATCGGCGACGGCCTCGACGGCGGCGACCTGCTCCGCCGCTTCGAGTCCGACATGCGCTCCCGCCCTCGGTTGAAAAAAGATAAGAAGAATAGTTGAGATTCGGGAATGCCGCCTGGAGATGAGGGCGGTTTTTTTTGTGGGGATGGGGGCGTGGGTTACGTGCAGGGACAAACGTTTATGGGCGCGGACATGGAGTTATGGGCGAAAACAAACGTTTATGAACACAGGGCACGCAGTTATTAATTACGAGCACAATAGATTGAACTATGAATGCTAAAACGCTTAACATGTTATGAAGCTGAAGCGTTTTAGCATCCTGTTCTATTCCATTACATAATAAGCACCTCGGCGTTCTCCCCTCTTGGATAGGCCGGAACGCAGTAAGAGCCTCTTGGCAACATGAGGATTTTTCAAAAATGTAAACTCACGGAACTCTTTATTTGTAATTCGTTTGCTGATGAGGCATGTCCAGTCTGCAAGCGCGTCATGGTGTGAGGTTGTGCTGGCGTGCTTACAATGCGGACAGCCCCATTTTCTCTGAATCCATTCCATTTGGCGGCAACCGCAAGATGGGCAGATGACGCCGAACAGAATATCCTCCCGTGCCAAGCCCATTGTTTCAATCATCGGAAACGGATCATACTCTTGATGATGTTTTCTTACTGAATTAGTCAACCTTTGAATCTCTTCTCTCTTAATGATTTCATTCTCTATCGGCACTGTCCTTAAATAATTCGGGACTTCATTAGTAAAGAGAATCTTGATTTCCAGCTCTTCCTCCATCATCAATTCATTTGTAAAAGCGAAAGCCACGATTGTTTTGATGGGCAAATTAATCTTCCTTTGCATAAGCCAATTGTTCAGTAAGTATTGTTTGCGCTCTAGCTCGACGATGGGACTGGTCATCACTTTTCGTTCGCCCGACTGTAGTTCGCGGATGAATTGGGTTGGTTTGGACTTGATCCATATCTTCCCTGCATAATTTTTCACTTCAAAAATCACGATAAATGCTGGGGTAATTAATATGGAATCCATTTGAAAATAGATTCCGTCCTGTTTCAGACAAATGTCATGCAGGATAGCATATGGATAATTAGGTCTGAACTCTTTCATATGCTTATCAAAATCCTGTTCTCCCCCAAACCCTGCTTTCGTGTTCCGATGATTTTCCCGAATTTGTTGATATTTTGCATGATCTGGATGAAGGCGTCTCATTAAAGCTTCCGTGCCTACTAAGTTTTTCGGCATCGCTCTTTCTTTAAAGATCATTTTTCTCCCTCCTTCTTTGAGGTTATCAAACAAATTTGATATTTGGAATAGATTCCCTCAAAATAGAATTTTGAGGGTTTTAACCACAATTAATTGACAAACATTTAGTTTTATGATTTTGAACACCTAGTATACGCAAGGAGGCATAAGGCGGGAGGGGTATGAAAGCTTGGGTAAAAGTGAGCGTTCCGCCTGTGGGCACACGCGTTATATAAGCGGGGACACACGGGATATGGGCGCGGGAGCACCAGATATGAGCGGAATCCATTCGGTATGAGCGCCAACCCATCTCATATCAGCGGAGACACACGGGATTTGGGCGCGGGAGCACCAGATATGAGCGGGAATACATTCGATATGAGCGCCAACCCATCTCATATCAGCGGAGACACACATAATATAGGCGCGGGAGCACCAGATATGAGCGGGAATCCATTCGATATGAGCGCCAACCCATCTCATATCAGCGGAGACACACATAATATAGGCGCGGGAGCACTAGATATGAGCGGGAATCCATTCGATATGAGCGCCAACCAATCTCATATCAGCGGGGACACACGGGATATGGGCGCGGGAGCACCAGATATGAGCGGGATCCATTCGATATGAGCGCCAACCCATCTCATATCAGCGGGGACACACGGGATATGGGCGCGGGAGCACCAGATATGAGCGGGATCCATTCGATATGAGCGCGTACTCCATGTATATGAGCGCATATTCGCCCGTTATGAGCGCGTACCCCATATATATGAGCGTGTATTCGCCCGTTATGAGCGCGCCGACGCTGTTATGAGCGGCAGATTCAGAATTATGAGCGTGCCGACGCTAGTTATGAGCGCGAGACATAGGCTCAGTTAGACAGGCAAAAACCGTCCCTCGATGCGAGGGACGGTTTTTCGGTCGGCTTGCGGTTAGCGGTTGTTGGTACCGTTCATGTTGTTTTTCCGGTTGTTATTCAGGTCATCCTTGACGTTGTCACGTGGGGTAGTGGTTGTGTCACCGGTATCGAGCCCATTGTTCATGTCGGTATCGTTTATGATGCCGTCACGTACCCGGTTGTCATTGCCGTTATCGATGCCGTCGAGGTTCGGTCCGGTTTGCCCATTGTTGTTTACGTCGTTATTGTTCACATCAGGTGTCCAATCCCGGGTCCGGTCTTCCAGGTTTTCCATCGGCGTTTCGTTGTTGTTCGGAACTGCCCCGTTATTGCCGTTGTTTTCGTTATCCCCATTGTTGTTACATGCTGCGAGGACGAGGCCCGACATGAAAACGAGCGGTAAGACTTTTTTGAACATGAAAAATTCCCTCCTTTCCACAAGCCGTTTATCATACAGACCGTATGATATTTGTAGGTTGGCTCGAAAAGAGGGAATTATCCTTGCTTCCGCTAATATTTGAAGGAGCGGCCCAGAAGCCGGCTCAGCGCTGGTTTTGTATATAATTCTTCAATATGTTTTCCACGTATAATGCTTCGGCTTTGCACTCATATTCATAGTGGGTGCCGAGCTCTTCCTGCATCATTTGAATGGTGGCGATTTGCTCTTCGGATGGCGGTTCGCTTAAGATGCGCTCAATGATTTCATTGATGCGATCGGCCAGGTCTTGATGGAATTTAGGATCCTGTTTCATGGCATCCGGTATTTTGTTGTACCAGAGCGCTTTCGTCGTGATGTACTCGCGCCAGCTGGAAAAATAATCATCGATGCTGAATCGTTCCTCGCTCCATTCGATATTGCTCATATATTGTTCAAACGTTTGTGTGATGGATCTGGTGATACTGCTTTTGATATTTGGAGATAAATCTTTGAACATCCAGTTGTACCCTCCTACTATAAAAGTGCGTTGCCGTGTAGGCACGACACTGCATTGACCATTGTAACGAAATTTCAAGTTCCTTGCAAATTTAGTTTCCGCTGGCCGGTCCGAGCGCAAATGTCATTTCCGTTTCGCACGCAATTTCTCCATCGACGGTAGCTACCGCTTTCCCCTTGCCGATTGAGCCGCGCAACCGGACGATTTCCACTTCCAGGCGCAATGTGTCGCCCGGCGTCACTTGCCGTTTGAAACGGCAGTTGTCGATGCCTGCGAAGAAGGCGAGCCGCCCTTTGTTTTCCTCTTTTTGGAGCATGGCCACCGCTCCGACCTGTGCAAGCGCTTCCACGATGAGAACTCCGGGCATGACGGGATAGCCTGGGAAATGGCCGTTGAAAAAGTCTTCATTGGCCGTCACGTTTTTGAGGCCTACCGCCCGTTTCCCCTCTTCAAGTTCCAAAATCCGATCCACGAGCAGGAAAGGATAACGATGCGGGATGATTTCTTGTATTTGACTTGCTGTCAGCATAGCATTTCCTCCTGATGGTGCGTTATGTAAAAAATGAAAGAGCCGCTTACGACTCTTTTCCGTTCATTATATCAAAGATATGTGTCCATGTTTCTTTTTTCAGCACTTCGCTTGGCTGGCCGTCCCCGAGATAGCCGTAACCGATCATCGCCCCTAGAATGGCCGCGCCCGCCAATAGCAAAAGGACCAGGAGGATGCGGAGCCATATCGGCAGGATCCGTATCTGAACCCATTTCCGGCTTTCCTCCGGTTGCCCGGTCTCTTCTTCCTTCTTTTTCCGTTCATGACGGGAGGTGCGCAACGATCGTTTGGCCGGTGCTTCGGTTTCCAGCCGCTCCCGACCGATCTGATTGGAACCATACCGTTTTTCATCTGTCATATCCGATACTCCCTAGTTCTCTAATCTCTGGCTGCCGGTAGCCGGACTATGCCGAGACCCTTCGTCCGGGTCATCCGGTCGAAACCTTCCGATGGCTTGGACCGCCCCTCTATCGTAACAGACTTTCGCTGCTTTTCATCTAAAAAGTATTATTCTCGCCACTGGCAATTATCGGATGCCGTTGATGAGGCCGAGCATCTGATCTGCCAATGTCACTGTGCGTGCATTGAATTGATAGGAACGCTGGACGGAAATCAAATCGGTCATTTCCTTCTCATAGTTGACGTTGGATGCTTCGAGTGCCTGGTTTTGCAATCCGATTCCGTTCCGCGCCGCCCCTTGGATTTCGGTCAGGATGTCGGCTTCATTGACCCCTAAATCCGCCAAGTTTTCCGGAAGGGCGAAATTGGTTGCAGATAGGCGTGTCATGACGTTCGGCCGCTCCATCACAGTGATCCCCAGCTCCGCTTGTCCGACTGTTCCGTCTGTAAATGTCATTTCCAGCACACCGCCCGGCTGGACTTTGTAGCTTTGGACGTTATCGGCAAACGTGATCGGTTGGCCTGCACTGTTCGCAACCGGGTAGCCATCGCCCGTCACGAGCATCAATTGGCCATTTGCCACCGGTGACACGTAGAAGTTCCCTTGCCGCGTATAGACGGTCTGCTCGCCGTTTTCCCCGGGCATCAGAATATTGAAATGCTGCTTCGGTTCCGTCAGCGCGAAATCGAGTTCCCGTCCCGTCATCTGCAAGGAGCCGATCTTCCAATTGACCTGCGCTTGTCCCAGGACCGCGCCGGTTCCGTAGCGGATGCCGAGCGGCGATTGCCGCGGCGCCTCGTCCGCCTTGTCATTGTTGAATTGCTGATAAAGGAGCTCATGGAAGCTCGCTTCATTCGATTTATAGCCATGCGTGCTTGCGTTGGCCAAGTTATTGCCGATTATATCAAATTGGTGTTGTAATTGATTGAGCGTATTGGTCGCTGTCGCCATCGTGCGGATCATGCGTGTTGGCCCCTTTCACTTAAGAGAGAATTCACGTGACTCGTCCGACTTCCGTCACAGTCTTTTCCATGCTTCGGTCGTACGCTTGCAGGATCTTTTGATTCGCCTCGAACGCGCGATAGGCGGTGAGCATGTCGGTCATCGCCCGGGCTGCATCCACGTTGGAAGCTTCCAAATACCGCTGCTGCATCGAGTATGTGACGCCTGCAACGCCATCAGCAGCCGGCAGATCGCCTCCGCCTTCTTGGACGAATGTCCCGTTGCCAAGTTTCATGAGCGTATCAGGACGCTGGGCAAATGAAACACCGATTGTCGCCACCTCGTTGTCCCCATCCATGATAACACCTTCACTCGTAATGTGGAAATCATCGTTTTGCAATTCGATGCGCTGGCCGTTTTCATCCAATACGTAATAGCCCGCCGGATGCGTCAGGAAACCGTTCGGATCGAGCGCAAAGTTGCCGTTTTTCGTATAATGTTCCGTGCCGCCTTCATTTTCCAACCGGAAGAAGATCGCACCTTGGATCCCCGTTTCCTCATCTGTCGGCAGCAGCCCATCGATCAACGCCACATCCGTATTCAACCCCGTTTCCCGCAGTTGCCCTTGGGTAAAGAGCGGCAGGGTTTCCTGCATATAGACACCTGTCGAAATCGGGCCGACCGGCGAGAGGCCTTTCATTTGAAATCCGTTCTTCGTCGGGATCCGGGCCGTCTCAATGCTTGACATGAACATTTCCGGGAAGGAACGGATGACGGACTGGTCCGCCTTGAACCCCGGTGTATTCGCATTGGCAATATTATTCGCCAGCAACTCCGTCTTCCGCTGCTGGGCGATCATCCCCGATCCGACTGTATAAAATCCGCGAAACATAAGCCTGACCTCCTTATACTTATTTTCGGCATATCTCCATTCATTTCAATCTCCAATTTACACCATCGATGCTTTGCCCATGTTCTCCAATAGAATCCCGGTCCCGATCGCGACACAATCCAACGGACTTTCGGCAATGAACACCGGGACCTTCAACTCTTCCGCAAGCAGCTGGTCGATCCCGTGCAGCAAGGCGCCGCCGCCTGTCAGGAAGATCCCCCGGTCGATCGTATCCGCTGACAGTTCAGGCGGTGTCTTCTCCAAGACATTTTTAGCCGCTTGGACGATCAGATAAACCGATTCCTTGAGAGCATCCCCGATTTCCTGCGAATTGACGGTGATCGTGCGGGGCAGCCCCGTAACGAGATCGCGTCCTCGGATATCGATTTCTTCCTTCCGGCCGCCTGGGAACACGGTGCCGACGTTGATTTTGATATTTTCTGCTGTCCGTTCCCCGATCAGCAGTTTGTACTCTTTTTTAATATAGTTCGTAATATCCGTATCAAATGTATCTCCCGCCACTTTAATAGACTGCGAGGTTACGATATCGCCCATTGACAGAACGGCCACGTCGGTCGTCCCGCCTCCGATGTCGATGACCATATTGCCGCTTGGCTGGAAAATGTCCATCCCTGCGCCGACTGCCGACACTTTCGGCTCCTCTTCGAGATAGATCTGTTTGCCGCCCGACTTTTCTGCGGCTTGCCGGATCGCCTTCTGCTCGACGCTCGTAATATTGGTCGGGCAGCAAATGAGGATGCGTGGCTTGGATAAAAACCCTTTGACATTCAATTTATTAATAAAATGGCGAAGCATCGCCTCTGTCACGTCAAAATCCGCAATGACCCCATCTTTCATCGGACGGATCGCAATGATGTTCCCCGGTGTCCGCCCGACCATCTGTCTTGCCTCTTCGCCCACGGCCAGCACTTTATTTGTCTTTTTATCTACGGCTACGACCGAGGGTTCATTCAATACGATCCCTTTTCCTTTTACGTGAATCAGGACATTGGCTGTGCCAAGGTCTATCCCGATATCTTTTGAAAACATTCCTCAATTTTCCCCTTCCGAAATTCCCGTATATGTACTCTCCTAACTTATAATTTTACCATAGTTATCCGGTAGTGAACATACTTTGGTACCAGGAACGATGAAATATTTTGGATATTCTCTTACATTTTCCTTCCATAGTAAAAGGACGGTCGGCATTGTTCACGACACGTCCCTTTTTCCTATTCATCGCCAATCTTCTTCGTTTCATTCATCCATTTGATGCGTGTCGCCTCGCCGCCGCGTAGATGTCTGACAGACTTATGGTAGGCCAATATTTTGGCGACTTCCTCCGATAAGGCCAGGTCGACGTTGGGTAAGCGGTCCGTGAGATCTTTATGGACTGTGCTTTTGGAGTACCCCGTCGCTTTCGCCAGCGCCCGCACTGTAAGTCCCGTTTCCAGCAACATCTTGCCGAGGCGCACGCATCGCCTCCGTATTTGCTCGTGCACGCCCTCTTCCTTTCCTGTCAGCTCCGTATCTTCCTTCATCTTATGCGGCAAATGCGGCAGGTATGCGGAAAACACGGGATTTCTGGAGGGTATCGGAGATATTCTGGGGAAAAGGAAAAAGCCACTCCAATTTCATCGGAATGGCCTCAAGGGATCTTATTGGAATCCGAGATACGTACGCGGATTTTTTGTCACGCCGTCTTCTTTCACTTCGAAATGCAAGTAGACGCCCGCTTCCGGGTTCCACTCATTTTCCGTGGCGGTTGCGATAGCTTGTCCTTGCACGACTTCCTCATCCGGCTTGACCAGGACGCCTGTCAAGGAACCATATGTCGTTTCCTTGCCATCCGCGTGAGTGATCGTCACTTCGCTGCCCTTGAACGGATCGTCGATGACTTCCTTCACTTTTCCACTCATGGCGGCAACCACTTCAAACGGTTCGCCTCCCACCGAGATGCAGACACCCGTATTCGTCACATATTTCTGATCGAAGACGAGCAGTGCGCTCTCCCGCATTTCCTCACTCGCGCCGGCATCATAAAATTCATGTAGAATAACTGCATCATCGAGTAATGTTTCGGCGAATGGGTATTTCAACGTCTCGTTTCCTGCGTTTGTCTCTACTACGACGGAATCGCTCGGATCTTTGCCTGCCATGTCGGCTTGTTCAGAGGAATCGCTTTTCATGAATGCGTTATACCCCCAGATCATACCGACGAAGACAACCGCGATGGCTGAATACAGGACAGGCCAGAACCAATTGTTTTTCTTTGGACCTTTGTTCATTTGAGAAGGGGATTTCGGTTTTTCTTCTCGCATTGTCATCACCTCACTTGCTATTATTTGCAAGTGAAGGAGTTTTTAAACACTCGGAATCATCTAATTTGAATTTTTTTATTTCGGTCGCGGTGTAATAGTGTTGAAGAATCTTTTCCGCATTCCATCCTTTCTGCGCGTATGCTTCCGCGCCGTATTGGCTCATCCCTACCCCATGGCCGTACCCTGTCGTGGTGACATGGACGATTTCATTCGTCACATCAAAAGCGATATCAAAATCGGTCGAAGCGAGTCCAAGCAAATCCCGCATCTCCCTGCCGCTTGTTTCATAACCGGTGGTGACCGCTTTCTGGACGCGGCCGGTCGGGTTCCGGACGAGCTGAAGGGAGCGGAAATGATCGGCATTCCATTGATTGCCCATGGCCCGGTTCCAGTCAGCCAGCGACATCTCGATTTGGCGTTCCACTTGGGGCGCGACTTGTTCCTCCCCCGCACTCTCGACACTCTGCAAATAGGGGATGTCGTTCCCGCTGAAGTTTTTCGCGGCTTCCGTCTTGCCGTTCGATGTGGAGAAGAACATGGCGGAGATGAGTTGATCTTCATATTTGACGATTTCCCCCGCTGTCGCTTCGACCGCGCTGCGCACCTTCTTTTCATTGCGCTTGAACTCTTTCTTCCAACGTTCTTTCCGATCCGCTTCCGTCGCATACACTTGTGCAGACACATCGGCCGCAATCGGCTTCTTCCCGCTGTCAGTCGAGCGCAAAGCATACGTCCGGGCGGCAATCGCCTGCGCCTTCAACGCCTCAGGATGGAATGTTGCCGGCATCTCCGCCGCCACAACCCCCACCACATACTCTTCCAAGGGGATCGGCTCCTTGATGCCTTCCACCCGGATCACGACGGGACATAACTCTTCGTGCAACTCCTCCGTAAGATTTTTCGTAGGCAACGGCTGTTTCAATAGGATGGGGATGAAAAATAGTAGAATTATGAAAAAAACGGTGAGTAGTTTGTCCATGGTGAAGTGTATGAGGGGATGGGAGGGATTATTCCGTTTTAGGGGGTGGAAGGGTTTCGAGGTGGGGTTGAAGCGTTTCGAGGTGGAGTGGAAGGGTTGAGAGGTGGAGTGGAAACGTTGAGAGGTGGGACGGGAGCGTTTCGAGGTTTGGCGGATACGTTGAGAGGCGGAGCGGGAGCGTTGAGAGGTTTGGAGTTTATGTTGGGAGGTATGGCGGGGGCGTTGTCAGGTTTAGGAATTATGTTTGGAGGTGAAGTAGAAACGTTGAGAGCTTCCAAGATTAGGTGGATTTTGCAAGGTTTGATACAAAAGCATTGCGAAGCTCGCAACAGACGTTTTGAAGTTGAACAGAAACGTTTCGAGGTTATGCGTTAGATGACATCGCAGAATACGGAGGGAGGAGTTATGGGCGTTATACGACGGACTATGAGCGCGGACCACGATTTATGAGCGACGATGCAGATCTATGGGCGGGGAGCCGCTTGTTATGGGCGCGGAGTACTATTTATAAGCGCATTGCAGATCTATGAGCGCGGCATGCGAGTTATGAGCGCGGAGCCACTTCTTATGAGCGGCGATGGCGATCTATGGGCGCAGCACGCAAATTATGAGCGCGTACTACTATTTATAAGCGCCATTGCAGATCTATGGGCGCGGCACGCGAGCCATGAACGCTGGGCCGCTTGTTATGGGCGACGACTGCCATTTATGAGCGCCAATGCAAATCTATGGGCGCAGCATGCGAGTTATGGGCGGGAAGCCACTTGTTATGAGCGCGGACTACTATTTATAAGCGCCATTGCAGATCTATGAGCGCGGCACGCGAGTTATGGGCGGGAAGCTGCTTGTTATGGGCGGGGAGCTGCTTGTTATGGGCACTTACCACAATTTATGAGCGCGCCGTACGCCAATGCTTTATTCAAAACAAAAAAAGCCGCGGTCGGCGGCTTTTTTTAAGCGAATTGTTTTGCTTTTTCTTCGGATGTTTCGGAGATGCGGATGATGTCCGCTCCGAGGGCGGCGAGTTTGCCGTGGAAGTTGACGTAGCCGCGGTCGAGGTGTTCGAGTTCTGTGACGCGGGTGACGCCTTCTGCGACGAGTCCTGCCAGGATTAAAGATGCAGCGGCACGCAAGTCGGTTGCGGCGACTTCCGCTCCTTGCAGCTTGGATGGTCCCATGACGATCACGGAGCGCCCTTCAATCTTGACGTTCGCGTTCATCCGGCGGAATTCCTCTACGTGCATGAATCGGTTTTCGAATACCGTTTCCGTGAGGACGCCCGTTCCTTCCGATGTCAGCATGAGCGCCATCATCTGGGATTGCATATCTGTCGGGAATCCGGGATGCGGCATTGTTTTCAGGTCGACCGCTTTCAATGGATGTGTCGCTTTCACCCGGATGCCTTCTTCGAGTTCTGTAATGCTGACGCCCATTTCACCCATTTTGGAAATGAGAGCTGCATTATGTTCCGGGACGGCGTTCTCGATGATGATATCGCCCCCCGTGATTGCTGCGGCTACCATGAAGGTCCCGGTTTCAATCCGGTCAGGTATAATATGATGAGTTGTGCCATATAATTCCGTAACGCCTTCGATTCGGATTGAATCCGTTCCCGCGCCGACGACTCTGCCACCCATTTCATTGATGAAGTTCGCCAAATCGACAATTTCCGGCTCTTTTGCCGCATTTTCGATAATGGTTGTGCCTTCCGCCAATGCAGCGGCTGTCATAATATTTTCGGTGGCTCCGACACTCGGGAAGTCCAAATAAATCTTCGCGCCTTTCAACCCATGTTCCGCTTTCGCTTCGACATGTCCATGACCGAATGTAATTTCCGCTCCCATCGCTTCAAAGCCCTTCAAATGCTGATCGATCGGGCGTGACCCGATGGCGCAGCCTCCTGGCAGAGCGACTCTGGCAAAGCCGTGACGTGCAAGCAATGGGCCCATCACCAAGATGGAAGCACGCATTTTCCGGACATATTCGAACTGTGCCTCTGTCGATAATTGTCCGGACGAGTCGATTCGAACTTCTCCATCTTCCGGGGAATATTCCACCCTTGCATGCAGGCTTCTCAACACTTCGTTGATTGTGCCCACGTCCGAAAGATCCGGGACGTCGCGAATAATGTTCGTGCCTTTTGTGGCAAGCAAAGCTGCTGCAAGAATAGGCAATACCGCGTTTTTTGCCCCTTCGACTCGAACGTTGCCCTTCAGTACCCGCCCGCCTGTTATAATAATTTTATCCAAAATAAGCCCCTCCGACTCCAGTGTTGTACCTAGACATGATGCCGTCATTTATTTCGATATTTTTGTCATGATTTTAAGCATAAAAACACATACTATTTTACAGTGCCCCGGCTAATTAAACAAGCTGCCTCCGGGCTATTTTCCATGTGACTTCCGAATAGTCTATAATATGTACACATTTGACGATTTGTGTCATCGTTCGGAGAGGACAGCTTCTCTGTTCCTTTCTTTCCCCGCCGTTCGAAAAAAAAACCTCTCTGAATCCTAAAGTGCCTACATACCATCGCCCCACATACGGACAGGCCTTTCATATGTCATATGTGCGGCGATGCCATGCCGAGCGGAAGTGTCCGTCCTTCATTCAAATAAGAATGGAATACGTCTTGACCAATAGGATATCTCCAAAAAGAAATTTGATACAGCCCAACCGATGGAAATGCTGATCAAAATGAATAGAAGCTGCGCTTGCAAAACCCGGTTTTTCCGGATAATTTTCTCCGATCTCACCGCTTGCAACGCAAAAAATGAAACACCGATGAAGAAAATATGGGAGGCAATCACCAAAAGGGGATGATATCCTAGCATCTCCTCACGTCCTTCCGCTTTTTTCACAAATCAAATACGCCCGGCGTAATGTGTCGAGCTTGAAGTCTGCATGTAGAGCAAATGGTCCGATTTGCCGCATTCTTTGCTGAGGCACATCTTAGACGCCCTTCCTCCGACTCGATCCTGCCGCCCCTTCTCAGGCAACGCGGACATCCGGATGTCCTGTTCGGATCCTGTGTCTGTATGTAGCCTGCCAAACAAAGTTAAAAGACGGGCAGAAGATGTGCATCCCCTGTCCGCCTTGGTGAATGAAAAGACACTCCGCATTCATCTCCCGCCCCGTAAGGACTCGGGTCTTTGCTGAATGAAGATGGCTTATAATCTCGTTTCGTACACTTTGATCCGGGTAATGGCACGTTGCAAAGCGTATTCCATTATCTGGTGTTCTTTCTCATCCGATTGAGCCCGCAGTTTTTCTTCTGCCCGTTTAGCTGCTGCTTTCGCACGTGCTAAATCGATTGTGGCTGCCATTTCTGCACTTTGGGCTAATACGGTGACAACGTCCGGACGGACTTCGATAAAACCGCCGTGTACGGCAACATGTTCTGTCGCACCGTCTTTTTTCAGACGAAGATCTCCGATTTGAAGCGGTGCCACCATTGCGATGTGGCCGGGAAGAATCCCGATTTCGCCCGATTCGGCGGCTGCGATGATCATGTCCGCCTCAGTTTCACAGACAGGGCCGTCGGGAGTGACGATATTGACTTTCATGGTCTTCATTTTTTTTCCTCCTGGTCCCTTTAATCGAACGCCTCCGGGGTATCGCGATTGCCGCATCACTTCCGGTGCAGAAAACAGCATCCCCGGATCATGGCGAGGCCCGGTTTTCGCGTTCTCCAGTCTTCCGACTGTCATCCGCGTGTCCCACGCCCATGAATAGCGCAGCACATTCAGTCATCGCATGATCCAGGGTAAGTTCTGCCGGAGGCTTATAAAGATTTTTATCTGAAGATTAGACTTCGACACCCATGCCTTTTGCTTTCTCGATGACTTCCTCGATGCGGCCGACTAGGCGGAACGCGTCTTCTGGAAGATGGTCGTAACGGCCATCCAGGATCTCTTTGAATCCTTTGATCGTTTCAGCAACTGGCACGTAGGATCCCGCTTGGCCTGTGAATTGCTCTGCCACGTGGAAGTTTTGAGATAGGAAGAACTGGATACGGCGTGCGCGTCCAACGACCAGCTTGTCTTCTTCACTCAATTCATCCATACCGAGGATCGCGATGATGTCTTGAAGCTCACGGTACCGTTGTAGCGTCGACTGTACTTGACGTGCAACTTCATAGTGCTCTTCCCCTACGATTTCAGGGCTTAGTGCACGGGAAGTGGACGCCAACGGGTCAACCGCTGGATAGATACCCATTTCCGATAGTTTACGTTCCAAGTTCGTTGTTGCATCCAAGTGAGCAAATGTCGTAGCCGGAGCCGGGTCCGTATAGTCATCCGCCGGTACGTAGATCGCTTGGATCGAAGTAACGGAACCGACGTTCGTCGATGTGATCCGTTCTTGCAATTGACCCATTTCCGTAGCAAGTGTCGGCTGGTAACCAACCGCTGATGGCATACGGCCAAGAAGCGCCGATACCTCGGAACCTGCCTGTGTGAAACGGAAGATGTTATCGATGAAGAGAAGAACGTCTTGCCCTTGCTCGTCACGGAAGTATTCAGCCATTGTCAAACCGGTAAGTGCTACACGCATCCGCGCACCCGGTGGTTCGTTCATCTGACCGAAGACCATCGCCGTTTTGTTGATAACGCCGGAGTCCGTCATTTCATGGTACAAGTCGTTTCCTTCACGTGTACGTTCCCCAACACCTGCGAATACGGAGATACCGCCGTGTTCTTGCGCGATGTTGTTGATCAATTCTTGGATTAGAACAGTTTTCCCTACACCCGCACCACCGAAGAGGCCGATTTTACCACCCTTGATGTACGGTGCAAGCAAGTCAACTACTTTAATACCTGTTTCCAGGATTTCAACTTCTGTTGAAAGGTTTTCGAATGTTGGTGCCGAACGGTGGATCGGATCGCGTTGCTCGGAAGCCGGGATCTCCTCCCTCAAGTCGATGACTTCACCTAGTACGTTGAATACGCGTCCTAGAGTCACATCACCTACTGGAAC
Source organism: Bacillus sp. OxB-1 (assembly GCF_000829195.1). Classification (GTDB taxonomy): domain Bacteria; phylum Bacillota; class Bacilli; order Bacillales_A; family Planococcaceae; genus Sporosarcina. Next base: position 1,475,639 of record NZ_AP013294.1, on the reverse strand, counting down.
CGAAATGGCAGCACCTGTATCTAGAACTTCCGCACCGCGTTGTAGGCCGTCTGTCGATGACATCGCAATCGTACGGACGGAGTCGTCACCAAGGTGCAATGCGACTTCCAATGTCAACGTTTCAGCTTCCGCATTCGCACGTTGGATTTGGACCTTCAATGCGTTATAGATATCCGGCAGGTTTCCGCCGTCAAACTTAACGTCGACAACCGGACCCATAACTTGAAGAATTTGTCCTTTATTCATGCTTTTCCCTCCTGTCTTACTCGTTTCCCTGCCTGGTCCGCCCTTATTCGAGAGCGGCGACGCCACCGACGATTTCCGTAATTTCTTGCGTGATCGCGGCTTGTCGGGCACGGTTGAATGAAAGTGTTAAAGAATCTATTAATTCAGAAGCATTATCTGTAGCGGTTTGCATCGCTGTCATACTGGAAGCATGTTCGCTCGCTTTTCCATCGAGCACCGCGCCGAATATGAGACTTTCCGCATACTGCGGAAGTAGAACTTCCAGGATCGCTTCTCCTGACGGTTCGAACTCATAGGACGCCGTCGGTGCTGATGTGAGATCTGTGAGCGGAAGCAATTTCTTTTCAGTCGCTTCGCTTGAGATGGCGGAAACGAAGTGGTTGTAGTATAAGTACACTTCATCGTAGACGCCCTCTGTGAACATGCCAACAGCACGGTTCGCGATGTCTTTGATTTCCCCGAATGTAGGATGGTCGGACAAGCCGATGAGACTTTCAACGACATTGAACCCCATCCGATTGAAGAATTCAAACCCTTTACGACCGATTGCGATGATCATCACTTCGTCTTTCGACTTGTGACGGGATTCGATGGCACGTCTCGCAACCCGGAGGATGTTAGCGTTGTAACCTCCTACAAGTCCACGATCCGATGTGATGACGATGTATCCTGTCTTTTTGACAGGTCGCGATGTCAACATCGGGTGGCCGGAGTCGCTTGTCCCTGCCGCGATGGAGCCTACCACTTCCTGGATTTTCTCCATGTATGGGACGAACGCTTTTGCGTTCTGCTCGGCACGCGTCAGTTTCGAAGCGGAAACCATCTGCATCGCTTTCGTGATCTGGCTTGTCTTCTTCGTCGATTTAATACGAGTTTCTATATCGCGTAATGATGCCACTGGCAATTCACCACCTTATCGTTTTTTATAGAACAGTATAAAACAAACCGTTGCTTTCCGTTCCAGGCGGACGCTTTCCGCGGGCACGGCTTCAATCAATCGAACTGCGTAGGGTTCGATTTGCCGTATTTCTGCGTATTTTGCAGAAATTAAGGCATCCTCCTGTTGCCAAACGCTACGCTTTTTGGCACAAAGGCCGTTCTTCGTGACGTCCTTCGCTGGAGTCGCCGCCTTCCACTCCAAGCAACTGGAGCTACAAAGGACGATTCAGTTGTTCATTTTATATAGCTAGTCATTTATTCGGACGGTACAAAAGTTTTCTTGAACGCGTTGATTGCGTCAGCCATCACATCATCTGATGGAAGGTCTTTTGTCGTACGGATATGTTCCAAAACTTCAGTGTGGTTGGATTCGAGCCATGTGTTGATTTCGCTTTCGAACCGAAGGATGTCTTTGACTGCGACATCATCCAGGAATCCGCGTGTCAATGCGTAAAGGCTGACAACTTGGTATTCGACTTTCAACGGTTTGTTCAAGTCCTGTTTCAAGACTTCAACCGTACGCGCTCCGCGATCCAGTTTCGCTTTTGTCGCAGCGTCAAGGTCGGAACCGAATTGAGCGAACGCTTCAAGCTCACGGTATGCCGCCAAGTCGAGACGAAGCGTACCCGCAACTTTCTTCATCGCTTTGATTTGCGCCGAACCACCTACACGGGATACGGAAAGACCGGCGTTGATCGCTGGACGTACACCCGAGAAGAAGAGGTCGGACTGAAGGAAGATCTGTCCGTCAGTGATCGAGATTACGTTCGTCGGAATATAAGCGGAGATGTCCCCTGCTTGTGTTTCGACGAATGGCAGTGCTGTGATGGAACCTGCACCTAATGTATCGTTCAATTTAGCAGCACGCTCGAGTAGACGGGAGTGCAAGTAGAAAACGTCACCTGGGTAGGCTTCACGGCCTGGAGGACGACGAAGTAGCAAGGAAAGTTCACGGTATGCAGCCGCTTGTTTCGATAGGTCATCGTATACGACAAGAACGTGTTTTCCTTGGAACATGAACTCTTCCGCCATCGTAACGCCTGTGTATGGCGCAAGGTATAGAAGCGGAGCCGGTTGTGAAGCAGATGCTGTAACGACGATCGTGTAATCAAGGGCACCGTTTTTACGAAGTGTTTCAACAACACCGCGGACTGTGGATTCCTTTTGTCCGATCGCAACATAGATACAGATCATATCTTGGTCGGCTTGGTTGAGGATCGTGTCGATCGCGACCGAAGTTTTACCGGTTTGACGGTCACCGATGATCAATTCACGTTGTCCACGACCGATCGGAACCAATGCGTCGATCGCTTTGATACCTGTTTGGAGTGGTTCGTGAACCGATTTACGCGCCATGACACCTTGTGCCGGGCTTTCGATCGGACGGGTTTTCGTTGTGGCAATCGGACCAAGTCCATCCACTGGTTGACCAAGCGGATTGACGACGCGTCCGATCAATTCTTCACCGACAGGAACTTCCATGATACGGCCTGTACGACGTACTTCATCGCCTTCTTTGATATCTGTGTATGGTCCAAGGATAACGATACCGACGTTGTTCGCTTCCAAGTTTTGCGCCATACCCATGACACCATTAGAGAATTCCAAAAGTTCTCCAGCCATGACGTTGTCGAGGCCATGAGCACGTGCGATACCGTCACCAATGACGATGACCGTACCGACTTCGCTCACTTCCATTTCAGATTGATATCCTTCAATCTGCTGCTTTATAAGAGAACTGATTTCCTCAGCTTTGATGCTCATGTATGTCACCCCTCAAAATTCAGATTTAGGAACCGATCAGGTCCCGTTTCAAGCGGTTGAGCTTCGCGCTCAAACTGCTATCGTAGATCTGGTTGCCGATTTGAAGGCGGATGCCTCCGATCAGGCTCGGATCGATAATATTTTCAATGCGTAAGGATAGCTTGCCGACTTTTCTAGCGAATGCTGCAGAAATCGATTGGCTTTCGCTTTCCGTCAATGGACGGGTGGAGTAAACTTTCGCGTCCGCCACACCAGCTGCATCATTGGCATACTCGACAAACTCTTCCACTACGTTCACGACTTCGTTGATGCGTTTCTTTTCAAGCAAGACGAAAAGTGCATTTAAGACATACGGGTTTGCCGTTTGGAACGCACCCGACAATAAATTCTTTTTCGCTTCCTCGGTGAGTCTCGGCGTCTCTAATAGTTCGCCGAGCTTTTCATTGTCCAGGAACACTTTCTTCACTTCGAGAAGCTCTTCCCGAAGTTGTCCCGTAAGCCCTTTTTCCTGCGCTAGTTCAAACAATGCGAGCGCATAGCGTTTTGCCGCTACGGATTGACTCATTGCGCATCGCCTGCTTTCACAATCGTCTCCTCAATCAGTGCGCGGTTATCCTCCTCGGACACTTCTTTACCGAGTACTTTCGACGCAGCCAAGATGGAAAGGGATACGAATTCTTCGCGGACTGCCGCGATGGCCTTTTCTTTTTCCGTCGCGATTTCAAGTGCTGCCGAGTCTTTCATGCGACTCACTTCAGCGCGTGCTGCCTGTACAAGCTCTTCACGTTGGGCATCCCCTTGTTTGCGGGCGCTCTCTACGATTTGCTGTGCATCTTCACGAGCGGTTTTCAAGAGATTACGTTGTTCATCCAATAGCTTCTGGGATTCTGCGCGGCTTTTTTCAGCCTCTTCGATTTCTTTTGCGATCAATTCGGCACGTTGGTCCATGACACCCATCAATGGGCCCCATGCGAATTTTTTCAGAAGAATCATCAGAATCGTGAAAAATACGACCGTGACGATAATATCGCCCAGGTTCAATCTGTTATTCAAACTTGCTAGAAATCCTGAATTGGGTGCTTCTGCAGCCAATAGGACGAAGTTATCCAAAAACACGATTGTTTCACTCCCTTCAAGTGCTTCTGCCTCTGTCAATCATGCCTCGGCTTCTTATGTACCGCCGAAGGCTTCAATCAGGCCCGTCGGATGTCCGCGGGAACCTGTACGATATCGAATTCGTTCATTATTTGCATAATCAGGGTCTTCCTATACATAAAGGAATGGCGAAGGACTACAAATTGCGCTCTTCGCCATTTTTGACTATCAATCAATTACGCCTAGCTATCCGGTCACTCCAAGTGTCCGAAGACTGCTAAATCATGTTTCTATTATTGGTTCATTACGATGAACGCGACAACTGTAGCGATGATCGGAAGGGCCTCAACTAACGCTACCCCGATGAACATTGTCGTTTGAAGCACACCGCGTGCTTCCGGTTGACGAGCGATACCTTCGACTGTTTTGGAAACGATCAAACCGTTACCGATACCTGCACCAAGTGCACCAAGACCGATTGCGAGTGCTGCTGCTAAAAGACCAACTGAACCTACCATAGTTTTATTTCCTCCTAAATTTTCTTGTTTTTTTGTTTTTCGCCCGGAAAAACGGGCATTATATGTTTAATGATCTGTATTGACCTTGTGCGCCATATAGACCATCGTCAACATAACGAAAATGAATGCTTGGATCGCTCCGATGAAGAGGGAGAACCCTTGCCAAGCCAGTGCGGGAACCAATGCGCCGGCAAAGCCGAAGAAACTGGAAGCCCCGAGTGATGCGAGTAGTCCGATGAGGATTTCCCCCGCGTAGATGTTTCCGTAAAGACGTAGACCGAGAGTCAACGTGTTTGCAAATTCTTCAATGATATTAATTGGAGCCAAGAATGGAAACGGCTTGATGTACCCTGTGAGGTACTGTTTCATGCCCAGCTGTCTGACGCCGTAGTAGTGGGTCAGGGCAACGACCATCGTGGCGAGTGTCATCGTGATGACAGGATCCGCCGTCGGTGATTTCCACCATAGCTTATAATCCCATGAGATCGCCATGGGCAATCCCAATACGTTGGCTACGAAAACGAACATGATGAGCGTGATGCCGAGGACATGGAAGCGGCCTCCCGTTTTCCAGTCCATGTTGTTCTTGATGATCCCTTTGACGAAGTCCATAATCCATTCGAAAAAGTTTTGCATCCCTGTCGGTTTGACTTGCAAATTACGTGTTGCCGCAACGGCGATCAGGAAGACTATGAGACAGGTGATAAAAAGCATCAGAACGTTTGATAAGTTGAAAGTCAATTCAAAAGCCGTTCCTTCGAAAGCCGTCCATAACGGGTTTTCATGGTTCAAGTTTCGTTCACCTCCCTTTGACAAGTCGGATTATTGATGTCTTGCGTGATAAATGATCCTGTCAACCAATAACAGGACATAAGGAATCATGAGACCGATCACCGTACTGATCATGTCCACGTGTTCCGGTAACGAAATTGCGATGGCCGCCGCGGCTACACCTGAGGCGAAACGCATCGCAGTCCCTATGGAAGCTCTCCCTTTCCCTGCCGCAATCGTACGGTCAAATCTTTCCATTCTACGGACAAGAATCCAGAAATTATACAATCCGAACAAAGAACCGAGGATTAATCCAGCAAAAATTTGTGGAAATCCAGTAAACGCCCACCCAAGAACGAACAATGCAAGCAAAAAAAAGAGCACCCTCTTTTGCCTTTTATGGATTTCTTGGAGTGTTTGCATAGTTAGTCGTTCTCCTGAATTCTTATTTTGGGATCGTGTGGAGCTTGTCCACCTGCCAATGAACAGACCTTGCAAGTGAACACAAAAGGATAGCGGGGTGGTTCCCGTGTCGCTGTCCAGCCTGTTACCGGCAGACTCCGCAAAGGATGGAAACCTGAAAATTGCTAGGGTATTGTCGATTCGGTGTCAAGAAGCGTAGATACCTGCTGTGGAAGCGACACCCGACTTTCCGCACCAATCGACGATTTGGGATGTGATGATCGAAACCTCGACGGTTCGGTGACGGTTCATTTTTATATAGATGAAACCCTATCATTCTTATCCTTTGTTAGCATACAATAGCGCAAATTTGATGTCAATTGATTCCCGTGAAAATCTTCACATAGCGACAGTTTTGTCAAACAAACGACAAATTTGAGAAGTTGAAGTGAATTTTTGGGTCGGGTGGGGTTGGTGATGGGGTTTTGGGTTGGTTGTGGGATTCGAGCTTGGCGGTTTCGGGTGGGGACATGATTGTTCCGGGGTTTGCCATGACAGTCGGGTGGATTGCCATGACAGTTCGCGCGCGCCATGACAGTTTTGGGGATTGTCCTTACAGTTGGGCGGATTGCCATGACAGTTTCGCAGATCGGGGCTGTCCGAAAAGTCCAGGCACAGAGTTGGATACTAGCAAAAAGCAAGGGCGCCGGGAGACTCCTGCGGGAAAGCCGGCCGACGAGACCCCGCACGGCTGTATGCCGGAGGAGGCTCGTCGGCTGGCCCGCGGAAAGCGACCAGAGCCCTTGCTTTTTGCGTGTTTAACCGGAAATCCACTTTCTGGACAGCCCCAATCCGCTCAATTTCTTCAATAAAAGAAAACAACCGGGATCGCCCCGGTTGTCAAGGTTTTATTGAGAAGCTAGATAAGCCTTCAAGGCGTCCACAATCCGCTCGGAGGCGTAGCCGTCTCCGTATGGATTGGAAGCGTGGGCCATTTTGTGATATTCCTCTTCATTAGATAGCAAAGCGTCCGTCAATTCGAATATGGTATCTTCGTCGGTACCCGCCAGTTTCAGCGTCCCCGCTTCGATCCCTTCCGGCCTTTCTGTCGTGTCTCGCAGGACGATCACCGGTTTCCCAAGGGACGGAGCTTCTTCCTGGATGCCTCCCGAATCGGTCAAAATAATATGGGAACGTGCAGCAAAGTTGTGGAAATCCACCACTTCCAGCGGTTCGATCAGATGGACGCGCGGGTTGTTGCCGAGCAGTTCGTCGGCCACTTCCCGGACCGCCGGATTCATATGGACCGGGTAAATCACTTGGAGATCCGCATACTTGTCCAGCAAGCGGTTGATGGCCCGGAACATATTCCGCATCGGCTCTCCAAGATTTTCCCTTCGATGGGCTGTCAATAAGAGAAGGCGATCCGTTCCCAACTGGTCCAGGACAGGATGGGCATATTCGTCGCGCACTGTCGTCCGGAGCGCATCGATTGCCGTATTCCCTGTAATATGGATCCGATCTGTCGGCTTTCCTTCGTCCCGTAGATTACGGGCGGACTTTTCAGTCGGGGCAAAATGAAGATCCGCAATCACTCCTGTCAATTGGCGGTTCATTTCCTCCGGATACGGTGAATGTTTGTCCCATGTGCGCAGTCCCGCTTCGACGTGGCCAACCGCTATTTTATTGTAGAAAGCCGCGAGACTTCCGATGAAAGTCGTCGATGTATCCCCGTGCACGAGCACAATATCCGGTTCCGTCTCTTTCATGACGCGGTCCAATCCTTCCAATCCCCGCGTCGCGACATCCACCAATGTTTGACGATCCTTCATGATATTCAAATCATAATCCGGCTGAATTCCGAATGTCTCGAGGACTTGGTCCAACATTTGTCGATGTTGCGCGGTAACCGTCACGATCGACTCGATCTCTTCCTCATGTTTTTGCAGTTCCAGCACGAGCGGGGCCATTTTGATGGCTTCAGGCCGTGTGCCAAAAATTGTCATCACTTTCCATTTGCGTTTCAACACGTTCACGCCTTCCAGATCATTTTGTTCCGAAAAGTCTGTCCCCCGCATCTCCGAGTCCAGGAACAATATACCCTTTCTCATCCAGCTTTTCATCAAGCGCCGCGATAAACACATCGACGTCCGGATGTGCGTCTGTCAACGCCTTCACGCCTTCCGGTGCAGCGATCAGACACATGAATTTTATGCTTTTCGCTCCGCGTTTCTTCAAGGAGTTCACAGCTTCGATCGCCGACCCCCCTGTCGCCAACATCGGATCGACGAGAATGAAATCACGCTCCGATACATCGCTCGGCAGCTTGACATAATATTCAACCGGCATCAACGTCTCCGGGTCACGATACAATCCAATATGTCCCACTTTGGCAGCGGGGATCAAATTCAAGATTCCATCGACCATCCCGATCCCGGCTCGCAGGATCGGCACAATTCCGATTTTCTTCCCCGCCAACACATTGGACTTCGCTTTGCGGACAGGCGTATCAATTTCCACCTCTTGTAAAGGCATCTCACGGGTGATTTCATACGCCATGAGAGTCGCCACTTCATCCACCAGTTCACGAAACTCCTTCGTCCCCGTGTTGGCATCACGGATAAAGGTCAATTTGTGCTGGATGAGCGGGTGATCAAAAACATGTACTTTCGGCATAACTATTCGCTCCTTTTCGGAATGTCCTGTCCATTATAGCAGATTCAAAACCATTCCGGGTCAAATGAAAAACCGACATTTGGAGCATTGTTTGAACATTGGCTGGGATAGGGTTTTGAAGGAGGTTGGAGGGACGAGTCATGGGGTGGGGAGACGTTGGAGTTGGTATGGTTGTGCGGGGTTATCGGCGGTGGAGTGGAATTATCGGCACTGGCACGGAGTGTATCCGCGCTAAGCCCGAGTCATCGGCACTGTCGCGATGTTATCAGCGCGGGCACGGAATTAGCAGCATTCGGCTCAAGGGATCGGTGCTTGGCGCAGGGTATCGGCGCTCGGCGCAAGGGATTGGCGCTCGGCGCAAGGGATCAGTGCTTGGCACAAGGGATCAGCGCTTGGCACAAGGTATCGGCGCGGGACATAGTGTTTTGAGCGACGAGTACGATTTTATGAGCGCGGAACCCGCTCTTATAAGCGCGAGGCCACCACTTATGAGCGCAGCGCCCGCTGTTATGAGCGCCTTGCAACCTCTTATGAGCGCAGCGCCCGCTGTTATGAGCGCCTTGCAACCTCTTATGAGCGCAGCGCCCGCTGTTATGAGCGCCTTGCAACCTCTTATGAGCGCAGCGCCCGCTGTTATGAGCGCGAGGCCGCCACTTATGAGCGCAGCACCCGCTCTTATAAGCGCGAAGCCACCTCTTATGAGCGCGGCGCCCGCTGTTATGAGCGCCTTGCAACCTCTTATGAGCGCAGCGCCCGCTGTTATGAGCGCCTTGCAACCTCTTATGAGCGCAGCACCCGCTTTTATGAGCGCGAGGCCGCCACTTATGAGCGCAGCACCCGCTCTTATGAGCGCCTTGCCACCTCTTATGAGCGCGGCGCCCGCTGTTATGAGCGCCTTGCAACCTCTTATGAGCGCAGCACCCGCTCTTATAAGCGCGAGGCCACCACTTATGAGCGCAGCGCCCGCTGTTATGAGCGCCATGAAACCTCTTATGAGCGCGGCACCCGCTGTTATGAGCGCCATGCTCCCCCTTATGAGCGTGGAAGTACGCTTATCGGAGCGGAGCACTCCGTTATGAGCAATCCTCTTCCGCCGCGCCCCCCAAAAAACCGCCTCGGGCGTAGCCCGGGCGGTTTCTCATTAGCTGTATAGCGGGAATTTGGCAGTGAGGACAGCGACGCGTTGGCGTGCTTCTTCTTTGACTGCCTCGTCCTCGTGGTTTTTGAGAAGTTTGGCGATGATGAGGCCGACTTCTTTCATTTCTTCTTCTTTGAATCCGCGTGTCGTGACGGCTGGCGTCCCGATCCGGATGCCCGATGTGACGAATGGGCTTTCGGTGTCGAATGGGACAGTGTTTTTGTTCACTGTGATGCCGACTTCATCCAACACGTGTTCTGCGACTTTCCCTGTGAGCTCAAGGGAGTTCAGTTTCAATAGAATCAGGTGGTTGTCCGTACCGCCGGAGACGATATCGACGCCTTCTGCGACCAATGTTTCGCCAAGTGCTTTCGCATTGCGTTTCACTTGTTTGGCATACTCTTTGAATTCCGGTTGTTGTACTTCTCCGAACGCCACAGCTTTCGCTGCGATGACGTGCATGAGCGGGCCGCCTTGGATGCCGGGGAATACCGATTTGTCGAGCTTGCGGCCGAATTCTTCTGCGAATTCTTCATTCACCAAGATCAAGCCGCCGCGTGGGCCGCGCAATGTTTTATGTGTTGTGGATGTAACGAAGTGCGCGTGCGGCACTGGGTTCTGGTGTTCTCCCGCTGCAACAAGGCCTGCGATATGGGCCATGTCGACGAAGAGGTACGCGCCGACTTCATCCGCGATTTCACGGAATTTCGCGAAGTCGATTTCACGCGGATACGCACTTGCGCCTGCCACGATCATTTTCGGTTTATGTTCCAACGCTTTTTCACGGACATCGTTATAATCGATGCGCTCGTCTTCTTTGCTTACGCCGTATTCCACGAAATTGTACAATTCACCCGAGAAGTTGACCGGGCTTCCGTGCGTCAAGTGGCCGCCGTGGGAAAGATTCATGCCCAGCACCGTGTCGCCTGGTTTCAGCGCTGTGAAATACACAGCCATGTTCGCCTGTGCACCGGAGTGCGGTTGGACGTTCGCGTACGCTGCTCCGAAAATCTCTTTCAAACGGTCGCGGGCGATGTTTTCGACGACGTCGACATGCTCGCAGCCGCCGTAATAGCGTCGGCCTGGGTAGCCTTCCGCATATTTATTCGTCAAGTAGGAGCCTTGTGCTTCCATAACCGCTTCTGTGACGAAGTTTTCGGAAGCGATCAGTTCGATGTTGGAATTTTGACGATTTTTCTCAGCCATGATTGCCTCATATACAGCCGCGTCGTTCCGTTGTACGTTGCTTAAATCCATGTACTATTTCCCCTTTATTGTTTATAGTAGTGCACCGGGTCGAATGAAAACCTTATTTTTATTCGACCCGATAGACCGCTCGTTCCCCGCCGATCAGCTTCGGCCGGGTTGTTGCGATGGTGACGACCGCGTCGCCGATTTGCCGGATGGAAGTCCGGAGCGGGACGGCTACCGGCCGCAGGTGCATGCCGATCATCGTCTGTCCGATGTCGATCCCGGCGTGGGCACGGAGGGATTCCACGACGACCGGGTCTTCCAAATGTTGATAGGCGTAGGCCGACATGGACCCGCCCGCTCGGACGACCGGAATGACCGACACCGGGTCGAGTCCGTATTTCTCGCTTGCCTTCCGTTCAATCGTCAAAGCACGGTTGATATGCTCGCATCCTTGAAATGCGAGATGCACTCCGTACTTTTTGGCGAATGCCTGCAACGGGCCAAAAAATGCCTCTCCGATTTCCAAGGCGCCGCCCGTTCCGATTCGTTTGCCGGCCACTTCGGAAGTGGAGCAGCCGATGACGAAAAACGTCCCGCGCACCGGCGGGGCTTGTTCGGCCATTTCATCTAACAGTTGTTCCAGTTGAAGCTTCCATAAATGTAAAGCATCCACTATCGACACCTGCCTTCCTTACTCCTCGAGCTCCATCAGCTTGCCGATCCGACGCTCGTGACGCCCGCCTTCGAAAGGCGTTTTCAGCCAAGCCGACACGATTTCCCGTGCCAACCCGGGACCGATGACCCGCTCTCCCATCGCCAGCACGTTCGAATCGTTATGCTGGCGTGTCGCTTTGGCACTGAACACGTCATGGACTAGCGCGCAACGGATGCCTTTCACTTTATTTGCAGCAATGGACATGCCGATTCCGGTTCCGCAAATCAGAATGCCACGGTCAAAGTTCCCTAGGGAGACTCCCGTGGCGACCGGTTCGGCAAAATCCGGATAATCGACAGAATCCTCCGAGTCCGGTCCGAAGTCAACATATTCGATGTTCATCTCAACCAGTAATTCAATGATCTCACGGCGCAAATTATTGCCGCCATGATCTGAAGAAATCGCGATTTTCACTGCGTCCCTCTTTTCGTAATATACTCACAAACATTCTACCACCAATTCGACAAAAAAAACACAACCCAGTTGAATTTACCGGTTGTGTTTTCCGAAACCCTCATCATTTCGATCAAATTGTTTGATGACTTCGTAAAGGTCTTCTGCCTGTTTTTTCAGATGAGCTGCAATTTCATCCGCTTTTTCGATGGACTGCACTTGTTCTTCCGTGGCGGCTCTGACCTCTTCCGCCCCAGCCGATGTCTCTTCAGCAATGGCGGCCACTTCCCTGGACTGGCGCGCCGTCGTTTCGATGCTGGCAAGCTGGTTCTCGACGAATTTGGTGATCTCCACGACAGAGTCCGCCATGCCGTTCACTTTACCGGTCATCGCTTCCATGTCACCACTTGTCTCATTCGCCCGTTCGGCTTCGATGACTGCCGTCCTGACCTGCTCCTCAATTTCCTGGACGACTTTCGTGACATCTGTCTGGATTGTGGAGACTAATGCAGAAATGCCTTGGACGGCTTTGGCACTTTCATCCGCCAGCACCCGGACCTCCTCCGCTACGACCGCAAAGCCCTTTCCGTGCTCGCCGGCCCGCGCCGCCTCAATGGATGCGTTCAAAGCAAGAAGATTCGTTTGCGCTGCAATGTTTCCGACCAGTTGGACAATCTCGCCGATTTTTTGCGCATTGTTGTCCAACTGGCGGATGGTTCCGAGCGATAATTCACTCCGGTCCGCCATGTTGCGGATCCCATCCACCAAGGAGCGGAAAGTCGCTGTCGTGCGGGTTAATTCCGCCAACATCTCTTGTGATTGGATCTTGGAGCTCTCCGCTCTGCCATTCACTTCGACAGCCAGCACCCTGACTTCTTCAATCGCTTCCGCAGTTTCTTGGATGGAGGCCGCGGACTCCTCGGCACCGGACGAAATCTCCATGATCGTCATGGCGACAGCATCCGCCTGTCTTGCAGCAGTGCCTGTCTCTTTGGATAAATGATCGACCGTACTCGCCGTCTGCTTGAAGTTGTCCTCGATTTGGCCGACAATCGTCCGCAAGTTCTCAAGCATTTGGAAAAATGCCTCTGCCACAGAGCGGATTTCATCAGAAGTCTTCGGAAGCTCGACCTCTGTCGCGAGTTTCCCCTCCGCGACTTGAATGGCCGCTTTCTCCAATTTCTGCAACGCTTTCGTTAAAATCGTGCCGAATACGGCCGCCAAAATGGCCGACCACGCAATCCCCATGGCGAACGTCATGATTGCAAACCAGAACGGTTCAAAGTCCGGGAAGAAATTTGGCTGCAGCACGTAGATGAAAAATGCGCTTGTGGAATAAGTGATGATAGCCAAAATTGCTACAAAAAGGACCAATTTCTTTCGCAACCCAAATTTTTTCCCGTTTTTCTTCATTTTCATCCCTCCGTCAATTTCCGCTCCAGCTCGTCCATAATTTGCATCAACTCTTCGAATGTGCGGCGATAGGTTTCCAGACTTCCGCCAAACGGATCTTGGACATCTTCCATTGCATCAGGTCGTACAAATTCTTTGATTGTGAAAATCTTATGGGCCAAGTCCGGATAAGCTTGGTGCAATACCGATCGATGCGCCGCCGTCATCGTCAACACAGCGTCCGCCCATTCCAAATCCTCTTCCGATAACATATGGGAAACCGGCGTATACGGCATCCCCGCTTCTTCGATCAATTGTTGGGCATTCGAAGAAATCGGAGCTCCATCCATCGCATGGATTCCCGCCGACCGGACTTCTACGCCTTCCAATTCCTTTGCCCGTAAAATCGCTTCTGCCATCGGACTTCTGCATGTATTTCCAGTGCAAATCATGTAAATTTTCATTTCAAATCACCATCTCTCTTAAGAATAACGAATTTTTATGAATTAAGGAATAGATATTTTCAACTAAAACAAGACATAATCCCCATAATCGTCAAAACAGACCCTGCTATAATCCTTAGAACTCTTCCATTTCTTATACCAAGCTTAGTCCGCAATACGAGAACGGCATACGCAAAGAAAAGGGAGAAGAATCCGGATGCGGCGATAAATAGAAGTTTATTCATTTGAAGCATACCAAAAGAAACGCTGACCGAAAAGGAATCCAGACTCACGGCCAAAGCGACCAGGAATGGGTGTACCTGTGTCGCTTGCGGGCCGCTATCGTCTTGGAGAAGCATATGCAGACCGATCAACGCCAGCAGGACGCCGGAGAGCAAACTGCTCCATCCCGAAAAGAGATGCGCCGAAAACTCCCCCACCGCGTAACCGATGAAAGGGAGGACAATATTGAGACATGCCGTCCACAATGCAAGAATCATTCTGCCCCGTCTCACTTGCAAAAGCGCATAGACGACTACAATGTCAAGAGTCGTCACACCCGCCGCGAAAAGTTCCGCCAATTGAAAACCTCCTTGCAAACCACATCCGTCCATCTTATGCGGATGCCAAGGAGGTCATACATATTCGATCATTCAGTTCGATCACTATATTGTTTTCCGTCCGCCGCTTTTATCAGCCGGTTCATCACAGCCACTCCGACACCGCTCAAATCCGTCTCCACGGCGAGGATGATGTCCGCTTTCGTCATATCGCATTGCCGGAGCGCCCGGTATAAATTGGACGCCATCGCTTCGTGATCATGCAGCGAACCGATGGAAAAATACCATTCCGCCGCATCGGTTTGCATTTCATCCGGACCGACGACCGCGACCTTCTTCCCTTCGCTTTGCAAAGTTTGGATTGCCGCCTCCAATTTCCGACCATCCGGATGAATGACGAATAAAGGGGCGTCGGGCGCATAATGGGTATATTTCATTCCCGGAGACCGGGGAGCCTTTTCAATTTCACCGACTTCGATTTGAACCGGGCCGATCACTTCCTCGATCATTTCACGCGTCGTATTGCCTGGCCTTAAGATGGTCGGCGGTACTGTAGTCATGTCGAGAACTGTCGATTCGACGCCAACCCCCGTCCGTCCCCCGTCCAGAATCATCGGAATCAGCCCATCCAGATCATCCAGCACATGAGTGGCTTCCGTCGGGCTCGGTTTGCCGCTGCGGTTCGCACTCGGCGCAGCTACCGGCTCGCCCAATGCACGCAATAGTCGGAGCGCCACCGGATGATCGGGCATCCGAATGCCGACCGTTTCCACACCCGGCGTCACATTCGGCGCAATCCGACCGGGTTTCATTTCAAACACCAAGGTGAGGGGACCCGGCCAAAATGCTTCCATAAGCTTTTTCGCATCAGCCGTAATGCCGGTCGCAAACTCCTCGACCTCTTCAGCATTTCCGATATGTACAATAAGTGGATTGTCGGAAGGCCGCCCTTTCGCTTCGAAAATTTTCCGAACGGCCGCTTCGTCCGTTGCCACAGCCCCGAGTCCGTATACCGTCTCGGTCGGAAAAGAGACGACCCCTCCCTTTTTCAATATATCCACAGCCTGTTCATAAACATTTTCATTATCCATAGAGTTATCCACGGAAATAAGAATCGTTTCCATTCAATAAACCCCCTTTTATACACATATTCAACAACTTATCCACATTTTTTGTTGATAAACTTAATCAAACAGCTTTTTTATCCACTCCCAGATGAAGAATTTGACCTTCTCATCCTCTTTCTCTTTGTCCGGAAAACAGACTTTTGGAAATAATGCACACCACCAATTATCCCCACGTCCGCTGCCAATCGTCAAAATATAGGCATCGTACTGCGCCTGCGGATGAATGAAATAGCCTGAGCGCTTCGGCGGAAACAGGGCATCCGTCCTGACAAAGGAAATATCACGGCCTCCTGCCAGACTGTCGGCAATGGCCACAATCTCCTGTTCCACCGATTCCAAGTTACCCACAATCTCCGCCTTTGAGCTGGATGAAGCCAACGCCTGCTCAATCAATGGCGCGATCGACTGTTGAATCTCCTGCTTGACTAGCTGGTCGGCGGGCGCATCGGAATGAGCCAACACCCGGAACCGGACCGTCTCCTCCTCTTCCGGAGCCATCGTCAATAAGGCAATGGCCGCCTGGACGATGATGAGCAGAAGAATCATCTCGAGGAACAGCAAAATTTTATCCACAATTGGTTTCTTTCTCGTAATCACGTAATCTGGCAACATATCTTTCCCCTCCTACCTGCATTGTTGCCAGGGGAGGAGAAATCTATTCACCAATCTTGCAAAATATCATCCGGTCCTTGCCGTTAATATCTTTCTCCACTTCCACCACCGCGCCAGGGAACGCTTTTTCGAACAGCCGGCGAACAGCGGGGCCTTGCAAATGGCCGATTTCCAAGCCGATCAAGCCGGGCGCCTTCATCAACGGAGGCAACGTTTCGGCAAGCTTCCGGTAGAAGAACAACCCTTCCTCTTCCGCGAATAAAGCGCCATGCGGTTCATGATCGAGGACGGTTGCCGACATTTGCCCGGCCTCTCCGATAGCGATATACGGAGGATTGGAGAGGATGACATCCCATTTTCGACCAGCGAGCGGTTCCGCCATGTCACCTCGCAGGAACGTCACATCCGCCCCATGACGGGCTGCATTTTCCGCCGCCACGGTGAGCGCTTCCCCGCTAATGTCCGTTGCGCTCACGATCGCTTCGGGCCACTCCTTTTTGAACGTGACGGCAATTGCGCCGCTTCCGGTGCCGATATCCGCCACTTGGATCGCTTGGTCACCGAAAAGGGGACGGGCGCGTCGGATTGCCCCCAGTACGAGTTCTTCCGTCTCCGGCCGCGGAATGAGGACATGTTCATTGACAAGAAATGAGCGCCCATAGAAATCTTCGGCGCCGATAATATATTGGACGGGCTTCCCTGCGAGCAGGTCTTCGGTTTGATTCCAAAACTTTTCATGCTGCCCAGGGGTCAATGGTTCGCGCAAATCCGCTAGTAATGCCGCACCCCTCTTCCCAGTCACCGACTCCATCAACAGACGCGCGGTATTCAGTTCGAGCCCGCGCTCTTCCAATAAAGAAGAGGCGCGATGCAGCGCCTCGTGGATTTTCTCAGTCATGGCGGTCCAAGCTTTCCAGACGGTACGCCTGCTCTTCCATGATGAGTGCATCGATGACTTCGTCGAGTTTCCCTTCGATGATCTGATCCAGTTTCTGGATTGTCAACCCGATGCGGTGATCCGTCACCCGGTTTTGCGGGAAATTATACGTGCGCACCCGTTCGGAACGATCTCCTGTCCCGACGGCGGATTTCCGCTTCTCATCGTATTCCGCCTGCGCTTCCCGTGTGAACTTGTCGTAAATCCGGGCACGCAGCACTTTCATCGCCTTCTCTTTATTTTTGATTTGCGATTTTTCGTCTTGGCAGGACACCGTGATGCCCGTCGGGAGATGCGTCAACCGAACTGCGGACATCGTCGTATTGACGGACTGCCCTCCGGGACCGGACGAGGCGAATGTATCTGTCCGTATATCTTTCTCATGGATGTCGATTTCGACTTCCTCCGCTTCCGGCAAACAAGCAACCGTTGCGGTGGACGTATGAATCCGCCCCCCCGATTCGGTTTCCGGCACACGCTGCACCCGGTGCGCCCCATTCTCGAACTTCAGTTTGGAATAGGCCCCCGCCCCATTGACGAGGAAAATGATCTCCTTGAAACCGCCCAGCTCGGTCGGCGAGGAATCCATCACTTCAATTTTCCAGTTGTTATGCTCCGCATACCGGCTGTACATGCGGAACAGGCTCGCCGCAAACAGCGCCGCCTCATCTCCGCCGGCCGCTCCACGGATTTCCATGATAACGTTCTTACTATCGTTCGGATCTTTCGGCACAAGCAATAATTTCAACTGGGCCTCCAATTCCTCTATGCGGTCGGAAAGCTCCGCCACTTCCAGTTTGACCAGCTCTTTCATATCGTCATCAAGCGATTCTTGCAACATCTCTTTAGCACTATCCAACTCGGATTTCACTTGTTTATAAGATCGATACGTTTCCACAGTCTCCTGCAATCCCGACTGCTCTTTCGAATACTCCCGAAGCTTCGTCATATCACTGACCACTTCAGGATCACTCAGCAACTCATTCAGATGCTCATATCGATCCTCCACTGCCTGCAGCCTCTCAAACATACTTGCACACCTCATCTTTAGGACTGTTTTGTACGTTCATTGTACGGGAAATGCCGGGGGAAATACAGTGGTTTCTCTGGAGTTGGGGGCAGAGGAGTGGAGCTGCATCAGGTCCAGAGCGGACATTGTCTGTGATTGGGGTCCCGGCACGTATCTCAGCCGGGACCTCGCTGTGCTTCAAAGCATTCCGCTGTACCTCACAACGTTTCGGCTGAAACTGGAAACGTTTCATCCGACCCTTAAAACGTTTCGATGTTGCCTCACAACATATCGGCTCAACCTTGAAACGGCCGGGCACATCTAAACGTTTTTCATTCGGTTCACAACGTTTTACCTCTACCTCGAAATGTTTCCCTTGAACCTCGAAACATTTTGGGACGACCCCACAATATTTTCAACAAACCTCGAAACGACTGGACACTTCTAAACATTTTCCACTCAGTTCGCAACGTTTTATCTCCACCTCGAAATGTTTCACTTCTACCTCAAAACGTTTCCGCCACCTCACAACGTTTCGGGCGATCTTCGAAACGTTCACCGCGCACTTCACAATGTTTCCCTTGAACCTCGAAACATAACACTACCACCTCACAACATCCCCCCCAAACCTCGAAACGTTCCCCACACCAAAAAACCGCCCGGAGACTGCCGGACGGGTTGCACTTTCTATTCTCTAAACAAAGGGTTGACACTGATGCCTTTTGGGACTTCATGATGCAACCGGCAACGGGGCTCATATGCTTCAGAGGCACCAACCAGTATGACAGGATCATCATAACCCGCGGGTGTTCCGTCGATCAGCCGCTGGGTCCGGCTGGCGGGCGATCCGCATACCGTGCAGACGGCCTGCAATTTCGTGACATGCTCCGCAACTGCCATCAGACGCGGCATCGGCCCGAACGGTTCACCGCGGAAATCCTGATCCAGCCCTGCAATGATGACGCGGAATCCCCGGTCTGCCAACTCCATCACCGTATCGACAATGCCTTCGTCAAAAAACTGCGCTTCATCGATGGCGATGACGTCATAATCTTCGGTGACAAACTCCTCAATATGGCTTGAACTTGCAACCGGATTGGCAATGACGGTTGTCCCATTATGGCTGACCACGGCCTCTTCGCTATACCGGTCATCGATTTCCGGTTTGAACACCGCAATTTTCTGCTTGGCAAACTGCGCGCGCCTTACGCGGCGAATCAACTCCTCGGACTTTCCCGAGAACATGCTCCCGCAAATGACCTCAATCCATCCGCCCTGCATCGTGACGTACATGCGGGGTTCCCCCTCTCTTTATCCAATTAATAACTTTTTGATGTCTATGTATTAAAAACCGATGCGCCAAATCCAATTCGCACACCCAATCTGGACCATTTCACAAAACATCTTTTCTTAAACTAACGCATTCATAATCAATAAAGCCATGACAGTTTCCACCCGAGCCCTTACAGTCCTCTCATTTGCCATGACAGTTCCACCTTTTCCCATGACAGTCCGACCGGGCCATGACAGTCCGACCGGGCCATGACAGTTTCCACCCGGGCCCTCACAGTTTCCTCAGTTGCCATGACAGTTCCGCCTTGCCCTATGACAGTTCCGCCTTGCCCATTTCAATTCAGCCGAGCCATGACAATCCCTACTTGCCGCCCCGTCAGAAAATGAAATACCCGCCAGGCGCGTTGGCACCTGACGGGTATGTGAAAGGCTTACTCTTGGCCTTCTTCTTTGAGGCCATATTTTTTGTTGAAGCGGTCGACACGGCCGTCCGCTGCAGCAAATTTTTGGCGTCCAGTGTAGAATGGGTGGCATTCTGAGCAAACTTCCACGCGGATGTCCTCTTTGACAGAACCTGTTTCGAATGTGTTGCCACATGAACAAGTAACAGTTGCTGTTTTATAAGCTGGATGAATTCCTGCTTTCATCAATCTCTCTCCTCTCGCCCTGAACCATCCGGAACAGAGTTGTTATATAAGACTGATGCCTTACACGACCCGAATAGGCCAGTCGTATATGCAGCAGATGATGGTATATACCATACCTAAAGCATTATAGCAAATCGCGGTGGATTCCGCAACCATTTTTATCGCCCATTTCAGAAAGCGTGGCATACCCGTAAAGCCCCGGGCTTCCACGCATCCCTTCCCATAGACATTACAGAAGGCCTTTGCCTTTTCGGTGCGCTTTCATCTCTTCATTCAACACTTCGAAAAACTCATCGTTCGTTTTTGTCTGGCGCAGCTTTTTCAGGAAACGTTCTGCGAAATCAGGCGCATCGGAGAATGTCTTGCGGATTGCCCAGAGCTTCTCCAGCTGGTCGGACGGGATGAGCAGCTCTTCTTTCCGCGTTCCCGAGCGGCGGATGTCGAGCGCCGGGAATACCCGGCGTTCTGCCAAGTGACGGTCCAAATGAAGTTCCATGTTGCCCGTCCCTTTGAATTCCTCGTAAATGACTTCGTCCATACGGGAGCCCGTATCGATCAAGGCCGTTGCCAAAATCGTCAAACTACCGCCTTCTTCTAGATTACGAGCCGCTCCGAAAAATCTCTTCGGGCGATGGAATGCAGCTGGGTCGATCCCCCCGGATAACGTCCGTCCGCTTGGCGGGATGACCAGGTTATACGCACGCGCCAACCGCGTGATAGAGTCCATCAGGATGACAACGTCACGCTTATGCTCGACGAGGCGCATTGCCCGTTCCAATACGAGCTCCGCCACTTTCACATGGTTTTCCGGCACTTCGTCAAACGTCGAACTGACGACATCGGCTTTGACGGATCGTTCGATATCCGTCACTTCTTCCGGCCGCTCGTCGATCAGCAGGACGATCAGTTCCGTTTCCGGATGATTCGTCGTAATGGAGTTGGCGATTTCTTTCAACAACATCGTTTTACCGGCTTTCGGCGGTGCGACGATCAAGCCGCGTTGCCCGAAACCGACCGGTGATACCAAGTCCATGATCCGTGTGGATAGTTTGGTTGGACTGGTTTCCAGCTTAATATGCCGATCTGGATAAAGTGGCGTCAAGGCCGGGAAATGTACCCGCTCCCGAGCGACTTCCGGGTCTTCGCCGTTGACTGCTTCCACATGGAGCAAGCCGTAGTAACGTTCCGATTCTTTCGGCGGACGTACTTTCCCGGTCACTTTATCCCCGTTCCGCAAGTCAAAGCGGCGGATTTGCGAAGCGGAAATATAAATATCCTCCGAGCTTGGCGAATAGTTGATCGGCCGCAGGAATCCATACCCTTCCGACTGGATGATCTCCAGAACACCTTCCATGAAGAAATAGCCTTCCTGCTCCGCCCTCGATTTCAGGATGGCGAAGATCAATTCTTTTTTTGTTAATTTGCTATAGTAAGAAATCTTGTATTGTTTCGCGAGGGAATATAACTCTTTCAATGTCATATTTTCCAGCGCCGATATCGTAATCATTGTCATATGATGGCACCACGCTTTATCTTAATGGATTGCATTTGAGGTTGTGTTCTAAAAGGTAGGTCGTCCGATTTCCCAAGGTAGAAGGGCCCGGCGGGTAAGCCGGGCGCTGAGGTAAATCAATCCTGCATGACGAGTAGAGGTTTTTTCTTCATGCTGTGGCGGCCTTCGACAAATCGGATTGTCCCTGATTTGGACCGCATGACAAGTGAATGTGTTTCACTATAGGAACCTTTGAATTGTACACCGCGGAGCAATTCGCCGTCCGTCACACCTGTCGCAGCGAAGATCGCGTCGTCGCCTTTCACCAGGTCTTCCATGCGAAGCACTTTATTCACATCGATTCCCATCTTCTTGCAACGTTCCGCTTCTCCGTCATTGGATGGCACGAGACGGCCTTGAATTTCCCCGCCGAGGCATTTCAGCCCGACGGCCGCAATGACGCCTTCCGGTGCGCCTCCCAAACCGAAGAGGATGTCCACTCCTGTTTCGTCAAATGCTGTATTGATGGCAGCCGCTACGTCTCCGTCATTGATCAGTTTGATACGGGCTCCGGCAGCACGGATTTCTTCGATGATTTTGGCATGGCGTTCCCGGTTGAGGACGGTTGCCACCACATCTTCGATATTTTTGTTTTTCGCTTTCGCTACGGCCAGCAGATTATCCGTCACGGACGCGTCGATATCGATTTTTCCGACCGCTTCCGGACCGACCGCGATTTTATTCATATACATATCCGGCGCATTCAAGAGGTTGCCTTCGTCCGCGATGGCGATGACCGCCAGCGCATTCCAGCCGCCTGCCGCCACGATATTCGTACCTTCCAGCGGGTCGACGGCTACGTCTACGGCTGGTCCATGGCCAGTTCCGAGTTCTTCGCCGATATAAAGCATCGGCGCCTCATCCATCTCCCCTTCGCCGATGACGACGACGCCTTGCATCGGGATCGTATCGAAGACGGTGCGCATCGCTGTAGTCGCAGCGTCATCCGCTTCATTCTTCAAGCCGCGCCCCATCCAGCGCGCCGCCGATACGGCAGCCGCTTCTGTGACTCGAACCAATTCCATCGATAAACTGCGTTCCATTCAAGTTCCTCCTGTGTTACGGGTTCAGCCATGAGTTTGGTTCCTCTGACCAATTTCTGCCGTAAGATTTGCTTCTTCACTCAATTATAACACATTCTCCAGAAACGCCACGCGGTTTCATTCACCTACGACGGCGGTTTGAGTGATGCTTTCCTTCCGGATATCTGCCCCGATTCCGCGAAGCTTTTCAATCAGATTGCTATAGCCTCTTTCAATATGTTGGATTTCCTGGACTTCCGTTTCCCCATCCGCAATCAAACCTGCGATGACAAGAGCCGCCCCCGCCCGCAAATCCGACGCGCGGACAGTCGCCGCTTGCAATGGCGTCGGTCCGTTCAAGATGCCCGACCGGCCTTCGACCCGTGCATCAGCGTTCATCCGTCTCAATTCATCCAACTGCTTGAACCTTGCCGAATAGACGGTATCCGTAATGACGGAAGTTCCGGCGGCTTGTGAGAGCAGGACGGAGAATGGCTGCTGGAGATCTGTCGGGAAACCGGGGTAGACGAGCGTTTTAATATCGACCGCCCGCAAGTTGGAAGCCTTCGGGATGAAGATCTTTTCTTCCCCTTCCCGGACATCGACGCCCATTTCCCGCAATTTCGCCGTCAAGGATTCGACATGCAGCGGGATGACGTTGTCGATCGTTATGCCGTCGCCCGCCACAGCCGCCATAATCATGAACGTGCCCGCTTCGATCCGATCGGGGATGATCGTGTGCTTCGTACCGTGCAGTCTCTCGACCCCTTCTATCCGGATGACATTTGTACCGGCGCCTTTGATGTTGGCTCCCATATTGGACAATAAGGTCGCTACATCGATGATTTCCGGTTCCTTCGCGGCGTTTTCGATCGTCGTCCGCCCTTTCGCCAAGACCGCTGCCAGCATGATATTGATCGTCGCTCCTACGCTTACGACGTCCAAATAAATTTTCGCACCGCGCAATTCGTCAGCGCGCAGGTAGATGGCGCCATGCTCGTTCGTCACTTTGGCACCGAGCGCTTCAAACCCTTTGATATGTTGGTCGATCGGACGGGGGCCCAAGTGGCATCCGCCCGGAAGCCCGATCACTGCACTTTTAAATCGTCCAAGCATCGCACCCATCATGTAGTAGGAGGCGCGAAGCTTCTTCACATTGCCGTTCGGAAGCGGCATCGATACCATTTCAGATGGATCGACCGTCATCGTCCCGGCGTTGAAATCCACTTTCCCTCCGATATCTTCCAGGAGGGCTTGCAATGTCAGGACATCCGAAATTTCCGGAAGTCCTTCAATCGTTACCGTCGAATCTGCCAAAATCGAAGCGGGAATGAGGGCGACGGCGCTGTTTTTTGCGCCGCTCACTTTGATCGTCCCGCGCAGAGGGTTGCCGCCTTTGATTTTATAAACGTCCATTTCGGTCTCCTTTGGCACGTCACTTGTTCTTTCTAGCTTCCCAATCCGCCAGGAACGCTTCGATCCCTTTATCTGTTAGGGGGTGGTTGAAAAGCTGCTGTAGTACTTTGAATGGTGTTGTAGAGATATGGGCGCCGTTCAAAGCGGCGTCTGTAATATGCTGCGGATGGCGGATGGAGGCTGCGATGATTTCCGTCTTGATGTCATGGATCGTGAAAATATCCGCGATTGTGCTGATCAGAGCCATGCCGTCTTGCCCGATGTCATCGAGCCGACCAAGGAACGGGGATACGTAGGTTGCACCTGCACGCGCTGCCAGGAGTGCTTGGTTTGCACTGAAAATCAACGTGACATTCGTTTTAATGCCTTCGTCGGCGAAGACACGGCAAGCTTTCAGTCCTTCCGGGGTCATCGGCAGCTTCACCGTAATATTCGGCGCTATTTTTGCCAATTCCCGTCCTTCTTCGATCATGCCTTCCGCATCCAGCGCAATTACTTCCGCACTGACCGAACCCGGTACCAATGCTGTGATTTCACGCAACCGGTCATGGAACGATACGTTTTCCTTCGCTACGAGGGAAGGGTTCGTCGTCACGCCGGATAAAATACCCCAACTATGCGCCTCTTTGATTTCTTCAAAATTGGCTGTGTCAATAAAAAACTTCAATGAGATGTCCTCCTAACTAGGTCGTATGGAAAAGAAGGAGAATCCATCCGGGGGATCCGGATGCTTCTCCTTTCATCTTGTTGCGTATTATGCTTTTTGAGAGCTTCCGAACTCGCGCATTTTGCCGATCACCGTTTGCTTGATGGCATCCCGCATCGGAGCCAGATATTTACGCGGATCATAGACGTCCGGGTCGGATGCCAATTTTTCGCGGACGGCTTTCGTCCCTTCGATCTGGTTTTCCGTATTGACGTTGATTTTCGCTGTCCCTAGTGAAATAGCACGTTGGATATCTTTTGTCGGGATTCCCGTTCCGCCATGGAGGACGAGCGGCAAATCGGATTGGTTCGAAATCTCCTCCATCTCTTTGAAACCGAGATTCGGTTCGCCTTTGTAAGGGCCATGCACAGAGCCGAGCGCCGGTGCCAAGCAATCGATATCGGTTTTTTCAACCAATTCCTTGCATTCCGCCGGGTCTGCATAAATGACACCGTCGGCAATGACATCGTCTTCCTGACCGCCCACTACGCCAAGCTCCGCCTCGACGGAAACGCCGCGCTCATGAGCATATTCAACGACCTGTTTGGTAATTTCAATGTTTTCAGCAAGCGGTTTAGACGAAGCGTCGATCATGACGGATGTGAATCCCGCATCGATCGCCTCCTTGCATTTTTCAAAGCTGGAGCCGTGATCCAGGTGGATGGCGACAGGCACAGTGATCTGGTAATCGTGCATCAGACCTTTCACCATATTGACGACTGTTGTGAAGCCGCCCATATATCGTCCCGCACCTTCCGAGACCCCCAGAATGACAGGGGATTGCTCTTCTTGTGCAGCTTGCAGGATTGCCTGCGTATATTCAAGGTTGTTCAAATTGAACTGACCGATTGCATAACCTTCTTTTTTCCCTTTGATCATCATTTCTTTCATGGAAACGAGTGCCATGCGAATTCCTCCTCCGGATTATGAAAATGGACAGTATATCTAGGATTTTTCTTCATTTTACCCTTTTTCCATCATATCAAAGTCGGTTCGCGTTTTCCACTGCCCGCCTTAGGTGCGGGCAAATCAATCATGCCACAGCATGATCATTACTTTTGTTCAGCAGGATTTGTACGTTCATCGGATAAAAGCAATCCATTTACCGTATTCCGGATTTCATAAATGTCAAAAGGCTTGGCAAAATAAAGGACCTTTCCCCGCCGAGCCGATCCTTGCGGCAATTCACTCTCTTCATAAGCCGTCATCATGATGACCGGCACTTCAGGACAAAGTACTTCCAATTGTTCTAATGTTTCGATCCCATCCATCCCCGGCATTTTGGTATCGAGTAGGATGCATCCGGGTATTTCCTCCCGTACCGCTTGAATCGCTTCCAATCCATTCCCTGCAAGCCGCGTCTCATATCCCTCTTTACGGAATAATTCATCTAGCAGAAGACGGATGCCTGCCTGGTCATCAACGATTAAAATTGACTTCATTATGATAACCTTCTTCCCCTTTTTTCGCATGTAGTAGTATTAAGATATATATTACACTGAATAATGACTTCACCTTCTTTTATTTACCAAAAAAACATCTTTTCACCAATTCGACATTTTCTCCTCGCTTCACTCTTTACATCAGATAGGGCTGCCCCCAGATCTTTGCATCAGATTTTGCAAAGTAAAAAGACCTATCAAAAGAAAAGACCGAAGTGAGTGTATTTTCAGATTAGGAAGCTATTCGGAAGCTCCGTAATTGTTTTCTCCGTCCTCTATTTTTCACTTAATGAAAATTGACCCCTCTTTTCATAGCAATTAAAATAGATAGAGTTAGTGCCCTTTTCGATTCATCTGAGAGGAACAATAAATCCGGTTATAGCAAAGACTGCTGATTTAATTAATTATTTTAAGATAATTTACTCTAGCCATTTTGTAAAATTTTTACATTAACCCTATTTATATTTTTAAATTACTTTTAATGCAATAGCATTATCTATTTTCACATAAAACTCGTCCTTTTTCACCGTAATTAGATTTGCGGTTTTCTACGTAGATATTGCGGTGCTAGGCCTTAACTTCCATTCAATTTTATCGAGTACGTGGTAGGGATTAGGATCGAAAGCTTCTTTTGGAGGTTTTATCATAAATTACGGCAAAAGCTGGAGTCTATTGTAATGAAAAGTTCATGTGGATTATTGAATAATATGGGTTTATTTAGTAAATATACTAAAAATGAATCAGCAATCAGGACTTTACTCCCGATTCAGTAGTGAACTCACATAATGGCGGTTGCCGAAGCTACCGCCATCTAAGAATGCAAAAGACCGACACACGGCCATCTTCGTTCATCTCATCTCCTGTTCGGAGAGGAGTCCGTATTCTTTCGACTTCACCAAGGCCTCTGTCCGTGAACCGACCTTCAACTTCGTGAAAATTTTCGTCAAATGGTATTCGACAGTCCGCTGGCTCATCGAAAGTTGAGCGGCGATTGCTTTGTTCGTCAGCCCTTGCGAAATACCCGCAACAATCTGTTGTTCCTTTGTTGTCAGGAGCACATTGCCCATGTCCAACTGCCCCTTGTCCGTAGAAGGCAGGGCATCCATACGCCTAAGTTGCTTCACCAATTGTATGGGAAGGACCGCCTCATCCCGGAGCGCGCAGCGGATGGCCGTTATCAATTGCTCCTGGGTGGCCGTTTTGCTGACGAAGCCCTTCACGCCCGCTTCAACCATCATATTGAAGTGTGTCACCAGATCGAATCCCGTGTAAATGAGAATCGTCGCTTCCGGGCTTTCCTGTAAAATCAGCTTCGTCAACTCGATGCCATTGATGTTAGGCATGAACAAATCGACCAAATACACATCGTATGACCGCTCTTTAATCACCCGCAGCGCTTCTTCCGGATCGGCACTAACGGTCGCCGTCCACCCCGGTTCTAGTTCGATTATTGTACGCGTCCCTTCTCCCACAGCAGGATGATCATCCACTACTAACACATTAACCATGCTCAGCCCCTCCTATCTTCAGCCCGACTCGCACTTCCAATCCGGCCCCTTTTTCCGTGCGGATGGACATGTTTCCCCCTATGCTCCTCACCCGCTCCCGCATTCCGGATAGACCCATCGTTTGGAAGGAATCCATCAAATCTTCCTGCGCCAACCCGATTCCATCGTCGCTGTATTGCAAAGTCAAGTACAGTCCCTCTTTCTTCAAAGATAGTTTCACTTCGGTCGCTTCGGAATGTTTCATGGCATTTGTCAATAGTTCCTGCACTACGCGGTATAAAGTCAATTCCAGGTCATGGTCCAGCCGCTGAATATTCCGATCCAATTCCGCTTCCAGCAAAAAGTCGCAACGAAGTTTCGTTTGGTCGACCAAATGTTGGATCGACTGGATCACCCCCAATTCATTCAAAAAAGGAGGCCGCAGCTCATTGCATGTCTCCCGGATCAGATGGACCATGTCGAGCATCCTTTCTTTAACATCCTTCAAATCTTGTTTTATGATGAAATTCCGTTCATTAAGAATGAGCGTGTCAATCTCTCTTAAGAGGTGAAGCTGGTCTTGCAAAATGGAATCGTGCAAGTCATTCGATAGGTTGGCACGCTCTTTTTCCGACAGAGAAAACAACAGGCGGGACAACCATTGCGGATGATCCCCTTCCGCCTTGTGTTCCAACCGATACTCCTCGATTCGCTTTGCCAGCCCTTCAATCAGCTGGAAATTTTCAAGCAGAATGCCAGATAGATAGGCCAATGTTTCCAGCCAAATCTTCTCCTCCATGTTCAGCCGTGTTTTTGATGACTTATCTCCTAATAAAATCAGTCGTCTTATACCGTATTCCTCTCCGATGAGAAGGGCTGTTTGATTGGAAAGCCGTGTCAGCGACCCAATCGGAAGCACTTCCCAGCATCGGTTCTCAACTTCATCGGAAACATTTTCGCTCAGACCGTTCTGGTTTTTGACTTTCCACACGCTCTCGCCGTCCACCCGAACGAGTTCACAGTATTCGACTTTACCGATGCCGAGAACTCTTTGAATTTCATTCATCAAATTGTGGATTAAGTTTGACACTTCGGTTTCCGCTTTCGCTTTTTGAAAAAATTTATGCATACTCTCTTCATACTGATTCTTTTGCGAGAATAAATGATGCCGTAATTTGTAATCCAACATCTCTTTAATATATAAGGCCGCCGTCGTGATAATAAATAAAATAAAAAAAGCTTGTGTCATCAGAAATGGGGATATTTCAATATCCAGGATGAAAAGCAAAAAAAACCCGGACATAATCGTGTAGGGAAAGGAGATGATTGAATAATATTTTAACCGGCCTAAGAAAAATTCAACGTCAAATAATTGTTTCGAAAGCAGCAAGTGAATGAACATGAAAGGGATACAAAGAATAAAGGCCGTTGTAATTTCAAGCGGAATCAATGCTTCGTCTACCAAAACAATCGGAATCAAAGAAAATAAGACGGAAGGACCGAAAGCAAACAGCAAGGTCGTTCCGAGTATGATGATGACCGCACTGCTCTCCGTATTCCTATATTTCAAATAGACACGGACCAACAGAATGGCCAGAAAAACGGTAAGCGCAGAAAAAAAGGCCATAGTGTAGCGTTTCGTCTCAATCGTATGATGTATCAGTTGGTTCTTGATTGAGATGATTACCAAAATAGCATTCAACAAATAAAGAACGATTAACGTTTTTTTATGTAGAAAGATCATACCAAGCTTCCGGAAGTAAACCATCAAAAAATGGGCAAACAAAATGAGCGAGCTTGACGCAGTAGCGATCAAGAACAGTCTGCCGATTAAATCGGCACGCTCTGTTGCGAAAAGGCTAATATAAAAAAAGCCGATGGACAGCAGGAAGCAAGTTAAAATCCGGGCCGCCTGATCATTTCCGGCTTTCCTGTAAAGGAAGACGCTGAGTAAAATGGAGGCCGCACAAAATAGTATTGGAATAATGGCATAAAAAAGAGTGTCCACGGTAAACGTCGCTTCCTTGACGTCCACTGTTTTTACAATTTCCCTCTCACTTGTCCATGTGATGTTTTTCGCTTTTTCCACCCTGTGATAGCGGAGAACGGTAGAATGGCGTTCCGGAGATTTTCCATCCACTAATAGTACCGTGTCTCCTGGATGAATATCATGGCTCATAGCCCAGCCATTCTTGGCCACGTGGGATACTTCCCACCGATCTTCTTCCACTTCCTCTACTTTCAATCCAATGATCGGATACGTTAAAATGATGAACGTAAAATATCCGAACAGAATCACCGAGAGGACAATCGGTAGCAAATAGAAGCCCGATGCTTGATGTACTTGTTTCATGTTGTGTCGTTGTCTCCTACAAACCTACGGACTCCCTAAGCAAACGTAGTCCAAATTACTCGGTTTCGTAATAATCGGTCTCACTTTTTCTATCAGCATACCATAATATAATCAAAATTTCCTATGTTTTTTCTACAAATGGTTGCCTCCAGCTAGGCAAATGACCGAATCATAATTGCGGTTTATTTTCCCGGATAATTTTATAATGAAGAAGAGGTGATGACGGTTGAAAATATTATCGACACAAGTAAGCGGACTGCTACAGCGGATCGTGACAAATGAAGAAGAAGCGATGGAGGAAACAGCCCGTCTGTTAGCACAGGCGACTGCCGGGGAAGGGCGCGTCATTTTTTCGGCATTCGGCGAGATGGGTGCTGTGACAGCCACTGCTCTCCGCGGCGTGGAACCGTTCGCCGGGGCGGTGCGTTATGAATCGGACATGCCTATCGGTTCGGCGGATCGGGTGTGGCTGTTGACACGCAGCGCAACGGATCCGTCCGCTTTGGAGCTGGCCCGCCGCCTGGCCGAGCAATTCATTCCATTCGGTGCGCTGGCCGCGGAAAAACCGGATGGGGATAATGAACTTGCCGATTTGGCCTATACGTATATCTCCACCGGTTTGACGAAGGGGCTCTTGCCCGGGGAGAACGGAGAGCGCATCGTCCACCCCCATGCGCTCGCTGCTTTGTTCGTTTATGAAGCCGTGAAATTGGTATATGATGAAATGCTAGGTGAATGAAACAGTTGAGATGAAGTGTTGGGGAGATATCAGTGCTCCAGGCTTAGTGTCGGCGGTTGGGCGGGGTTATCAGCACTCCGGGCGGGATCAGCACTTGCGCGAAGTTATCGGCGCTCCGGGCGGGATATCAGCACTTGCGCGGGGTTATCGGCGCGCAACCCGGCGTTATAAGCGCGAGATGGGCACTTATGAGCGCGGTTGACGAAATTATAAGCGCGGAACTTAAAGTTATCGGCGGAGAAACGAAAGTTATGAGCGTTGGCACGGCAGTTATGAGCGCCGAAACGATAGTTATGAGCGCTTGAGTGAAGTTTATGAGCGCTTGGGCATAGTATCAGCACTTGCACGGGGATATCGGCACTCCAGGCTTAATATCAACGCTTGCGCGAAGTTATCAGCACCCCCGGGCATAGTATCAATACTCGTCCCATGCCGGGCGCATATTTAAAGAGGCTGTCCAATTGGACAGCCCCTTTCGTCATTCAGCTTGATGGGTTAATGCGGCGCCGATAAATTCACGCAATAATGGTTGCGGACGAGTCGGACGCGAGATGAATTCAGGATGGAATTGGCAGCCGATGAAGAATGGGTGATCTTGCAGTTCAATGATTTCCACAAGCTCGTCATCCGGGCTAACCCCGGCCATGATCATGCCAGCCTCTTCGAATTGATTTCTGTATTCATTGTTGAACTCATACCGATGGCGATGGCGCTCGTGGACAAGTTCTTCTCCATATGCTTGGCGCGCTTTCGTGCCTTCCTTCACTTTGCATGGATGGGAACCAAGGCGCATCAGGCCGCCGGATTCACTGGATTCGGTCATATCGGATTGATTTTCAAATAACGCGTATTCTGCATCCAAGTTGAATTCCGTGGAGTGGGCATCTGCCATGCCGAGCATGTTGCGTGCGAATTCCACTGCAGCCAACTGCATGCCGAGACCGATTCCGATGAACGGGATGTTGTTGGTGCGGGCAAACTGGATGGCGGTCATTTTACCATCGATGCCTCGATCTCCAAATCCGCCAGGTACGACGATGCCGTCGACCTCGCCCAGGATGTCGGCTACATTTTCTTCATTCACTTCTTCCGCGTTGATCCATTTCACTTCGATATCCGCATCAAATTGGTAGCCCGCGTGGCGCAACGCTTCGACTGTGGAAATATACGCATCTTGCAGTTCCACGTATTTTCCGACTAGGCCGATGCATACTTTCTTCGATAAGGATTTTACGAGGTGGACAAGTTCCTTCACGTCTGTCATATCCGGCTCTTTCGTTTCCAAACCCAAGAAATCTACGACAATCTTGTCCATATGCTGCTCATGCAGACGAAGTGGCACTTCATACAATGTCTCCGCATCCAATGCCTCGATCACTTCTTCCGGTTTGATGTTACAGAACAAAGCGATCTTGTCTTTCATCTCTTGCGGAACCGGATATTCACTGCGCACGACGATGATATTCGGCTGGATGCCCAAGCTTCTCAATTCCTTCACGCTATGCTGGGTCGGTTTAGTTTTCATTTCACCCGCTGCGTGGAGGTACGGAATGAGCGTATTGTGGATATACATGACATCGTTTTTGCCGAGATCCGTTTTCATCTGACGGATGGCCTCCAAATAAGGAAGGGATTCGATATCGCCCACACTGCCGCCGATTTCCGTAATGACGACGTCCGCATTCGTTTCCTTTGCCGCCCGCTTGATGAGACTTTTGATTTCATTTGTAATATGCGGGATGACTTGGACGGTCGCGCCCATGTACTCCCCGCTCCGTTCTTTTTTCAATACGGAGGAATAGACTTTGCCCATCGTGACGTTCGAGTATTTGTTCAAATCGATGTCAATGAAGCGCTCGTAGTGGCCGAGGTCGAGATCCGTCTCCGCACCGTCCTGCGTGACAAATACCTCGCCGTGTTGATAAGGACTCATCATACGAGGGTCGACGTTAATATAAGGATCGAATTTTTGCATCGTCACTTCCAGGCCGCGGCTTTTTAGAAGCCTTCCTAAAGATGCAGCATTGATCCCCTTACCGAGTGATGAAACGACACCGCCAGTTACGAAAATATACTTTGTCATGCCAAACTCCTCCGTTCGCGAAATTTATAATGAAAAATTAAAAAACGCTCCGTCTGAAATCCAGAGGAGCGCATATGCATCGGTTCAAGTGTCCTTTTAAGGAGCCCTGTAAAATCTTATAGCGTTCTACGTACGAAGTCAAGAGATTATTCTTCAATCTCCTCATCTTCCTCGAATTCATCTTCTTCCTCTTCATCTTCATCGTCGAGTTCCAAATCCTCATCATCCGGAATGATTTCCAACTCGTCATCCGTGTCCAGAAGGTCCTCCTCGATTTCAATGATATCTTCCTCTTCTTCCTCTTCGAGATCTTCTTCGTCCTCGTCGTCCTCTTCTTCCTCGTCCTCTATCAATTCGTCATACTCTTCCTCATCGTCCTCATCGAACAGTTCCTCTTCCTCGTCATCCAGCACTTTTTTCTTCTTCTTTTTACGCACTTTGACGACTGGCGCTGTCTCTTCTTCGATTTGCTCGACCGGATACCACTCGCGCAATCCCCAACGGTTATCGTGGATGGCGATGAATCTGCCGTCGATGTTTAAATCTGTATAAAACTGTTGCAATTTACCCTTCATTTCACTTTCGCTCATGCCTGTCAAATCACGGATTTCATCCATCAACTGTTGGAAGGTAAGTGATTCATGTCTTTCTGTTAAAATGGCGTAGACGATATCAATCATCGATTCTTCTGCCAATTGTTCCTTCGTCATCTCGCGGATATTCAACAAACGCACGTCCTTTCTATAGAAAACATACTACTCATTATATACAATAAATCCCGGATTTAGCTACAATCTTTTACTCCTTCGAAATTGACGGAATTCCAGGACACTAATATAGATCAGGTAAATTGCCGCAAGTAAGAAAGGGATGGCCCCTAAATCATTCCCATACAGTAGGAAAGTAAGAATGACTAGGATAATGATGACCACTAGATGAACAGTATACTTCAAGCCAACACCCCATTTCCATTGTCCTCCCCATTATACATGGAGATAGCAAACGTACGCTATGAATTCGATTTAATTTTAGCAATTTTCATAAAGGAAAATACATCGTCCCATTTGCTGAATAAAAAAAGGTTTCCCGTCGATCTGGGCCTTTCATCTGTTATGAAGTTCACGGGAAATGTTGCGAGGTGGAGCGTAAACGTTGCAAGATACTATCGAAACGTCAGGAGGCTGGGTCATGGCGTTGGGAGGTTCTCGGAAATCGTTGAGAGGCAGGGCTCAAGCGTTGCGAGGTTCCCGAATAACGTTGGGAAGCCGGGACAAAGTGTTGCGAGGTTCCCGAATAACGTTGGGAAGCCGGGACAAAACGTTGCGAGGTTCCCGAATAACGTTGGGAAGCCGGGACAAAACGTTGCGAGGTTCCCGGATAAACGTCGGGAAGCCGGGACAAAGCGTTGCGAGGTTCCCGAATAACGTTGGGAAGCCGGGACAAAGCGTTGCGAGGTTCCCGAATAACGTCGGGAGGCCGGGACAAAACGTTGCGAGGATGAGCCATGTCGATGGGAGGTCCACCCAAGACATTGAGGGGAACATAACTGCCGGGAAGCTACCCATAGACCTGATTTTATCACTTCCAGCGCCAGAACAAAAATCCGTGAAGAACGAAGTTCCCACGGATTTTTGCTTGGACTAGTGTCATCCCATTGATTACATATTGCGGCGGTACTGACCGCCCACTTCGTAAAGTGCGTTCGTAATCTGGCCAAGGCTCGCGACTTTGACGGTTTCCATCAGTTCCGCGAAGATATTGCCGCCCGTGACAGCCGTTTCTTTCAATTTCAGCAAGGCTTTCTCCGTCTCGTCCGCATGACGCTTCTGGAATTCACGCAGGTTGATGATTTGCGACTCTTTCTCTTCCTTTGTCGCGCGTGCGAGTTCCATGTTGTCGATGTCTTCCTCGGACGGAGGGTTCGGATTCAAGTACGTATTCACCCCGATGATCGGCAGCTCCCCTGAGTGCTTCAAATGCTCGTAGTACATGGATTCCTCTTGGATCTTGCCCCGTTGGTATTGGGTTTCCATCGATCCGAGCACACCGCCGCGGTCGTTCAGGCGGTCGAATTCCGTCAGCACGGCTTCTTCCACGAGGTCCGTCAATTCTTCGATAATGAAGGAACCTTGCAACGGGTTTTCATTTTTGGACAGGCCATGTTCTTTTGTAATGATCATCTGGATCGCCATTGCCCGCCGGACCGATTCTTCCGTCGGCGTCGTGATCGCTTCGTCGTAGGCATTCGTGTGGAGCGAGTTGCAGTTGTCTTGCAGAGCCATGAGCGCCTGCAAAGTTGTACGGATGTCGTTAAAATCGATTTCCTGCGCGTGCAAACTGCGTCCTGACGTCTGGACGTGGTACTTCAGCTTCTGGCTGCGCTCGTTCGCCCCGTACCTCTCCCGCATGGCAACCGCCCAAATCCGGCGTGCCACCCGGCCGATCACCGTATATTCCGGGTCCAGCCCGTTCGAGAAGAAGAAGCTCAAGTTCGGTGCAAAATCATCGATATTCATGCCACGGCTCAAGTAGTATTCGACATAGGTGAAGCCGTTCGATAATGTGAATGCCAGTTGTGAAATCGGGTTCGCTCCCGCTTCGGCGATATGGTAACCCGAAATGGACACCGAGTAGTAATTGCGCACCTTCTTGTCGATGAAGTACTGCTGGATATCCCCCATCATCCGAAGAGCGAATTCCGTGGAGAAGATGCAAGTGTTCTGCCCTTGGTCCTCTTTCAGGATATCGGCTTGCACGGTGCCGCGGACGACTTGCAGCGTGGCATCGCGCACTTCCGTGAATTCTTCGTCAGTCAAAGTTCGACCCAGTTCCTCTTCTTTCAAGCGGATCTGCTGATCGATCGCCGTGTTCATGAACATGGCTAGGATGATCGGAGCCGGTCCGTTGATCGTCATTGAGACGGAAGTCGATGGTGCACATAAATCGAAGCCGTCATACAATTTCTTCATATCGTCCAATGTACAGATGCTGACACCTGACTCGCCGACTTTTCCGAAAATGTCCGGACGCTCATTCGGATCTTCCCCGTAAAGCGTGACCGAGTCAAAAGCGGTCGATAACCGTTTCGCGTCATCGTCCTTGGACAGATAATGGAAGCGGCGGTTCGTCCTTTCCGGTGTCCCTTCTCCCGCGAATTGACGCTTCGGATCTTCCCCTTCCCGTTTGAACGGGAAAACTCCAGCCGTATAAGGGAATGAACCTGGTAAATTCTCTTTGTACACCCAGCGTAAAATTTCCCCGTAGTCCTCGAATTTCGGCAGGACGACTTTCGGGATTTTCAAGCCGGATAAACTCGTTGTTGTCAGCGCAGTACGAAGCTCCTTGTCACGGATTTTTGTGACGAATTCATCCCCGGCATAGGATTCTTTCAACGCTTTCCAGTTTTGGATGATCCGCTTCGATTCCGCCGTCAGCTCATCCCGCACCCCATCTGCAAGCGACTGCAGCGAAGCGATAAGTTTATCATCCGGCGCTTTCTCTTTCACTGCTTCCATAGCCCCTTCGAGCTGGAATAAACGCCGTGCGAATTCGACTTGTTGTACTGATCGTTTATGATAATCGCGGACTGTGCCCGCAATTTCCCTTAGGTAATGCTGACGGTCGTTCGGTATGATGACGTTCTGTTTTTGGGTCTTGATGAATTGGGCATACGATGTTTCCCAATCCAAGCCGCATTTTTCATTCAGCACGTTGACGATTGCAGTAAATAGCGAATTCGTTCCTTTGTCATTGAACTGGCTAGCGATCGTGCCGTAAACCGGCATCTCATCGATTTCCTTATCCCAAAGGCCGCGGCTGCGCTGGTACTGCTTCTGGACTTGGCGAAGCGCATCTTCGGATCCTTTGCGTTCGAATTTATTGATGACGATCAGGTCGGCAAAGTCGATCATGTCGATTTTCTCGAGTTGCGTCGGCGCCCCGAATTCACTCGTCATGACATACATCGAGACATCGGACACTTCCGTGACTTCCGCATCCCCTTGCCCGATTCCACTCGTTTCGACAACAATCAAGTCGTAGCCCGCCGTTTTGACGACATCGAGTACATCTTTGATGGCGCCCGACAATTCGGTACGGGAACCACGGGTCGCCAAGCTGCGCATGAATACCCGCTTGTTGAAGATGGCATTCATCCGGATCCGGTCTCCGAGCAATGCCCCGCCCGTTTTCTGCTTCGTCGGGTCGATCGAAAGGATGGCGACTTTCTTATCCGGCAGTTCTTGCAGGAAACGGCGGATCAATTCATCGGTCAAGGAACTTTTCCCTGCTCCCCCAGTACCCGTGATGCCAAGCACTGGTGTGTTTTTGGTAAGTGTCCGCGCTTTCTCAATGAGTTGCACTGCTTGCTGGTCGTTTTTCCCGTGCTTTTCTTCCGCATAGGTGATCAAGTTGGCCAGTATTTCGGGATGGTCCGTGTTCACTTTTTCCAAGTTGGCCAGTTCATTGTCCGCCTCGGTGAGGAAGTCGCATTCTTCCAACATCCGGTTGATCATCCCTTGCAGGCCCATTTTGCGGCCGTCTTCCGGCGAGAAGATCCACGCGACACCGTAGTCATGCAGTTCCTTGATTTCCTTCGGGATGATGACCCCGCCACCGCCGCCGTAAATGCGAATATGCGGCGCTCCTCTTTCTTGCAGGAGGTCATACATATATTTGAAATACTCGACATGGCCCCCTTGATAGGAGGAAATGGCGATTCCTTGAACATCTTC
This sequence comes from Bacillus sp. OxB-1, assembly GCF_000829195.1. GTDB lineage: Bacteria > Bacillota > Bacilli > Bacillales_A > Planococcaceae > Sporosarcina. Next base: position 1,438,235 of record NZ_AP013294.1, on the reverse strand, counting down.
CTGAATGGCCGCGTTCACGACCTCCTCCACCGAACGGTTATGTCCAAGGTGGATGACCTCCGCCCCGCTGGATTGCAAAATGCGGCGCATGATATTGATGGAGGCATCGTGGCCATCGAATAGGCTAGACGCCGTCACAAAACGGATATGGTGCTTCGGCTTATAAATCTCAACTGGCGCTGTTACCATATTAATACACCCCTTCTGCCCAAACCCGGGCGCAATTTACACAACAGGTTGCCGTGCTAACGGATTTCTTCGTGTTCTCGTACGATTCCGTTGAAAAACTGATCTGTCTGGATACGGATATAATCATCGATTGTCGTATCCTTATCGAAAGCCCATCTCCGGAACGCCCACATCTGCCCTTGGACGACGATATGGTTGGCCGCTATCCGGATTTCTTCATCGGTGATGCGAAGCTCACCCGAATGGGCGCAAGCCTTGAACAAGTCTTCGAATAGAGCGACCATTTCCATCTCCTTCTGTAAGACGTATCGCAAGGCATCCTTCGGCAAGGATTTGGACTCCTGATACATGACGAGGAATTCATCCGACATGTCGTCGATCAAGCGGAAATACTTATCGATGGCGAGCCGGATGCCTTCCACCGTCCTTTCTTGGTCCAGCGAACCGTTCAGGCGGTTGAGCACTTTATTGTAAATATTGTCACAGACGAGATATAGGACGTCTTCCTTCGTCCGGATATATTCATAGAGCGTCCCGATGCTGAAGCCCGCCTCTTTGGCAATCTCCCGCGTCGTCGCCCGATGGAATCCTTTATTCCTGAACAGTTTGACAGCGCCCCGGATCATTTGCTCCCGACGTTTTTCTATCAAACTCTCGTCTTTGACGGACGATTTGACTACTAGTTTTTTTTCCATATGAACCTCCCGTTTATTTTGTCAGCATACGGGAGATGACAAGACGTTGAATTTCCTGCGTTCCTTCGTAAATTTGCGTGATTTTCGCATCGCGCATGAAACGCTCGACCGGGTAATCTTTCGTATACCCGTAACCGCCAAATACTTGAACTGCTTCGGTTGTCACTTTCATCGCTGTATCTCCGGCCATCAATTTCGCCATGGCCGATTCTTTTCCGTATGGCAAGTTATTCGATTCCAACCAAGCTGCTTGATATGTCAATAGGCGGGATGCTTCCACCGCTGTCGCCATGTCCGCCAGCTTGAAGCCGACACCTTGGTTCGCCGCGATCGGTTTTCCAAACTGCACCCGTTCCTTCGCATAATCGACCGATGCTTCAAGCGCCCCTTGCGCAATCCCCACGGCTTGCGCGGCAATCCCGTTCCGGCCGCCATCCAATGTTTTCATTGCGATGATGAAGCCTTCGCCTTCCTCACCCAAAAGGTTCTCTTTCGGCACCCGGCAATTGTCGAACATGATTTCCGTTGTTGGAGATGAACGGATCCCAAGCTTCTTCTCTTTCTTTCCGACGGAGAAGCCTGCAAAATCTTTCTCGACGATGAATGCGCTTGTTCCTTTATGCTTCGATTCCGGATCGGTGACCGCGAATACGATGTAAATGTCCGCTATCCCGCCGTTGGTAATGAAGATTTTGGATCCGTTCAGCACATAGTCTTCGCCATCCAGCTTGGCGGTTGTGCGCATGCCGCCCGCGTCCGATCCTGAACCCGGCTCGGTCAAGCCGTATGCACCAATTTTGGTGCCTTCCGCCATTGGACGCAGATACTTTTGCTTCTGTTCTTCCGTACCATATTTGAAAACCGGCCATCCTGCAAGTGATGTGTGGGCCGATAAGGTAACGCCCGTCGATGCACAGACCCGGGAAAGCTCCTCCACTGCGATGACGTATGCAAGATAGTCACTGCCGATGCCGCCGTACTCTTCCGGCCAAGGGATGCCCGTCAATCCAAGTTCCGCCATCTTTTCAAATAATGCCATGTCGAACCGTTCTTCTTCATCCCGTTCCGCCGCAGTCGGTGCGACTTCATTCTCCGCAAAATCACGGACCATCTTCCGGATCATTTCATGTTCTTCCGATAATTTAAAATCCATTTTGATTCCCACCTTATCTTTGTCAAAGTATATGGTTTGCAACAGGGCTGGTGCTTTCCGTTCCAGCGCTCGCTTTCCGCGGGCGTGGCTTGAGCCTCCTCGTCGGTTCGCTCCTGCGGGGTCTCAAGGCTCACGCTATTCCCGCAGGAGTCGAGCGCTTCCACTCCAAGCAACAGTCCACTGATATATCGTCCAAGGTGCCAGGTACTGACACCATTCGCGCTCTTTGCGAATTGTGGCAGCACCTGGCATCCAATCGATTTACATTTTCTACTTCGTCAATTGCTTCGATATAACCAACCGTTGGATCTCACTGGTACCTTCATAGATCTGCGTAACTTTTGCGTCGCGGAAATAGCGCTCCACCGGATAGTCTTCCGTATAGCCGTATCCGCCGAACACTTGGATCGCTTCGATCGAACAGTCGACCGCCGTCTGGGAGGCGAACAGTTTCGCCATCGATGCCTCTTTCCCGCATGACAGCCCTTCCGACCGCATCTGCGCAGCCCGGTAGACAAGCAGTCGCGATGCTTCCACCGCTGTGGCCATATCCGCCAATTTGAATCCGACCCCTTGCTGGGCGGCGATCGGCTTTCCGAACTGGACACGCTCTTTCGCGTAGTCTGTCGCCGCTTCCAATGAAGCTTCCGCAATCCCGAGCGCCTGTGATGCGATGCCGATCCGGCCTACATCGAGATTGGCCATGGCGATTTTGAATCCTTCGCCTTCTACGCCAAGCACCTTATCTTCCGGCACTTTCATATCTTCGAACGTCAATTGGACGGTCCGTGAACCATGAAGCCCCATTTTCTCCTCATCTTTTCCGATGACGAGTCCCGGTGTGTCTTTGTCGACGATGAACGCCGTGACGCCGTGCGTTCCTTTCGATGGATCCGTCGAAGCGAACACGATATAGACATCCGCTTCCCCGCCGTTCGTAATGAAGACCTTGGATCCGTTGATCACATAATGTCCGTCTTTTTTAACGGCCCTTGTTTTCAATGAACCTGCGTCCGACCCCGCTGAAGGTTCGGTCAAACAGAAGGCCCCGAGGTATTCGCCGCTCGCCATTTTGGGTACGTACTCTTGCTTTTGCTGTTCATTTCCGAAATAAAGGATCGGGTTCGTTCCGACCGAAGTATGGACTGATAGAATGACCCCGACAACCGCGCTCACCTTGGATAGTTCGTTGATCGCGATGATATAGGAAATGAAATCCATCCCCGATCCGCCGTATTCTTCCGGAACCGTGATACCCATCAGGCCGAGCTCGCCCATTTTCGTTAAGATGTCGTGTGGAAACTCCCCCGCTTCCATCCGGGGAACAAACGGCTCAATCTCTGTTTTAGCAAAATTCCGTACCATGTCGCGCATCATCAGCTGTTCTTCGGTAAATTGTAAATCCATGGCATTTGCTCTCCTTTATTCGTAAACGTAGAAGCCGCGTCCTGATTTCTTCCCGAGCCAGCCGGCTTTCACATATTTGCGAAGCAATGGGCAAGGGCGGTATTTGGAGTCGCCGAACCCTTCGTACAAGGTTTCCATGATATAGAGGCATGTGTCGAGTCCAATGAAGTCTGCCAATTGCAAAGGTCCCATCGGGTGGTTCATGCCCAGTTTCATCACTTCGTCAATCGCTTCTTCTTTCGCCACGCCTTCATAAAGCGTATAGATCGCTTCGTTGATCATCGGCATGAGAATCCGGTTCGCGACGAATCCTGGGAAATCGTTCACTTCCACCGGCGTTTTGTCCAGCTTCACCGTCATCTCTTCTACGGCTTGATACACTTCGTCCGCCGTTGCAAGGCCACGGATGATTTCCACGAGTTTCATGACCGGCACCGGGTTCATGAAGTGCATGCCGATCACTTTTTCCGGACGGTCCGTTACCGCTGCAATTTCTGTAATCGGCAAGGAAGAAGTGTTCGTTGCTAGAATCGCGTGGTCCGGCGCAATTTTATCCAATTGTTCAAAGATGGATTTTTTGATGTCCATGTTCTCGACAGCAGCCTCGATGACCATATCGACGCCGGAAGCATCTTGCAGATCCAATGATTTCGTGATCCGTCCGAGCACTTCGTTTTTCTCGTCTTCTGTCATCCGTCCCTTTTCAACATTTCGGGACAAGTTTTTCGTAATGACCGCAAGCCCTCTATCATATAACTCTTCCTTGATATCATTCAAGGTCACTTCAAAACCTGCTTGCGCACACACTTGGGCAATGCCCCCGCCCATTTGTCCCGCACCGATGACCATTACTTTTTTGATTTCCATTAGTGTTCCCCCCGTTTTCCCGATTCCATTAATCTTTTTCCACTTCGATCATGACGGCATCGCCTTGCCCGCCTCCCGAGCAGATCGATGCAATGCCGACGCCGCCGCCGCGGCGTTTCAGTTCATGGGCAAGTGTCAAGATGATTCGGGCACCGCTCGCCCCAATCGGGTGGCCAAGCGCAACCGCGCCGCCATTGACATTCACTTTCTCTGGGTCCAGTCCGGCGATTTGAGAGCTTGCCAGAGCCACGGCTGCAAATGCTTCGTTGATTTCGAATAGATCGACGTCTTCCAGCTTCTTGCCCGTCTTTTTCAGAAGTTCATTGATGACGAGGCCTGGTGTTTGCGGGAAGTTTTCCGGTTCGATGGCGACTTCAGCGTGACCGATAATGGTCGCAAGCGGCGTTTTCCCTTCCCTTTTCGCCCGTTCTTCATTCATTAACACTAAGGCGCATGCCCCGTCATTCACTCCCGGTGCATTTCCGGCAGTGATTGTGCCGTCCTTGTCGAATGCCGGACGCAATTTAGAAAGCGTTTCCAAGGTTGTGTCCCGGCGGGGTGCTTCATCCGTATCGAAAACGACGGGGTCCCCTTTGCGTTGCGGAATTTCGACTGGTACGATTTCCTCTGCAAAAATCCCTTTATCGATCGCTTCTGTCGCACGCTGATGGCTGCGGAAGGACCATTCATCCTGCGCTTCACGTGTCAGTTCAAATGAATCCGCCGTCCGGTTGCCGTAGGTTCCCATATGTACCCGCTCCGGTGAGAAAGCACAGGACAGTCCATCGTAAATCATCCCATCCACCAAATTCGTATCACCCATCTTCAAACCGAAGCGGCCTTTCTGCAAATAATACGGCGCATTGGACATCGACTCCATGCCGCCCGCAACAATCACTTCCTCGTCTCCCAAGCGGATGAGCTGATCGCCCAATGTAACGCTCCGCATTCCGGAAGCGCATACTTTGTTGATGGTCTCCGTTTTTACCGACCATGGAAGGCCCGCTTTCGTCGCTGCTTGGCGGGAAGGGATCTGTCCTTGCCCTGCCTGAAGCACCGTCCCTATGATGACTTCATCCACTTCATCTTCTTTTACGTCCGCACGATGCAGTGCCTCTTTGATCGCGATTCCACCCAGATCACTCGCTGACATCGCTTGCAAGGCTCCGCCCAATTTTGCAAATGGGGTGCGCGCCCCTCCGATAATTACTGTTCTTGCCATTTCCCATCGCCTCCGTTTTGATAGTTGACTGTCATGGAATTGAATTTGAATTTCATTGACTGAACGCTCGCTCAACGCAGCTTCGAAGAAAAAGGGAGTGAGTCCCACTCCCTGCATTAGTTGTGATGTCAAACAGGTCGGTGCAATCCGTCCAGTTTCTAATTGATTTAATTATACGACAAGACTGATAGTTCTGCAATAGATTATTGGAGAACCGTGGCCTCTTCTTCCGTTGCAGCCAATTGCCTCTCCTCACCGAAAATCGAGCGTTCAAGCAATTCGGCGATATCGTATGTGCCGACCGAATCTTCCACTTCCACCGCTTTCGTTCCGTCCGAGAGCATCGTCAAGCAGTATGGACAACCGGAAGAAATGATGCCCGGGCTCACTTCGAGCGCCTGCTCGGTCCGTGCTACGTTGATGCGGTGGCCGGTATCCTCTTCCATCCACATCAGGCCTCCGCCAGCTCCACAGCACATGCCGTCCTGGCGGTTCCGTTTCATCTCGACGAGTCGGACGCCCGGAATCGCTTTCAGAATTTCGCGCGGCGGGTCATAGACGTCGTTGTATCTGCCGAGATAGCAGGAATCATGGAATGTAATTGTTTCATTGATCGGATGCTGCGGTTTCAGTTTTCCTTGAATGACGAGTTCATGGAGAAGTTCCGTATGGTGGAGGACTTCCGCCTTGAATCCGAAATCCGGGTATTCATTCTTAAATATATTATATGCGTGCGGGTCGATTGTGACAATTTTTGTAACGCCCGCTTTCTCGAACTCTTCGATATTGGAAGTCGCCAACTCTTGGAATAAAAATTCATTTCCTAGACGGCGCGGTGTGTCACCGGAATTCTTCTCTTTATTCCCCAGAATGGCGAATTTGACGCCCGCTTCGTTCAGAAGATGCGCAAACGACAACGCAATCTTTTGGGAACGGTTATCGAAAGCACCCATCGAGCCGACCCAGAATAGATATTCGAAGTCTTCTCCCGCTTTTTTCATTTCTTTGACAGTCGGGATGTGAAGTTCCGGATTGGCTTCGCGCCAGTTCTCCTTCTCTTTCCGGTTCAGTCCCCACGGATTCCCTTGACGCTCGATGTTCGTCATCGCGCGTTGTGCATCCGCATCCATCTTCCCTTCCGTCATGACGAGATAACGGCGAAGATCGATGATTTTGTCGACGTGTTCGTTCATGACCGGACATTGGTCTTCACAGTTCCGGCAGGTCGTGCACGCCCAGATTTCCTCTTCCGTAATGACATCCCCGATCAGGCTCGGGCTGTAAATATCATCAAGTACAGCACCTTCCGCCCCAGCCGCCAACGCGATCTGGTTCCCCTTCGTGTTCTTGAACATAGGAGCCGGTACCCAGGGCTTCTGCTTCGTGACCAGCGCCCCAGTGTTCGTCAAATTATCACGCAGCTTTGTAATCAAATCCATCGGAGACAACATTTTGCCCGTCCCGGTGGCAGGACACATATTCGTACATCGTCCGCATTCCACGCAAGCGTAGAAGTCAATCATTTGAAGCTGTGTGAAATCGGTTACTTTTCCAACTCCGAGAGCCGGCATTTCATCTTCCTCTTCCACATTCTCAAGTGCTTCGAAATCAATCGGCGCCAGTTTGCCACGACGGTCGAAACGCATGAAATACGTATTGACCGGCCCTGCGATCAAGTGCGCGTGCTTCGATTGCGGCACATAGACGAGGAATGTCAGCAACGTCAGCAAGTGAATCCACCATGCGATAAAAAAGACGGCTGCAGCAGCAGTCGGCGACATGAAGCCGAGTCCCGCGGCAATGGCGGATGCCATCGGTTCTGTCCATGTTGTTTCATGACCTTGCCAGATGATGTTCGCTCCATTTGCGACAAGTGTCGACAGCATGAGTGTTCCGATGAAAATTAGGACAAGGCCGGATTTCCAACCTCTTTTCAAACGGACCAGCTTTTCGACATAACGGCGGTGAAACGCCCAGACGACTGCTATAAGAATGACTGCGACAACGATTTCCTGGAAAAACGTAAAGGCCGGATAGATCGGTCCAAACGGTAAATGCGATCCTGGCTTGAGTCCTTTCCAGATCAGATCGATCGCGCCGAATTGTACGAGCAGGAAGCCGTAGAAGAACATGACGTGAATCGAACCACTCTTCTTGTCCTTCAATAATTTCTTTTGTCCAAAAACATTCACCCAAACCGCTTCAAGCCTTCTGGATACATTCTTGTCAAACTCTTCCTTCCGGCCAAGTTTGATGAATTGGGTCCGTGTTTTTAATAAATACGTGAATAATGCCAGCGCATAAGCCGTGACGGCTAAAAACAACACCCAATTGGCAATTAATAATGGCCCCATTCATTCCCTCCCCTTTCTTTAAAACAAACGTGACATACTGTTTGTCGGTCACTCTTATTTAACAGTTTAATTATGAATGAGCATTCAGTCAACAGAAATTTTTATTCAACGGCAGAATATTACTTTTCAAACTATTATTTATCTGGATAATCTACATAATTCGAGTATACTATATTTTCAACCAATTTCAACAGAGTAGTTGAAATATTTCGATAGCAGGAATGATTAATTGCATTATTCGCAACCATTTGGTCGGGGAGGCTTATGAGCGGGGTAAACGGGATTATGGGCGCGGCGCGGGAGATATGAGCGCGGGCAACGACTTATGAGCGCGGCGCGGGAGGTATGAGCGCCGAACAACGACTTATGAGCGCGGCGCGGGAGATATGAGCGCCGAACAACGAATTATGAGCGAAACGCGGGAGATATGGGCGCCGGGCAACCACTTATGAGCGCGGGCAAAGACTTATAAGCGGAACACGGGAGTTATGGGCGCCGAACAACGACTTATGAGCGCGGCGCGGGAGATATGGGCGCGGGCAACCATTTATGAGCGAAACGCGGGAGATATGAGCGCGGGCAAAGACTTATGAGCGGAACACGGGAGATATGGGCGCGAACAACCACTTATGAGCGAAACGCGGGAGATATGAGCGCCGAACAACGAATTATGAGCGCGGCGCGGGAGATATGAGCGCGGGCAACGACTTATGAGCGCGGCGCGGGAGATATGGGCGCGAACAACGACTTATGAGCGCAGCGCGGGAGATATGAGCGCCGAACAACCACTTATGAGCGAAACACGGGAGATATGGGCGCGGGCAAAGACTTATGAGCGGAACACGGGAGATATGAGCGCGGGCAACCACTTATGAGCGAAACGCGGGAGATATGGGCGCGAACGGAAAAGACACCCGCCCAGACTCCCAAAAACGGCTTGCCCGGTTTTCAGGCAATCAAAAAAAACCCGCGAAAAACGCGGGTTTTCCCTTCACTTCTTATCCGTCCGGAACACTTTTGCGCTGCGGACGTATTCGTTGTCGGGTACGTTCAGTCTTGCATTGACGATGCGGGCTGCGACGAAAAGGTAGTCGGAGAGGCGGTTCAAGTACCGTTGGACGACCGCGGGCACATCTTCTTCCGATTTCATCAACGTCACTGTCAACCGTTCCGCACGTCTTGCGACAGTCCTGGCGATGTGCAACGTGGCGGCTCCCGGGGAACCGCCCGGCAAGATGAACCGCTCGAGTTCAGGCGCTTCTTCCATCAGGTCGTCGATCCGCTGTTCCAGCACGGCGATCGGCTCTTCATTCAATTTATAATGGCGTTCCTTCATGACATTCGCCAGGTCGCCGCCTCCGTCAAAAAGTTCATTCTGGATGGCTTCCAAATCTTTCAGTATATCCGTGAAAATGGCCGAATCGAGTTCCGTCATCGCTTTTCCGATGAATGAATTCAGCTCATCCATCGAACCGTATGCTTCAACTCGCAAACTGTCCTTGTCGACGCGTCCCCCGATCAGGCTCGTCTGTCCTTTATCCCCAGTCCGTGTGTAAATTTTCATGTTCCCTCTCCCCTTTTCTTTAAAGTTTGTGCCAACCCGTACCAGATCCGGGTCACTTCATCCGCTTCCGCCAACAGCCGCTGGTACAGGCGGCCGCACCGGTCGCGCAGTTCCCGTAAAGCCGGGTCCATCGGCACGATGCCCCGGCCGATATCCGTCAAGATGACAATGACCTCTTGCCCTTTCAGGCTTTCCAGCGCTTGGCGGACCGCTTCCGCTTCGGATAATTCCGTCCCGGCCATCCAATTCTCGAGCCCGGCTACGACTACTGTCGAATCGACTCGTTCCGGAAGCTTCCCTTCGTACCAGCTCACTTCCCGTCCTGCAAGCATCGACCTTACATAATCCCGTTTTCCGTTTGCAGCTCCGCCGATATAGACATGCATGGCTTCCCCTCCTTGAACGCTTGTTCACTGTCCCAGTCCAGATGATAGACGACGCCATGCGGAATGTTCCAGGACCAGAACTCCTTCGGGACTGGGCAGAATCTCGTCAGGATGACTCGCATCGGGCCGCCGTGCGTGACGACTACTGCTTCATCCGGCAGCTCCGCCATCGCTTCCAAGACCCGTTCTTCCACAACTTTCAAACTTTCACCATCCACCGGAGCAATCAAATATGGATTGTCGATCCAGTCACGGTATTCCTGTACCTTTTCCAGTTCGGCATACGTTTTCCCTTCAAATTTTCCGAAATTGCATTCACGCCATCGTGCATCCGCTATATACTCCGCTTTCGGAAAATAAAGGGCGGCCGTCTGTTGGGCACGCTGCAAATCGCTTCCCTGCACGACGGAAGGGTTGAGTGGTTCCGTCATTTCCCCCTCTACGGCAATCGGCTCATTGGTCCACCCGACATATTTGCGCTCTTGATTGCCCAAGGTCGGCAAATGGCGGATCAAATGAATACGATAACGACGAACCATAACAACACCTCCACCCCTTCAATGAATGCGCCGCATAAGTCCCCTGAAACGCCTCCGAAATTTCTTACAGTCCATCTTCGATAAAGAAGGAGGGATGCCGAAATGACTGTAAGCAGGGCGATGGCCATTCCAAGATGGTCCATTACAAAGCCGACGACAGCAAGCAATAACAAACTTACCAGTACGGAAACGCCGACAATCCCTTGACCCGCCATCTTCTCCTTGAAGAAATGGGCGAGCCCCTTATCCTTTGCGAGCGGCACCGTCACGTAAAATATATTCATGCCCGCCCTCGCCAAGAAGGGGATGAGGATGAAATACAGATACGTCCAGTCGGCAGAAGAGGTGAGAAATTCATGGAGCAGAGCTATTTTGATGAGGACAAGCAGGACGAGCGCCATCGTGCCAAACGCGCCCAATCGCGGATCATCCAGAATCTCATGCCGCTTCGCCTGATCCCGGTATGAAAAGTACGCATCCCCGGTGTCCGCCCATCCGTCCAGATGCAAACCTCCCGTCAACACGATGCCAGTCGTGACAACGGCCACCGCGGTCAGCAAGGTTCCCAACTCCAACCCATCCGAAAAAAGCGCAGCAACCGCGAACATCACCAATCCGATTGCCGCTCCCACGAACGGCAAGGCGATGTACATGCCGGTCACTTCTTTCCTCCCGAGCGGGAATTCCTTTTGCAAAGGGATCGCGGTGAAAAACTGGATGGCGAGCATTATTCCATTCAAGCGGGATCCCCCTCTCCTGCCGAAGTCATGATGCCCTTGATCAGAGGCCAATCGAGATGTTTTTTAATATGTTCCGCCCACGCCTCATAGACATCCACGCCGGCCGGAGCCGGACTGACCGTCCGTTCCATGTCCTCCTCCTCGATGCCATGATCCGCTTTATACGGGATAATCCCCGCAACCGGGACGCCCGTATAGGATTCGATGAAATCAATCCCTTCCTGGAACAAGGCGGGGTCTCCGTGGAATTTATTGATGATGATCGCTTTGACCCGGTCGCGGTGTGCAGGAGCGAGCAGTTGCAGCGTGCCGACGATCGAGGCGATGGCTCCGCCGCGATCAATATCCGCCACGAGCACAACGGGGACATCCGCAATGTCCGCTACCCGCATATTGACGATTTCCCGATCGTTCAAATTCACTTCCGCCGGGCTGCCGGCTCCTTCGATAATGACGGTGTCATACGTTTTTGCCAGTTGCGCCAAGGCGGTCCGGATCGCATCGACCGCTTGCTGGAAAAATTGCTCGCGATATGCCATTCCCGTGACGGGGCCGAACTTCTCCCCGAAAAAAAGCACTTCCGACTTCATCGATCCCACCGGTTTCAATAAAATCGGATTCATGTATACCGAAGGCGTTGTCCGGGCGGCTTCCGCCTGAAGGTATTGGGCGCGGCTCATCTCTTCGCCCCGTTCCGTCTTTGCTGAAAATCTCGACATGTTCTGCGATTTGAACGGCGCCACCCGCACTCCTTCATTGGCCAAGATCCGGCAGAGCGCTGTGCAAATCATCGTCTTTCCCGAATCGGATGCCGTCCCGACGACCATTAACCCATTCATCGTTTCTCCCCCTTTTTCCAGTACGTCGCCACGCCGTAATCCATTTCGATCGCTTCATCTGCACGCCGGACGAGTTCGCGATGAATGTGCCCGAGCCACTGCATATAGACTTTCGTCTCAGCGTCTTCCATCGGCATATCATCCAAAACTTCATTGGAAACGATGACGAGATGGGAGACGGTTTGCAGCAACGTCTCGATCGTCTCATGTAGGCGACTCACCTTCTCTTCCATGCAGCCTTTTTGTCGGATGCAGGGAGTCCCTGCATCCCAACCTTCATATAATTCATTCGCCAGCCAAGTCGTGGCGCAATCCCAAAGGACCAGGTCACCCGGACGGATTGACGGCAGCACTTCCTCCAACCGGACGGACTGTTCAAAAGTCGTCCAATTCATGGAGGCGCGATCCAGACGGTGCTGGTCGATCCGTGCCTGCATTTCCGCATCCGTTGCTATCCCCGAGGCGATATAGACGAGACGGCCGCCCTTCCGTTCCGCCTTATTCACTAAATAACTTTCGGCATATGCGCTTTTTCCGCTTCGGCTGCCGCCTAGAATTACGGTCAGCAACCCCTTTTTATGTATTCGCAAAGACCAACACCCCGATCACAGTCATCCATAGCCAGAACACGAAGGATGCGGTGTGCATCTGTGTGACGGCGGATTGAATATGTTGGGCAGTCAGCGGCACAAGGCCCGGTCCGATTTCCGGACGTGCTGAAACGACACCGCGGTATGTGCTTTTTCCGCCTAACCGGATGCCCAGCTGCCAAGCGGTCGCCGCTTCCGGAAATCCGCTGTTCGGGCTCGGATGGCGCCGAGAATCCTTGCCGAAGCCGACGATCCGCTGCCCGAACGGCAACTTTCCTTCATTTTTTGTGTGGAAGAGGATGAGAAGGCCAGTGATCCGGGCGGGAATGTAGTTGAGCAGATCGTCCGCCCGCGCGGAGAACTTGCCGAACTGGCCATACCGCTCGTCTTTATAACCGACCATCGAGTCAAGCGTATTGACCGCTTTGTATAGCCAAAGACCCGGGGCGCCGAGCAGAAAAGCCCAAAACAGCGGAGATGTCACGCCATCCGCCGTGTTTTCAGAAACCGTTTCTATCGTCGCTCGCGAAATCCCGCTCTCATCCAACTTCTCGGTGTCCCGGCCCACAATCCATGATAATTTTTCCCGCGCTTCCGAAAAATCGCCCTCTTTTAGCGGTCGCTGCACAGCCAAAGCGGCGTCACGCAGACTCTTCTGCGCTAACCCGACCGCAATCAGGATCGCCTCGACCGCAATCCCGGCAAACGTATGAATCTCGTAAGCTAGCCAAACAATGACTGCAACCGCTGCCGTGACAATCCCGATTGTGGCGAAAAGCAGGATTGCCCCTTTCCCGACACGGTACTTCCCTTTATTCAAAACAGCCGTCATCTTGGAAATGAAAGAACCGATCCAACGGACAGGATGCGGCCAATTCGGCGGATCCCCGATGAGCCGGTCCAATAGAAGACCGATTGCAATGGCGATGAAATGGGACGGGATCATGTTTCCCACCCGTTCACTTTCTTGTATGCCCGCAGCGCCCGCACCGTGCAATCATAGACGCCGTGGCCGACCAATTTCCCGAGCGGCGCCACCGTCCCGGCGTACGGAAAATGCACGCCTTGCTGTGTGGCTGCCACGAGGACGCTGTCCGTCGACGTCCCGGTCGCGATCGTCCCGGTCAGCGGGTCCTGGATCGCTTCATCATGAAGAGCTTTCACCTTCGCCTCGGTTGCCGTGATGACCGCCTGGACAAACGCCTCATCCGACAAATCGCCATTGACGATGACCCATGTATTGATCGTCCCGATTTTCTGTTCCTCTTCGCGGGTCAGCGCCTGCGAGACATCCACCGCATTCCCGACACCCGCCGTCACGGCTACGAGAATAGAGCCGAAGTCGCCATCGTATTGGCCGATTTCGACATGTTCGGTCGACACCGCGGTCATCATCCCGACCGTCTCCGCCGGCTGGAATCCTTGCTGTTCCAGATATGCCGCCATTTCCGCTTGGGCATCGTCAACATTATAATGGATATCGACGCTGCGATTGACGAAGGCGCGATACGATCCCAGCCCTGCGTTGTGGACAGCGGAAGATAATGTCTTCATCGGCTGTTCTGCCCGGAAACTGACATAATCGGAGGACACGGAAAACCCCTCTTTTGTTGCAATGAACCTGGTCATCTTTTAACCCCACATTCGTGTAAAATTGAAAAATCCTCCGTACAACTACGGAGGATGTCCAAGTAAAAATCCAAACGCCAAAAAGCGGTCCGATTTCCACCGACCTATTCCTCGCAGGTCACGGGTGATTCGCAAAGGCAGGTCTCCTGGCTTGTGGTCATCGCTTGCCGCGTCTTCCCGGAATTCTTCCAGTGACTTTTCGCGTCTTGCTCGCACTTACAGTGGCGGGACCGCGCCGGCTTTGAACCGGCTTCCCTTTTAACCCCAAGGGGCACCTTTACGCTAGTTTTTCTCATTATACTACAGAAAAGTGGGCTGTCGAGTGTTCCCCTGCCGGCATGTGTCAGCTTTGGGGATTTATCCGTCAGTTCGCGGGAGCAATCCGTCGCTTCCGGAAAAGTATCCGTCAAGTTCACAAGTCTATCCGCCGCTTTCCATTCTTTATTCTCACATCAACACCGTTTGCCCATAGTAAAAGGGGCTGTCCGAAAAGTCCAGGCACAGAGTTGGATACTAGCAAAAAGCAAGGGCGCCGGGAGACTCCTGCGGGAAAGCCGGCCGACGAGACCCCGCACGGCTGTAAGCTGGAGGAGGCTCGTCGGCTGGCCCGCGGAAAGCGACCAGAGCCCTTGCTTTTTGCGTGTTTAACCGGAAAATCCACTTTCTGGACAGCCCCGCCAACTTGTTGTTACATCCGTTCCGGTGCCGATACGCCTACGAGTTTCAACGCGTTCGCGACGGTTGTGCGTGTCGCGGTGACGAGCGCAAGCCGTGCTTCGGACAGCTCCCGATTATCCGGATCGAGCACTTTCTCCGCATTGTAGAAGCTGTGGAAAGTCGCTGCCAGCTCTTGGATGTACGTCGTCACCCGGTGCGGCGAACGGAGCCTTGCCGCGTCGGCCACCAGTTTCGGGAAGTCCCCAATTTTCTTGATCAACTCAAGTTCCTTTTCGGTCTGCAATAAAGAGACATGCTCAACGGAAGCGGCTAACCCTTTCTCTTCCGCCTGACGCAAAATTGAAGAGATCCGCGCGTGCGCGTATTGTGCGTAGTAGACCGGGTTTTCATTGGACTGGGAGATGGCGAGGTCCAAATCGAAATCCATCTGCGAATCACCTGAACGCATGGCGAAGAAATAGCGGACCGCATCCAATCCGACGTCTTCCACGAGTTCGCGCAATGTGACCGCCTTCCCGGTCCGCTTGCTCATCTTGAACTTTTCGCCGTCTTTGTACAATTGGACCATTTGCGCCACTTCGACTTCCAAAGTGTCCCGGTCATAGCCCAGTGCCTCGATGGCCGCTTTCATCCGCGGAATATACCCATGGTGATCGGCTCCCCAAATATTGATGAGCTTATCGAAGCCGCGGCCCAGCTTGTCCTCATGATAGGCGATATCCGGCGTCAAATACGTATACGTGCCGTCATTCTTGATGAGCACCCGGTCCTTGTCGTCCCCGAATGTCGTTGAGCGGAACCATGTCGCGCCGTCTTCCTCATAGACATGGCCGTTCGCCCGCAGCTTGTCGAGCGCCACGTCGATCTTTCCATCTTCATACAAAGACGTTTCCGAAAACCAATTGTCAAAGGAAACCCGGAAGTCTGCCAGGTCCTTTTTCAGCTTCGCCAATTCAAATTGAAGACCGTATTCGCGGAAAAATGAATAGCGCTCTTCTTCTGAAGTGTTGACATATTTGTCTCCGAACTCCTCGGCCAACTTCTTGCCGATATTGATGATGTCCTGGCCATGATAGCCGTCCTCCGGCATATCCCGTTCCATGCCAAGCGCCTGGAAATAGCGGGCTTCCACGGATTTCGCCAGATTATGCACTTGATTGCCGGCATCATTAATATAATATTCGCGGTAGACATCGTATCCGGCAAAGTCCAGCACATTGCATAGGGAATCGCCAAGGGATGCGCCCCGTGCATGACCGAGATGCAGATCGCCGGTCGGATTCGCGGAGACGAACTCGACTTGCACTTTTTCATTCGCCCCGGCGTCCGATCGACCGTAGTTTTCCCCTTGGTCCAATACCGTTTTCACGACATCGCCAAGGTAATCGGTTTTCAACCGGATGTTCATGAACCCCGGACCCGCGATTTCAATCGAATCGATAGACGTGCCCGCCGTGTCCAATTCCCCGAGGATCGCCTCCGCAATGGCACGCGGCGGTTGTTTCGCAAGCTTGGTCAACTGCATCGCAATATTGGTGGCATAGTCCCCGTTCTCTTTGTTCTTCGGCGTTTCCAGCATGATATCCGGAATGTCAGCCGAATCGACAAGCTCGGCGCCGATCACCGCTTGGCGCAATGCCGCTTTCACTTCATTTTGAATCTTTTCTACCGCGTTCATGATTTTCCCTCCGTGTATGTAATAATCAAGTGGTATGTGCCGAGTAAGGAGCTGCCGTCCGATAGCCGATATTGGACATCGAACCGGCCCGAGAGACCACCCTGTTCCTGAGTGAAGCGCAAATGGTCCGTTTCGACATGGAGATCGAAAGTCACAGGGCCGTTGTTGTAGGATCCCATCCGCCTGTTTTCCACACTGAAAGGCAGCCGCATCCGGACAGCCCCTTTGCGCATGATTAGGGCCTCGTTCGGATCCAGTTTGACAATCGTCTCGATCGTGCCGCCCTGTCGTTCTTCGTATTGCAAATAGGAGGTTCCCCTTTTTTCAATGAGTCTTCCCGTCAATCGGAACTCTTGCGTTTCCTTTGCTTGCCCCGGATGCCGGACTGACGAATGGAGCCGGATATCCACTTGTTTCCCTAGTTGCTGCCGTTCCATACGCTCACCTCCGCATATCTTGTTATTATACCGTTCCCCCTCCCTATATTTCAATCCATCGGGAAATGAAGAGATGTTTTTCATTTGACCCGTTTAATCTCTTTCCTTGCTTCGCATACTGAAGGGAAAGACGACAAGGACAGGGCGGGATCCTATGCGACGAACGGTGTTTGTAAAAAAGAGGAAACGGCAAGTGACGATCAGGCGGATACTGCTGCTTTCAGTCATGGCATTGACTGCGGCGCTGACCATCTTCCTATCCCTTCGAATCTATGCCCAGATTACAGGGGCACCTTCTTTGAGCGTGCCGAAAGCCACTATTTTCTTGGATAAAAACGGCAACCAGATCGGCGATCGCTTTTCACTCGAACGGCGGTATTGGGTCGGCCTGGATGAAATTTCACCTATGTTGATAGACGCGGTCATTGCGACGGAGGATAAGAACTTCTACAAACATAACGGGTTCGATTACCGACGGATTGCCGGCGCCGTCTTGAAAGATATCAAAACGATGCGAAAAGCCGAAGGGGCCAGTACGATCACCCAGCAGTATGCCCGGAACCTCTATTTGACACATGAAAAGAGTTGGAGCCGGAAAGTCAATGAAGCGCTCTACGCCTATCGGATGGAGCGATTTTACGAAAAAGATGTCATATTGGAAGGCTATTTGAATACAGTCTATTTCGGGCACGGCATGTATGGTGTCGAAGCGGCCAGCCGGTTTTATTTCGGAAAGTCGGCTAAGGATCTGACCTTGGAGGAGTCCGCTGTCATCACGGCGATTGCGAAGGGGCCTTCGGTTTATTCCCCTGTGGATAATCCCACGAGGTCGAAGGAACGCCAGCAGTTGGTCCTGTCGCTGATGGAAGAGGAAGGGTTCATTACCGAGCAGCAGGAGGAGCGGGCGAAGAATGAGCCGATCCGCCTCAAGACGCAGGAATGGCAGGATACGAAACGGGTCGCCCCGTATTTCCTGGACGAAGTGTGGCGGGAAGCGGAACGGCTGTTGGCCGAGAAAGGGCGCCATCCGGGTGAGGGCGGCTGGACGATCCGGACGACGCTGGATCCCCATCACCAGCAAACCGCGGAGGAAGTCATTGCGAAATGGATGCCGGACAGCGGCTTGCAAGTCGGATTCATCTCGATGGAACCGAACACCGGAGCAATCACTTCGCTTGTCGGGGGTGTCGATTACGCCGAAAGTCCGTTCAACCGGGCAACGCAAGCAAAACGGCAACCCGGCTCGGCAATGAAACCGATTCTGTATGCGGCGGCATTGGAAAACGGATACAGCCCGCTCACGTTCCTCTCTACCGAAAAGACTGTCTTTACGTATGATGAAGGACGCTCCACTTATGTGCCGAATAATGTGAACGGCAAATTCGCCAATCAACCGATTTCGCTCGCCCAGGCCATTGCCATTTCGGATAATATCTACGCCGTCAAGACGCTGGAAGACATCGGGTATAAGAAATTTTCCAAGATGGCGGAACGGCTCGGCATCGATACCCAATTTCCGGAGTCTCCGGCGGTCGCTCTCGGGACGTCGGAAGTGACCTTATTCGATATGACCAAAGCCTACAACCGCATTGCATCCGAGGGAATGGCAGTGGAACCGATGACCATTTACGCCATCACGGACGCGGAAGGCAAGACGGTCTACGAACACCCGGAACAAAAAGGTAAACGGGCCATGACCGAACAGGATGCGTTCATTCTTACACATTTGATGACGGGCATGTTCGACCCTGTATTCAATGATCATTTGAATGCAACCGGAATTTCCATGCGGGAACAACAGTCGCGCCCGTATGCCGCCAAATCGGGCACGACATTGTCGGACCAGTATTTGATCGGCTACAGCCCTTCGCTGACTGCCGGCATCTGGAATGGCTTTGACAAAGGATTGCAATTGAGCAACCCGATCGACAAAGCCGCTTCGAAAAAGATCTGGATGGAATTCATGGAAGAAGCCCATAAGGGGAACGCGCCAGAACCATTTCTGCCGCCTCCTGGTGTCAGCAATGTGAAGATTGATGTGGAAACAGGCGGAATCGCCGTCGCCGGCTGCGACCGTCAGCGTTTCGTCTATGTGAAGGAAAAGGACATCCCGCAAAAACTATGCACCGACCGGGCTTTGCGCGAACAGCGCTCTTCCGGAAAAGGCGACGACAAAAAGTTCGACTTATTTCCATTTTCGTTTTTTGAGTGAGGGTGGAGGGTGAGTCGTGGGGCGCGGGTCGTTGAGTTTTGGGCGTCGACGCATGGATTATGAGCGCGCGGCATGGGGTTATGAGCGCGGACGCATGGATTATGAGCGCGGACGCATGGATTATGAGCGCGCGACATGGGATTATGAGCGCGGACGCACGAATTATGAGCGCGCGACATGGGGTTATGAGCGCGGACGCACGAATTATGAGCGCGGGGCTGGAGTTTTGGGCGTGAACGCATGAATTATGAGCGCGCGGCTGGAGTTTTGGGCGTGAACGCATGGATTTATGAGCGCGGAGTTTTCAGTGGCCGCTCAAAGTCACCAGCAATCACCTGAACTTATCAACGTTCTTCCGAAACCAAAAACTTAATTCCAAATCAAAAAAGCTTTCCTCTCTTGACGGGGAAAGCTTTTTTACCGGGCGAGGCGTCTGTCGAGGCGTATCGCGCTTGGGTTTGAGTGATACGGACCTGTTCAATAGCACTCTACCGGCTGTCCTAGCTTACAATGGCAAGCTGTAATTTTAGTGTACTTCCTTTCCTGGCGACATTCAACCTCGGAACGGGAAGTATGCGGAATTTGTCACATATCGTTCATAAACCCGGCAACCATACTGACATGGCCCGCTTATTTATAACCCCGGCGAATCCACGCCTAGATCGACATGGAGCTTCGGCTCGCTCCGCTTCCACATCTCCTCATTGTGGGTTGAGAGGAACTCAGCCAGCACTTTTTTCGAGTCGTCGTCCATCTGATCGACAATGATCTGACGCTTCATGGATTTGTCCATTCTGTTCACATGATCTGCCAGTATTTTGTAGCCGCGGCGCTTTTCGCGGTTGACGATCATCTCACACGCCGTCACGCCTGCGTAGTACGGACCGTCTTCTTTGAAATCAATCGTGACCCACACGAGCCAATACGGTTTGCCGCCCTCGGAATCCGCCCGGTCCGTCGTGAATTTGATGCCTCGTTCAATATCGCTTCGGGCGTGCATGGCACCGATTTCGATGCTGGCGGTCCCCTCTTCTACGTCGATGATGACGGGCGACACATTTTCCAATGATAACGCACCGACTCCGAATCCTTTATGTCCATCGATCGGATCGTCTTTTATGATCGTGAAGCCCATTTTCTGTTTCGGCTTTTCTTCATTTGCCATGTCTTCGTCCCCTCCAAATCTGATAGTATATACACTATACCGGATTTCCGGGGAAAGGGGGAAGTTGAATGCCATACGTAACTGTGAAAATGCTTGAAGGGCGTTCGGAAGAACAAAAACGCGCGCTTTGTGAAAAAGTGACGGAAGTGGTCGTCGAAACGACGGGCGCTCCTGCTGAAGCGGTTGTCGTTTTCATCGAGGAAATGACAAAAAGCCATTACGCTGTTGCCGGAAAACGCTTGAGCGATCAATAAAGCAGAGTGAATATAAAAGTCGGCCTGTCGGGAGCTGTCACTCTGCCCCGCCAAGCCGACTTTTTTACATCGCCGCGCACGCTTGCAGTTCGGCAATGAAATCAAATGCGTTCGTCATTTCCTCGTCTGAGAAATTCAATTTATTTTTCACGATATGGACTTTGGCAATTTGCTCGTCCCGCTCCAGATGGTCGAAATAGAGCAAAGTCGAAACCAGTTCCAGGAATCTTGAACTTTTTTCATTCAACCGTTCGATGCAGGTCGATAAAAGCTCATGCGGCGACTCGGCCGTTTCAAGAAATCCGGCCCCTTCTTCTGTCACCTGGTAGCTGTAGCGGACGTACGACCCCTTGTCCGTGCGCTGTTCCGCCAAGAATCCCATTTCGCAAAGCTCCTCCACACGCAGTGTCAGCTCTTCCGAGTACGGCCCGTACATATGCAATTCATATTTCTCCGCGAACGGGAAATTCATCTTTTTCGCAATATACACCATTTTTTGCAATTTTTTCCGCCCGCTCACTTCATTCGCAAGTGATATAAATTGCACAATTTTGGCATGTTCCTGTAACAAGGTCATACCCCTCCCTCATTTTTCAACATATGTAAGATCCGTTCATAGATTGGATTTTCGTCTTTACCTTCCAACAGGACGTCTTCCGGGAAATAGAGCTTGTGATCCGTCCGGCGCTTTCCCGATATGGCATCGACGATATCGGAGGAACGGGATAATTCCCGCAGTTCCCCAGTCGGCATTTGCAAATAAATCGGCAGGCGTTCGTTCTCCTCCCCCGGCCGATAGAAATCATAGGGCAGATCGGAGGACGAATCGGCAATCAAATAATAGTTGGGATCGATGCCCGCTTCTTTGAACAACCGTTCCAACTCCCCGATTTTCCGGTACTCCGTCGCCGGGTCGAATTCGACGTGCTGAAACAGCCGCCGGTTTATGAATCGATAGCAAAGATCCGCCAGAATCGGGTCGTTCTCCTTTGTCCATAATTGGAAATATGTCAATAACACGCTCTCGTCCAGTGAAATATAATCTTCCAGCTCATACGTCCGTTCGAAGAAGGAATGGAAGTGAGCCGGCTCTTGCTTAAACGTATACCCTCTTTCATGAAGATGTTTCGCCCGATGTAAGATTTTCATCAAAATCACTTCGGCGCTGCGGGAAACCGGATGAAAATACACTTGCCAGTACATTTGATAGCGGCTCATGATATAGTCCTCCACCGCGTGCATACCGCTATATTTGACAACAGCCTGCTCTTCGGTCGGACGCATGACGCGCAAAATCCGCTCCATATCAAAATGGCCGTACGACACCCCCGTATAATAGGCATCGCGCTGCAAATAATCCATCCGGTCCGCGTCAATCTGGCTCGAGATGAGACTGACGACGAGCTTGTCCGGATACGTCTTGCCGATGACGTCCGCCACTTTTTGCGGAAAGTCATCCCCGACGCGGCGGAGCACTTCATTCACCTCGGTATCGCCGAGCAGGATGCCCTGCGTGAATTGTTCATGGTCCAAATGAAACACTTTTTCAAACGCATGCGAAAACGGGCCATGGCCGAGATCGTGCAGCAAGGCGGCGCATAATGTCACGAGGCGTTCTTCCTTCCGCCACTCGGGCCGGTTGACGAAGCCGTCGTCCAGAATGCGGCGTACGATTTCATAGACGCCCAGGGAATGCTGGAAGCGGCTATGCTCAGCGCCGTGGAATACGAGATACGTGGTGCCGAGTTGCCGGATCCGACGCAACCGCTGGAATTCCCGGGTTCCGATGACATCCCAGATCACTTTGTCCCGCACATGGATATAGCGGTGCACCGGATCTTTAAACACTTTTTCTTCAAACAGTTTTTCATGTTCGTATGCCATCGCCCACTCGCACCTCCGTCAATCATTCTTCTTAGTATAGACAATTCGAGCGGATGACGGAAGATGGAAAAAGAATCATTCCCCCACAAATCCGTGACAACGCCTGCTTGCGGTTTCATTTGAATGGAAACATATTGGATTGAGTTGAAAAAATTTACTAGAATGGCGGCGACTTCATGAATAAAACACGTGAACTCTGTCCAAACTGACGATAGAAAAAGACTATGAACATGGCAGGAGGCACGGAAATGGTGAAAGTTAGACAGGATGCTTGGGTAGAAGAAAATGATATTTTATTGGCCGAGACGGTGTTGCGGCATGTCCGCGAAGGAAGCACGCAATTGAGCGCGTTCGAAGAGGTCGGGGATTTGTTGAACCGGACCGCGGCGGCATGCGGTTTCCGCTGGAATGCGGTAGTCCGCCGCGATTATGAGAAAGAATTGGCGGAAGCGAAAAAGGAACGGAAGCAGGCCATGCGGGTTCTCGGAAAAGACTTCAAACGACGCGGCCAGCAATTGTACACCCCTTCCCAGGGCGGGGATGAAGAACAAAAGACTTCTGTTCCTCTATCAGCCCTATCCCTAGATACCGTCATCGCCTATCTCGTCAGAATGCACCACTCCGGGGCGGGCGACAACGAATCTTTGCGTTGGAAACAAACTGCGAAAATCGCACAAGAAAAAATGGAAGAACTCGAGAATGAGATTGAGAAACTTCGCCAAGAGAATAAAACCTTGCGAGATGACTACGATCAGTTCGTCCAGATCATGAACCGGGCACGCCGCCTCGTTACGCTGGAAGATGACGCCGAACGGACCGCCCCCGTTTTCAAAATGGAACAAAACGGAAACCTCGTTTCGAAAGAGCCACCGATTAATCACTGATCGGTGGTTTTCGGCGTGATCTTAGGTGGATCAATACTAGGCGGCAGGATTCGTTGAGAGGTTCTTGTTGTTCGTTTGGAGGTTGGCATCGAATGTTTAGAGGTTTTCGGGAAACGTTTTGTAGTTAGAAGAAATTGTTGTGAGGTGGGATGAAAATGTTGGAAGGTTCGGGTAACGTTGGGAAGTTCCCGGATTATGTTGAGAGGTTGGACCCGAACGTTTGGAGGTGCCAGGGAATCGTTTGGAAGTAGAGCGAATTTGTTGCAAGGTAAGACGAATACGTTGAGAGGTTCGGGTAACGTTGGGAAGTTCCCGGATTATGTTGGGAGGTCGGACCCGAACGTTTGGAGGTGCAAGGGATTCGTTTGGAAGTAGAGGGAATTTGTTGCAAGGTCAGAAGAATACGTTGAGAGGTTCGGGTAACGTTGGGAAGTTCCCGGATTATGTTGAGAGGTTGGACCTGTACGTTTGGAGGTGCCTAGGATTCATTTAGGAGTCAAAGGGAAACGTTGCGAGGCCCATCGGATACTGGTTCGAAACACTTAAAGTTCCGCGGACATATTTAAAAATTCCAGAGTCCTGAAATCAAAAACACAGCCGCCCTTGTGTAGGTAGGCTGCGTTTCATTCAGACCAGCATTTTTTTGTTCCGTTCAACAACGCGGTTAAGGTAGAAGTTGTATAAGTCCATCTCGTCCGCTTGGAACCCGCCGACAGTGATGCGATCGGCCAGTCCGTCCAGCAAGGTTTGTACGCGGATCATGACGTCGCCGACGGTTAGCGGCATGCCGAGCAGTTCCTCCAGCGATGCCATCACTTCGGGACGAATGGACGGATAGATGAACTTGGTCGATTTCCCTTGCAACCCTATATCATAAACGTCCCGGATGACCTCCGCCCGCGCCGCGCCGTTTCCTTCGACGCAAAGGTACACTTGGACGGCGATGCCGGAGCGGAGCCGGCGCTGGGAGATGCCGGCGAATTTCTTGCCGCCGATGCTGAGGTCGTAGGAGCCGGGGCAGTAAGAACCGACAATTTCATACGCTTCGATCCGCTCCCCGGCCTCCGGAAATAGCAGGCGGACGAATTCCAGCATCGTTTCGTAGCCTGCCGGGATATCAATGGCCCCTTCGCGCTCCGATAAGACGATGGAAATATTCAAGACACCCCCGTCCAGGACGACTGCCAAACCGCCCGAATTCCGAACAATCACCCGGTACCCTCTCGCTTTCAGCATCTCGATTGCCTCCTCGACGTGAGGGAGACGGTGATCCTGGATGCCGAGCACGACAGTCTCTTCATGGACCCACGTCCGGACGGCCGGCACGCTCAGCTGCTGGCCGACGAGATGGCAAAGGGTGTCATCCGCTGCGAAAGATTCCAAGGCGGATCGGCTGCGAGCCGACATCGACTCGTCGATGAACCGCCATTCCGGTATGTGTAATAACGACTGTACCATTGCCGATTCTCCTGTTTTTTCAAATTAAGATAAACTTTGTGCCGCTGTCAGCAAGGAAACTTTATATACGTCATCCGCCGAGCAGCCGCGCGACAGATCGTTCACCGGTGCGTTCAGCCCTTGCAGAACAGGACCGATCGCTTCATAGCCGCCGAGCCGCTCTGTCAATTTGTATCCGATGTTCCCCGCTTCCAGTGTCGGGAAGACGAATACAGTGGCGTCCCCTTGGAGGATGGAATCCGGTGCCTTCTTCGCGGCGATTTCCGGTACATAGGCCGCATCAAATTGGAATTCCCCATCGAGCGGCAAATCCGGTTCGAGCATTTTGGCGATTTGCACCGCTTTCGCCACTTTTTCCGTCTCTTCCGTCACCGCGGAGCCTTTGGTCGAGAACGACAGCATCGCGACGCGCGGTTCCACGCCGAATGATCTTGCGGTTTTCGCACTTTCAATCGCAATTTGGGCAAGTTCCTCTGCGGTGGGAGCTACAGTAATGGCGCAATCCGCGAACACAAGCCGCTCTGTCCCTTTCATCATAATGAAAGCTCCGCTCGTCCGTGAGACCCCCGGCCGGGTCTTAATGATCTGAAGTGCCGGCCGCACAGTATCCGCTGTCGAATGGGCGGCGCCGCTGACCAGGCCATCCGCCCGGTTCGTATAGACGAGCATCGTCCCGAAATAATTGACGTCCTTCAACAACTCGCGGGCCTCTCCCGCGGAGGGGCGCACTCCCCGTCTTTCCACGAATTGTCCGACGAGTTCCTCGAAATACGGAGCTTGCTCCGGGTCGACAATCGAGATCCCTGAGATATCGACGCCCGCTTCTGAAGCCGCCGCCTTCACTTGTTCTTCCTTGCCAAGCAAAAGCGGCGTCACGCAACCTTCCGCGTGGAGCCTCGCAGCTGCTGTCACAATCCGACCATCCCAGCCTTCCGGGAGAACGATCGTCTTCTTCTGCCCCGCCAATTGCTTCCGAATCACGTCAAATAAATCCATCGTCAACACCTCTTTACGAAAGTTCATTACCTTAAGCATACACGAACCGGCCAGGTGATAAAAGAGTTTCATCCCATGGCAAATTCATGACAACGGCGCTGCGGAAAGAACTTTCCGCCTAGTTTATGCTACACTGATTACAGAAGTAAATATATCGTGAAGGAGACTGAATAGTTTTGAATGAAGCAGCGATCACACTCGATGGATGGTATGTATTACATGACTTGCGCTCCATGGACTGGGCATCTTGGAAAGCGATTTCGAAAGAGGAACGCCAAGCGGCAGTCGATGAATTCCTCGCCTACCTGGAAAAATTGCAACAAGCGGATGACGCCAAAACAGGAAGTCACGCCTTCTATACAGTCGTCGGACAAAAAGCGGATTTCATGCTCATGACATTGCGTCCAACGATGGATGAACTGCAAGAACTGGAAGCTGAATTCAATAAACTGACGATTGCCGATTTCACAATCCCGGCGTATTCGTATGTTTCCGTCGTAGAATTGTCTAATTATCTAGCTGGCGAATCGGATGAAGACCCATATCAGAATCCGTATGTCCGTGGTCGTCTCTATCCGGAATTGCCGCGCAACCAGTATATCTGTTTCTACCCGATGGACAAAAAGCGCGAAGGCGACGACAACTGGTATATGCTCGATATGGACAAGCGGAAAGAATTGATGCGCAGCCACGGCTTGATCGGCCGCAGCTATGCAGGAAAAGTGAAACAGATCATTTCCGGTTCTGTCGGTTTTGACGACTATGAGTGGGGCGTCACTTTATTTTCAGATGACGTTCTTCAGTTCAAGAAACTTGTCTATGAAATGCGTTTCGATGAAGTGAGCGCGCGCTACGGCGTATTCGGCTCATTCTTCGTCGGCACCATTTTAGAAGGCGATAAAAAAGCGGAGTTCTTTAAAATCTGAAGAAACGCACCACATGCAGAGTGATCTGCATGTGGTTTTTTATTTTCCCGGTTTGCATGTTTGCCGCAACCCGGACATAAGGTAATGGCAAGGGGGTATTGCCGTGGCTGTGATACAGGCCACAAGTAGAGAAGTGGATCTACTCGCGCGGCATTACGCCGAGGCATAATTGATAAAAGAGAAAGGATGAAGACTTGGTTCAATATTATTGGAACCCTACCTATCAAAATCAGCATGTCGCGCCGCCAGTGACGCTTCCGGGCGGAAGGTCGCCTGTACAAGGGCGGGAAGAATCGTATATCGAGAACATCTTACGTCTGAATCGCGGGAAAATCGGTAATTTCCACTTTTCTTTCGAGCATGGCGCGACGGGCACAACCGCTAAAAATGTCCGGGGCATGGTAGAAGCAGCGGGACGTGACCACGTCATCTTGAGCGAATCGGGGACTGGGCATCGCTATTTATTCCCGATGATCTACTTCGATTACGCGGAATTTGATGAGGAGCTGCGTTATTTTAATCAGACGCCATAAACAACGTCCGTACGCCCATTTTCGGGGGTACGGACGTTGTTTCATTGTTCCATCTTCTCTTTTAACGCATGAAGGAAACGTTCTGGTTCATCCACCCGGATCGCTGCGCTCATGTATGTTTTTTCCATCCCTATGAACAACGTTGCCCGAAGCGGGCGTTTAAAATGAAGGACAAACTGGGGCTTCAATTCTTCGAAATCCTTGGCGATGAATTGGATCAACCCTTTTTGCTTCAAGTCATACGACTGAGCGGCCTCCCCTTCCACGATATCGGCAATCGCATCATACGGAATTTCCATCCGCTTGCCCAGTCCAAGAGAAATCCGCATTTTATTCTCCGCCAATTCGAGCGGATTGAGACGGACCACTTGAATTTCGGCAATAAAATAAAGCACCGTGTAGACATTGAGCAGGAGCAAGACGATGGAAAGAAGGACCGATTTGTCATGGAAGAACCAGTGGAGGCCCACCGTCTCGATGATAATCGCGTGGATCAGCATGACGTAAAACGCAAGCAGACTTGTCTTCCGGTGGAGATAGAACTTGGATTCCCCTAAGGGTGGTGCTTGTTTCCAAGAGGCGATGGCATAGTAGAACATCACCGATTCGGCTGCAATCACGGAAATCAATGGATGGGCGGATACCTTTTCTCTCACCGTGGCTGGAAAGGCGAACAACCCGGTGGCAGAGGACTTTTTCATATCGCGTAAAATGACCGGCATATGTTTCACAAGCAGGAAAACCAGTCCGATTTCCGCGAGCAGAATACCGCCTTCCAACGCGATGGCTGCATACGGGACGAATCGGAACGGTTCGAAGTGCGATGCCGGAATGATGAAACGGGCAGCCACAAGACCGAGCACCATGAAGGTGATGAACCGCTTCACAGTAAACCCTTTCTTCCGGGTCATCGCCAAGATGAGCAGCGGTGCAATGATCGCCAAATCGAGGAGTGAGCCGAAGACCACTCCTGTCGCATAGGCAGGAGCCGGCACAATGTCAGGCAGGCGATAGATCAGGTAATTACTGATAAGGGTGAAAGCTAGCAAGACACCGAAAATCCACTGCTCGGATCGCGTACGGGTGAGAGCCATAGGAATGCCTCCTTTTCTTTTAGTGTATCAAAAAGGAAGAGAACCGGAAATTTTGGAATTGACAATTCAGTGGATAAAAAAACAAGGAGGGGACATCCCTCCTTGCCTTATTTTCCAAATTGGACAGCTGCGACAATCAGCATGATCCACCCGATGATAAACGCGACGCCGCCGATCGGAGTGATGGCGCCAAGCACGCCGATTCCCGATAGGCTGAGCACATATAAGCTTCCCGAAAAGATGATGATCCCGGCCAAAATCAAATACCCGGCCCATGACAGGGATGTTGATGGTCCGAATAGAGAAGAACTCATCAAAATACCGATCGCCAGCAATCCGATCGCGTGGAACATTTGATATTGCACCGCGGTTTCCCAGATGGCCAAATACCGTTCCGACAACCGCTCTTTCAGCGCATGCGCACCAAACGCTCCAAGCGCAACGGCCATGGCGGCATTGACCGCCCCCGCAATAATGAAAAATGGCATTCCGTTCCCTTCTTTCTCTCCATGGTACTTACCAGTTTATCCGATTTCCGAGTGGGGAAAGATGACGATTTCAGCACGATTTTAAATCGGTGTCGCGGATTGGCGGAGATAATCGTCAAATAGATTGGGATATCCGTCACTTTTCAGAGGATATCCGTCAAATTGGATGAGATATCCGTCAGGTTCACAAATTTATTCATTAGAAATCAAAGATGGAGCCCCCATTGGCATCCTCTTCCTCCAACACATTCGTTTCAAATGAAGTGATCGGCATAGCCGGTATCTCGGGCTTCGCCTCCCCGCCAAGCACGACCTCGCAAAGCGAACGGATGGCGGCCAATGACTCCCGGACCGTCCGTTCATCCCCCGCCCGCTTCGCCATCTGCAGCTGCCGCTCCATCTCCGCAAATAGTTGTTGTTGTGAAATCATCAGCTTCACTCCCTCGTTTTCGGTTCGAATTTCATACATTCCATGCCGGAGGACCGTTGGACGACGACGGACGGCAGCTCCCTCGACTTGAATCCGTATGCCTTGCATCCCCGCGGATGTTTCGGCTCCCACGTCACGTAGAAGTTTCGGCATCGAAAGCAATTGACAGCCACACGCATCCCCCCTTCATTCAATACAACTATAGCTTTCCAACCCCAAGTTTTGCAAGACACGCCTATTATTCGGGTTGAATGAAGGGTAGGTTGGGAGATGAGCGGGTGGTGTAGGTGGGGAGTAAGTTATCAGCGATCGGCGGTTAGTTATCAGCACTCCCAACAAGTTATCAGCACTAGCCCACGTAGAAAGGGGCGCCCCGTCCAAGAAGCGCCCCTTTCTTTATTCAAAACGATTCACCTGGCACCAGTCGATTGGTTTTTCATTCCACGACTTCAGGATTTGATTGGTTCCGGAATAGGGACGGCTCCCGAAGAAGCCGCGGCTGGCGCTGAGCGGGCTCGGGTGTACGGATTCGATGACCGCATTCCGGGTTGTGTCGATGAGTTTCTTCTTTTGTTGCGCGGGACGTCCCCAAAGGATGAACACTACCGGCTTTTCCCGCACGGACAATTGGCGGATCACCTCATCCGTGAACGGTTCCCACCCCTGCCCCCGGTGGGAGTGGGCTTTGCCTTCCCGCACGGTCAGCACCGTGTTCAGCATCAGGACCCCTTGGCGTGCCCATCCTGTCAATGTGCCCTCTTCGGGAAGGGCGCATCCGATATCCGTCGATAATTCTTTGAATAAATTCCGCAAGCTCGGCGGCAATGGAACGCCCGGTTGTACGGAAAAGCTCAAGCCGTGCGCCTGCCCCGGCCCGTGATAGGGATCTTGTCCCAAAATGACGACTTTCACTTCTTCAAAAGGGGTTAATTTGAAAGCTGTCCACAAATCATCCATCGCCGGGTAGATGGTTTCCTTGCTGTATTCGACCTTCAAAAATTCCCGGAGCTGTTGGTAATACGGCTTCTGGAATTCATGCTCCAGCACGTCATCCCAATCATTACCGAATATTTTCTTCTCCATCGGGCGATCACTCCTTGACCTTAATCGTCACATCATAGCCGGTGAATGAAAACATGTCCTCCAACGTCTGTTCCGCTTGATGCTGCGCGGTTTGCAGGATGCCTTGCCCGCTCGCCTCCTCGACAATGAGTTTTTTCGCTTCCGCAGCTAGTTCATACGCTTCTTCAATATTCGCTTTTTCCCGGAAGACCCCCTCATAGGAATACACTTCGACCTGGTCGAAAAAGAGTTCGGCCCCTCCTAGAAAAGTGGCGGGGGGAATCGCCAGTTCAATCTTCTTCTGTTCTTCATGTACCACTATATCTTTCTCTGTCAAACCTGACAGGTCCACTCCGGCCTTGACAGACCCCGGGATGATGACCAATAGTTGCCGTTTCGTCCCCGGCACATTCAAGCCGATATCTTGTCCGAACAGCTGGTTGTCCCGCCGTTCGATGATCACTTTTGTATATACTTCAGCCGTTGTGAGCTGTTGGAGTTCTTGTATCCGTTCCAGGAACACGCCTTTTTCTTCCGTTGCCGTCGATCCTGTCTTGAGGAAATGAAACGTGACGAATGGCAAAGCCACTAATAGGGCTAAAATGAGAAGTCCGATGAGGATAAATGATTTTCGCCAGACGGAAAAGAACAGTTTCCCGACTTTCCAGAAAGGGATCTTTTTGCGCGGTCCCATTTCATCGACTGTGACAGCGGATTCTTTCTGGGAAGACCGGACTTCCTGCAGCAGCTTTTCAATTTCATCCAATTTCTTATCTTTCGCCATGCCACCCCTCCTAGTCTCGTAATTCGACAATATCTTATACGTTTAGACTAACGGAAAGTTCCCTACCCTACAACTGATTGCTAATGTCCGACAATTGTAATTCCTCTTTACTTTCATTAAGATTGAGATATATTCATACTAAACTAAAGGAGATTCATTATGACATTAAAAAAGACATTGACCATTGCAGGTTCCGATACGTCGGGTGGAGCAGGGATCCAAGCCGACTTGAAAACTTTCCAGGAGCACGGAACGTACGGCATGACGGCATTGACCGTCGTTGTGACGATGGACCCTGATAACAACTGGAGCCACTCCGTGTACTCCCTCCCGACCGATATTTTGAAAGCGCAGATAAAGACCGCCCTATCCACAGGCATCGATGCCATCAAAACGGGGATGTTGAGCACGGAAGAGGTCATCCAAACGGCAGGCGAAGCCATTGCGGAATCCGGTCTCGACCATGTGGTGATCGATCCCGTCATGGTCTGTAAAGGCGAAGATGAGGTTTTGAACCCGGGAACAGTCGATGCCATGGTGACCTATTTGCTACCGAAAGCCGAAATCGTCACCCCCAACTTGTTCGAAGCAGGCCAACTGGCGGGAATGAAAACCCCTTCGACAATCGATCAAATGAAGTCGGTCGCGGAAAAAATCCATTCCCTCGGTGCGCGCAACGTCGTCATCAAAGGCGGCAAACAGCTGCAGCACGACAAAGCCGCCGACCTGTTCTATGACGGGCAGACCTTCACACTGCTCGAAGCCGAAAAGACGGACACGCATTACAACCACGGGGCGGGCTGCACATTCGCCGCTGCGATCACAGCCAATCTGGCAAACGGCATGGGCGTGAAGGAAGCGGTCGTGGAAGCGAAAGAATTCGTCACCGCTGCCATTGCAAATGGCTGGAGACTGAATGAATACGTCGGTCCTGTCATGCACGGCGCCAAAACCAGATTCGGCGCACCGGAAATTACGTTGACTGAAGTGTAAGTGGATGCCAGGAGATGCAGAAGTCTCCTGGTTTTTTATCTTTATTCAGCAAAAGACTCCCACCTCTATAGGTGGTGAGATGAATGCGGTTTTATCTCCTGTTCAACGGATGTTCAAACTCCTGTTGAATAAAGATAAAGTCTCCGGCGGATGTCACGGATTTTTAAGGGTAGCTTTTAAAGGAAGGCAGTCTAAGTGCGCGACGTCCTGTCGCAACGACTGCATGACCGACATCCTGTCGGCCTCGAGCTCGAAAAAAATCCGGACGCACTCACGCCGAGGCGTGATTGATTAAGGAGGACGGGAATGAACTTGAATCAACAAGCGATTCAACTGCTGGAAGCGAATCAGTATGACGAGGCATTGGAGTTATTCCAAGAAGCGGTTCGCCGGTCGCGGGATGTTCAGTCGTTGACAAATTTGGCATGGATTTATTGCCATGAAGAAGATGAATTCGAAAAAGCGCTGGAACTTGCCGAAGAGGCAATCGCACTGAAGCCATCCTCGCATTTCCCTTATTATTTGCAAGGTGAATTGTATGGACGGCTTGAAAGGTGGGAGGAAGCAAAGAGCGCTTGGGAACAAGCTCTGGCCATCCATGAATCCAAAACGGCATGGCATAACTTGGCGGTCGCTTCATATGAGCTTGGCAAAACGGCAGAAGCTTCCGAGCAATTCAGGTGTGCGGCCGGAAAGTCGGACACGGCGCTTTATGGACATGCGAAATGCTTGGCAGATCTCGGCAAGCGGAACGCAGCCAAGCAGGTGCTTGCTACGTTCGCAAAAGAGGACGATGAGTTCGTCGGCGAAGTGGAGGTGGCAGACCTTTACGTTGAAATCGGGGCTTACAAAGAGGCAGTCTACTGGTTCGCCATAGGGTGGGACAACTATTGGAAACAACCGAGCTGGGTCGGCCGCTACGTCTTCGCCTTGCGGAAGCTCGACCGTACGCAATTAGCGGAGGATGTATTGAACGAAGCAAGACAACTGAAAGAGGTGGAGTGGCAAGAGTCCGTGGAGGAAGACTGTGATGAAGACTGGACGCCGCGCGACAAAGAGGAAAATCTTGAGCGATTGCGAGATGACATGAAACTTTATGAGCAAATCTCTGACGGCTACGTCCCTGCCTTGGAATTCGGGACCTACCTCGATACCGCCTGCTACCTATTTGGCTGCGCTCGGCATGGGCATCCGGAATATCAGGGGTAAGCGTGCCGGGATTCGTTGGTAATTTCGATTTCGTTGGTCAACTCCGCCCGTTCGTTGGACATCCCGACACTTTCGTTGGACACCCCGGGCGATTCGTTGGACATCTGCTGGGATTCGTTGGTAACCTCGGGTTCGTTGGTAACCCCCGAGTTCGTTGCACAACTCTGCCCGTTCGTTGGACAACTCGACACTTTCGTTGGACACCCCGGGCGATTCGTTGGACAACTACCGGGATTCGTTGGTAACCTCGGGTTCGTTGGTCAACTCCGCCCGTTCGTTGGACATCCCGCCAATTTGGTTGGACACTTCGAGCGTTTGGTTGGACAACTGACGAGGTTAGTTGTTAATCCTGGCCCTATCGCACTGCCTACCTTTCCCCGTCGAAGCAAGGATATCGCATTCAACTCTTTTTTTCTATATACTGAAGAGAAGCAGTTTGCAGCAAGAAGGAGGAGTATCCATGGAGCAAGTTAAACCGGAGCATTTGCAGGAATTGATTGATTCCTTTGCGAATAAAGAGGTCTACATCCACTTGGAAACGACCAATGGTTCCTATGCGACCCATTTCAATGAAGGCTTTTTTAACGCGGGTGCGTTTATTCGCAATGTAGTGGTGAAATATGAATTGGGGAAAGTCGCGGGGGATTCGCCGCACCGCGTCGGCTTGAAGCTTCCGTCCGGCTGGATTTACGCTCAAGGGATCACCCATTATACGTTGGATGAGCATGATCGGCTGCTGATGGCCGGTCTGGATGGGGAAGGAAAGCTAGCGGTCGCTCTTGAAATCAGCGAGACGCCGTTCACATATTAAGGAGGGACTGTAATGATAAAAAAAGAACGCCATGTGCTGGTCATCTTCCCGCATCCCGACGACGAGGCTTTCGGGGTATCCGGCACCATTTCTACATATCGGGAGATGGGGGTCCCCGTCACCTATGCCTGTCTCACTCTGGGCGAAATGGGGCGAAACTTGGGCAATCCACCGTTTGCGAACCGGGAGACATTGCCACAGATCCGGAAGGAAGAACTCCTGAAAGCTTGTGAAGCGATGGGATTGGACGATTTGCGCATGATGGGCCTTCGGGATAAGACGATTGAATTTGAGGACGACGATAAAATGGTCCAGCTTGTCACCGATTTGATCGACGAAACGAATCCGTCCCTCGTCATTTCGTTCTACCCGGGATTGTCCGTCCATCCGGATCATGATGCAACCGCGCGTGCCGTAGTCCGGGCCATCCGCAAAATGCCGGAAGCAGAACGTCCGACGCTTTATACAAAGGCGTTTGCCAATAACACAGTCGAGATGCTCGGGGAACCGGACGTCATTCATGATATCACCCCGGTTTCCGAGAAAAAAATCGCTACGTTAAAATCCCACGCCTCCCAAACGATTTGGCTGCTTCAGGAAATGGAAGAGAAATGGGCAGCACAAGATCCCGAAGCCATCCAATGGCTGACGCAGGAGCAATTTTATACGTATCGTTGGGATAAGGATTTTGAATAAACCTGAATGGCCCGCGATACTTATCGATATATGAAGGACATCCAGCGGCAGGTCCAAAAGTCGGCGTCTTCATTCTGCACCGAAATACTGCAATCAATCAACCCCTTCGCACTTTGATTGATTGCAGTATTTTTTTATGTATATATAAAATGAACCCCTCCAAAACCTAGCCCCCTCATTTCTATAAAACGAACCACCTTAAAGGTAAATCGCCCCTCCTCCGATCAAGACATGCTCTTTTTTAATTTACCTGAATAGTACAACTTAATCGCACCCTCTTTACAGATGAATCAAAAAAGATTAGTGTATATTTATTCACGTTTTTGTATTGCTAAAAGGAGTTGGGATTGTGAAGAAATTCAGTTTATCCGCTTGGCTGCTATTCCTCGTGCCTTCCATTCTCGGGGTCGCCCTTTTCATGATTCCGCTGAAGTTCGAAAGCGGATGGAAAGTTCCAATCGCCAAGTTTGCAGATATATTGTCCGTTGCGCTGGAACCGGCCATGCCGATGGCCGCCATGATCGTTATTGTCATCGCTGCTCTCGGTTCGTTGCTGTTCCTCTTTAAACGAAGCGACGGCGCAAAACCTTCTTTTCTAACGAGTCTATTTAAAGTGTCTCCTTTTTGGACAGTTACTCGTATTCTAGGTGCCTTTTTTGCTGTCATGGTCACTTTTCAAATCGGACCGGAAGCTGTTTGGAATGAAAACACCGGCGGCTTGCTGTTGGCGCCGGACGGACTGGTCTCATTCTTATTCACGATTTTCCTTTTTGCCGGTTTGCTCTTGCCATTGCTTCTGAATTTCGGATTGCTCGAATTTTTCGGGACGATGATGGTGAAAATCATGCGGCCTTTATTCAAACTGCCGGGCCGTTCTTCGATTGATGCACTCGCTTCTTGGATTGGCGATGGTACGATCGGCGTCCTGTTGACGAGCAAACAATATGAGGACGGCCATTATACGAAAAAGGAAGCCGCGATCATTGCGACGACTTTCTCGGTCGTATCCATCACGTTTTCCCTTGTCATCATCGGTACGGTCGGTTTGGACGATTACTTCTTGCCATTCTATGGGACGGTGCTCCTGACAGGGTTCATCCTCGCCTTGATCATGCCGCGGATCTATCCGCTAGCTGGAAAACGTTCCGAATATATTGACGGCCGGCCTTTTACCGGCAATGAAGAGAAGATGCCTGAAGGTTATAACATCTTCAGCCATGGGTTGGAAAATGCACTGGCGACGGCGAAGAAAAACCGTTCTTTCGGACAAGTCATCGGCGATGGCTTGCGGAATGTACTGGATATGTGGTTCGGTGTGGCTCCGATCGTCATGGCTTTCGGTACGGTCGCCCTGATCATCGCCGAGTATACGAGTGTTTTTACGATTCTTGGAAAACCATTCGAACCGATCCTTGCCGTTCTCGGATTGCCGCAAGCGGCGGAAGCGGCACCGATGATGGTTGTCGGGATCACCGATATGTTTTTGCCCGTCATTTTGGCGGACGGTGTGATTACAGAACCGATGACGCTCTTTGTCATTGCGACCGTTTCCGTTGTACAATTGATCTACATGTCCGAAGTCGGTGGACTGATCTTAGGGACGAAGATTCCATTGAATATCCTGGATCTTGTTGTCATTTTCCTTCTTCGTACATTGATCTCCCTGCCGATCATTGCAGGAGTTGCCCACCTTTTATTTTAATACAGTTCAAGCACCCCGCACGGAGCCGTTCCGTACGGGGTGCTTTCATTCTTCCTCCACCAATAAGGCCAATTTCTCATGTAGGACGTCATGCCGGATGGCAGAGTCCATATCTTGGATCATCTTGTTTCTTGCTTGCGCATAGGCCTGCATGTATCCGTCGGCATCCATGATTTTTTCCTGGTATGCTTCCCGGATCGTGCCGATCTTCTCTTCCGCTTCTTCATCGTCCGTACACATTTTCACCAAATCCAACAGTTCATCGCCCGGACGCTCGGGATCATAGGCATGGGGTTTCGTCGCATCGAACAGGCATATCGACAATTCCGGGAATTGGACCAAATCAATCCCCGATGGATCGAGCCCACACCATCCATATAAAACATCGAATCCCCGTTTTTCGGCTTCCGTCCCAAGCGCCCGCATCAAAGTCGATTTCCCCGTCCCCGGCAAACCTTTGATGAGCAGCCGTCGCTCTGACGCATGCGTGATGGACGGGATGTAATCATGTGCGCCGCCGTTCGATGTCATGGAGCCGATCAACCGATGAGAGACGGTCGATTTTTTATTCAACCGGATTGTTCCGAACAGCTCCTCTTTCAACGAAGCGATCGTTTGCACATGGAGGTCCCATATCATCCTGCCGATATTGACCGTTTCCCATTCATCATGGATTTTTTTCGCTTCCCTCAAGGCGTTCATGGCTTTTTCCAGCGCTGTTTCCGCTTCTTTCCGATCGCCCGCGATTGTTTCGTTCATTTCCCGCAGTTTGGCTTCCTCATACATATCATAGAGGCTGATCACCCGATGCCTGCCGCCGAGGTCTGTCGGTTCCAAGGCGACGGGATGCGAAGCCTGAAGGTAGAAAAGGTTCGGTCCTTTTATGAAGATGGCATCCGTTTTATCCAACTGGATCGGATCCATGAATCGATCGATGTCGTATCCTCGTTTGATAAAATGCATGGCGGTTTCATTCAGCGCATTTGAAATGGTATTCGTTGGGGGGCATTTCAGAAATACTGTCTCCGCAGCTTCCGCCATCAACTTATCGTATTTATGCGAAATTCCAAGTCCCGTATAGGCTGTCCCCATGTATTGCGTTACCTTTCCGTATATGCCGACCATCCTTTCTGTACGTTCGCTTATCTTATGCGCGGAACACGAAAAAAAGCACGGCTTGTCTGCCCGTGCTTTCGCTTATTTCAATAAAATCTGTTCATCGTCTTCCTTGATGATCTTCAGCAATAGTTTCCGGCATTGTGGCAAAGCGATTTGGATGATCTGCCCGCTAAGCAGTGCAATCAGGACCGTTCCGACTCCGACAGGACCGCCCAGCAGCCATCCGAGCACGGCAACGGTAATTTCAATACCCGTCCGTACCACCCTAATGCTGAAACCCCACTTTTTCCCTAGGATGAGCATGAGACTGTCCCGGGGGCCGGCTCCCATATTCGGGGAGACGTAAATGCCAACGCCATATGATAGAACTATCACACCGAGCACGTAAATGATCACCTGTCCCCACAGTGTACTGAAATCAGGAAGCAACCAGTTGAACAAATCGATAAATAGCCCGATCAGGACCATGTTGATCCATGTCCCGATTTTCGGCCATTGTCTCATGACCGCCGATGTGGACAATATGATGATGAACCCTGTAATAATGCCCCACGAGCCGATCGTTAATCCAAGATTTTGGTATAAGCCGACATGCAGCACATCCCAAGGGGCGATGCCGAGCCGCTGCCCTTTAATCGTCATGGAAATGCCAAGGGACATGACCATCAATCCAACGATGAAAAATATCCATCTCCACAGCAATATTACTCTTTTTCTGTCTTCCATTCTCATTCTACTTTCTTCGACCGTTTTCGTCTGTCCCCATTGTACCATGGTTCCTTACAGAGCGAGCGGCTCAATCTTTTACAAGGTCTTCGAAACTTGCTTCTGCTACACGAGCCAAGTCCTGCGGGGCGAGTTTCATTTGCAAGCCGGGTTTTCCCGCACTGACGATCATCCGTTCCAGACTTTCTGCGGAGCGGTCGATGAATGTCGGATACTTCTTTTTCATGCCGACGGCGGAGCAGCCACCGCGCACGTATCCGGTTTCTTTGGTCAAGTCTTTCAACGGCAGCATATCCAATTTTTTCACGCCTGCTGCCCGGGCCGCCTTTTTCAAATCCAGTTCCGCCGCCACAGGCAGGAGGAACACAAAAAGTTCCCGCGGCGGGCCTGCCATTGTCACTAGCGTCTTATAAACGCTGTCCGCCGCCTGGCCCGTCTTTTCGGCAACCGATACTCCGTCGAGCAGGCCGTCGTCCACTGCGTATTCCATCAATTCATATCCGACCTGCTCCCCTTCGAGGATCCGCACTGCATTTGTTTTTACATTCTTCTTTTTCGCCATGGACTCACATCCTTATTGGATTGATCTATATATTTTTACTGTAACACGGGAACCGGGATAGAAGAAGTCGTCCGATTTGAGGACCGGTGATAATAAGGCTGGATAACTGTACGACCCCCGGAGGAAACCGGCATACCCTTGGGATAAACTGTCACACCTTGCGATCAAACTGACACACCCTTCGAAAACTGTACGACCTCCGGAGGAAACCGGCACACCCTTGGGGCAAACTGACACACCTTGCGATCAAACTGACACACCCTCCGAAAACTGTACGACCCCCGGAGGAAACTGGCACACCCTTGGGACAAACTATCACACCTTGCGATCAAACTGACACACCCTGGCAAAATCCATAGCCTCTATCATACCTTGCCCTAATTCAAAAGGCCGCCCACATAGGCGGCCTTTCCATTATAAATCATGCAGTTCTAGAAAAGCTTGGCCATTCAATGGCATAGCCGTTTTGCCGGGCTTCCGCTTGCACCGAATAGGCGGACATGGCTTGCTGGTAGCGTTTCTGCATCAGGAATAATTCACGTTCTTCGGCAGTGGGAAGCTCTGTTGTCGGAATGTTGGTTGCCGGCATCTCTTGCTGAGCAGTATGAAGCTCCAACTCCGTTCGGATGCGGTCCTGGATGGCAATTTGCGCTTCTGTCTGCCGTATTTTTGCAGATGCGGTGGCGGCCAACTGATAGTCCGCCGTCGTCGGTTCCGGCTCGGCAGCGAGTGCTTCCGCCCGCACGCCGCGCCAGAGATCCACCGTTTCCTCCAACGTTTTTCCGAGGGGAAGGGCAATCTGCTTCATTTGTCCCGCGTCGAGCTGCCGGACATCCGGTTTGACATCCGGCTCGATTGCAGGCTCCTTGTCCCCGACCAACAATGCTTCCAATTCTTCGATCGTTTTTTGATGGCGCCCATTGTATTGGACGTTCCGGTCGTACGCCGCTTCGGCATTGCGTCTACGAATGGCCTCATAGCGCTGGGTTTGATCACCAACGGCCTGTGTCAAGACGGCATTCATGGAACTTCACCTCCGACAGGTCATTTTCACAAAATACTAGTAACTTGATTATACCTGTATTTCATTTCTAATAAACCCGTCAAAAGCTTCAAAATATGGCTGTCCCTCTAGGATGCCTATCCCCATCTCACCATGGATTTTCCCTCGAAACAGGAACTTTCACCCGACCCATCCCTTATTTATCGAATAATTTCTTCAGCGCATCCGCCATTGCCGTATTCACCGGCTCTTCTTGTTTCTTCATATATTTTTGTACATCCCGCTTGTCGGCTTTCTTCCCTCCGGAGTTGGCCCGACGTTTTTCAAAGGCGGACAGTTTTTCGCGGTGGCCGCATTTGCAGACGAAAATCCGGCCATCGCCTTCCCCGCGCAATTCCAGTTTCTTTTTGCATACCGGGCATCGGGCGTTCGTCAATGTGGAGACATTGCGGCGGTGGCCGCATTCCCGGTCCTGACAGACGAGCATCTTGCCGCGCTTGCCGTTCACTTCCAGCAACAGTTTGCCGCAGTCGGGGCATGTTTTCCCAGTCACATTATCATGGCGGAACTTCTTATCGTCTGTTTTGATCTCGCTGACGGTCTTTTTGGAGAAGTCGATCATGTCTTTCATGAACGCTTCTTTTTTCATTTGACCCTTGGCGATTTTCGTCAGCCCTTGTTCCCATTCCGCCGTCAGTGCCGGCGATTTCAAATCTTCCGGAACAAGTTCAAGCAGTTGGCGGCCTTTTGAGGTCGTGTAGATGTCGTTGCCTTTCTTTTCGATGACGAACGTGCTGAAAAGCCGTTCAATGACATCCGCCCGAGTCGCTACCGTCCCGAGCCCGCCGGTTTCACCGATTGTTTTAATCAGGTCTTTCGATTCACCTGCCATGAATTGCACCGGGTTTTCCATTGCCGCAAGCAACGTCCCTTCATTGAACCGGGCAGGCGGTTTCGTTTGTCCGTCCGTCATGACGATCGCCCGGATTTTCACTTCGTCGCCTTTTTGGAAAGGCGGAAGCGCATCGGTATCCGATTCTTCTTCGTCGGTCGAATAGACTTTTTTCCAACCTTCGTCCGTGATCGTCCGGCCTTTCGCCTTGAATATTTCTCCGCCTGCCTCGAGTTCCACCATCACTTGATCGTAACGGAACGCGCCGAAGAAGACGGCCAAAAACCGTTTGACGATCAGGTCATACAGGCGATTTTCCTTGTCGGACAAGTCTGGCAAGATCGGTGTTTCCTCCGTCGGAATGATAGCATGGTGGTCGGACACCCGCTTGTCATCGATGACACCTTTTTGCGGCTTCGTGGCATTGGAGCGGAGCAGTGCATTGACCGACTTGCGATACGGTCCGATATCGACTGCCTTGATGCGCTCTTTCAGCGTTCCCGCCATGTCGGACGTCAAATGCTTCGAATCGGTCCGTGGGTAGGTGACCGCTTTATGACGTTCGTATAGATTTTGAAGCGTGGCCAACGTCTCTTTCGCCGACCAGCCCCAGCGGCGATGGGCTTCCTTCTGCAATTCCGTCAAATCGAACAGATGCGGGGCGGGTTGTGACTTGGGGGTTGATTTCACCTCAAGCACCTTTCCGGAATGAACCCCGTCCAGCTTGTGAAGGACGTTTTCAACGACTTCTTTATCAAAAGACTGGGTCTGACCCGCTTTCGTATGCCAAGTGAACCTTGCCGTTTCTGTCAACG
Organism: Bacillus sp. OxB-1; assembly: GCF_000829195.1. Taxonomy (GTDB): domain Bacteria; phylum Bacillota; class Bacilli; order Bacillales_A; family Planococcaceae; genus Sporosarcina. The sequence continues at coordinate 1,396,570 of NZ_AP013294.1, read as the reverse complement.
CTTGCAATCCGTAATAGGATTTCGGCTGGAATTCACGGATCTGCCTCTCCCGCTCCGCAATCATGGCAAGAGTTGGCGTTTGGACGCGCCCCGTCGAGAGCTGGGCATTGTATTTCACCGTAAGCGCCCGCGTCGCGTTGATGCCGACCACCCAGTCCGCCTCCGCCCGGGCAACGGCCGCTTCGTACAAATTGTCATATTGGCGACCATCTTTCAGCTGGTTGAATCCGTCCTTGATCGCCTTATCCGTCACCGAGGAAATCCAGAGCCGTTTGATCGGTTTTCGGACTTTCGCCATCTCCAGAATCCAACGTGCGACAAGCTCCCCTTCCCGACCGGCATCTGTCGCGATAATCACTTCTTTGACATCGTTCCGTCTAAGGAGTGCTTTCACCGCGTTGTATTGCTTGGATGTCTGGCGGATCGGCACCAGTTTGAATGGTTCTGGAATGATCGGGAGATGTTCGAGCTTCCACTCTTTATATTCATTCCCGTAGCCTTCCGGATCGGCATGCGTCACCAGATGGCCAAGCGCCCACGTGACGATGTATTGATTTCCTTCCAAAAACCCGTTCCCTTTTTTATGACAACCGAGCACCCGCGCAATATCCCGGGCGACCGATGGCTTTTCAGCTAATACTACAGATTTGGACATCAAAAAAACCCCTTTCTGGAAATCCATTATATCATGCGTGCACTGGTGACAGTCACCTTTACAAATCGAACACTATTCAGAATTATCCCCAATTTGTCTTGGCAACTGTGGACCAATAAGCGGGTACACAACCCAAAAACCCGCTTGGCGAGAGTGGCCAGGCGGGTTTTTGTCATTGTTCATCTATTGCATTTTTGGGCAATGTCTTGCTCATTTCCGCATATTGGACGAATACTCTTGCCAACTCGCGCAGGCGGTTGTGCACGTCGGCGTCAATGATTTTATTCGTTTCATCGAAATGGCTGGCATGGGTGTAAACGTAATTCGGTGTGACGAGGCAACGGAAATAATCCAAAATCGGCTTCAGCTGATTTTCGACCACTAAATAATGCTGATACGTGCCGCCGTTCGCCACGACGGACACCGGTTTGTACCGCAATGCGCGCGGATGGAGCAAATCAAAAGCATTTTTCAACACACCCGGTATCGATCCTTGGAAAATGGGCGTCGCTAAAATATAGCCATCCGCCTCTTCGAACTTCTTCACCAGCTTCTGCATGTCTTCATTATATGCGTTCGCAGGGCGGCCATCGACGAATTGATGGTCGTAATCTGCCAATTTGAGTAGTTCCAAATCGTAGCCACAGCCGGTCTCTTCAATAAATTGCCGGACTGTTTCCAGTACTGCACCCGTTTTGCTGCCGATAATGGTCCCGTCCACAAACAAAACTTTCAACTCGAACCCTCTCCTTCCTAATCCTTCCCTATCGTATCAGAAAAAAGGTCCGCTATCCCGGAAAGCCGCTCCTAGCGTTGGGAAAGTGGCGCCTCGCCCGGAATTTTCGGCTTCCCCGGCTTTTTCTCTTCCGTGAAGAAGTCCTCGATTTCCTCTACGGAAACCGCGTCCTCCCCGTTCTCCGCTGCCAGCCGGTCTTTGACTCGCTCAATCGTCTTGAATGGCGATGTCAGGGCAATGACCGCATCTCCGGCCTGCGCCTGCAACTCGACATTCGGCGAGTAAAACTCGATCGATCCGTCCGCCCGGTGAATGTATAAAAGGATCGAGGTATCATCCCGCTCCCGCAGATATTGTGTGTAACTATACTGTTTTGTAATCAACGTCTTGCGGATGACATGCCCCGAATCCATCCGCTCCTCCAGATCATAGATGGAAATGGCAGGCGTGAAAAGCGTTTGCCCTCCTGTAATATTGAACGACTCGACATCTTTCCCGACATGGAAGGCCGTCTGGAATAAATGCTCACGTCCCAAATCCGGTGCGAAATCCGCACAAATATGCGCGTTATACGTATCCATCTTCGTCATCGCCAGCATATACCGATACGGCGTCAGATCCAAATGGTATTCGATCTGTTCCGACAAGATATCCCCAACGTGGCTCGTCAATCCACGCTTCCTCGCATGGGACAGCCCTGCCCAAGATCGATCGACGAGCATCACGGCATTTCCCGTCTCTTTGATGGAGACCGCCAGTTCGGCCGCAAACCGGGTTCCGCTCACCAAAAGCACTCCCGATTCGTCCGCCGTAGTCAAATTCAGCCGTTTCGCCAACCAGCCGATCGTGAACCCATGCAAAACCACTGTCGAGAAGACGAGCGCAAACGTCAAGGCCGTCAGCAATTCCGCATCCTGATAGCCGTTCTCCAGCAGAATGGTCGCGAAGTAACCGGAAACGGTCAGCGCCACGATGCCGCGGGGTGCAATCCAGCCAATCAGATGCTTTTCCCGGTTATTCAAATCGGTGCCAATGGTCGAAATCCAAATTGACAAAGGCCGGACGATGAACAGCATTGCAAGTACGTACAGTATAATATTCGGGTTGAAGATTTCGATGAGCACATGAGGGTCAAGAGACGCCGTCAACATGACAAAAATTCCCGAAATCAACAATACGGAAATATTCTCCTTGAAATGGCGCACATCATGGAGTGTCGTCAACCGCATATTCGCCATCGTCATCCCCATCGCCGTCACGGCCAGCAAGCCCGTCTCGTGCATGATCTCATCCGACAACACAAATGTGAAAATGACAACGACGAACAGAATCGGCGCTTTCAAAAACTCCGGAATGCTGCCGCGTTCAAACGCACTGCCGATGATGCGGGCAGCCCCCCAGCCAAGAAGGACGGCAAATAGGGAAGCGACGAAAAACAGAAGCAATGCTTTCAGAGTCACTTCACTATTCAGGAATTTGATGAACTCGAACGCGAACACCGCCAACAGCGCCCCGAACGGATCCACAACGATCCCTTCCCATTTCAAAATCGCGGCGGGACGCGGCTTCAACTTCGCCTGCCGCAATAAAGGCAAAATGACAGTCGGCCCCGTGACGATGAAAAGTCCACCGATGATGAAGGCAACAGCCCACGAGAGCCCCGCCAAATAATGGGCGGCGAGCGAACCGGCAATCCACGCGATGAACGCCCCTACCGTCACAATCCTCCCTACCGGCTTGCTGAAACCCCGGATTTCCCGGAAATCCAAATTCAGACTGCCTTCAAACAAAATGATTGCAACCGCGAATGAAATGATCGGCCCGAACAGCTCACCCATGCTTTCCTGCGGATCGATCAACCCGAAAATCGGACCTACCAACAGGCCGGCAACCGACATGATGACAATCGCCGGCATCCGGTATTTCCAAGCCACCCATTGCGATAAAATCCCTAACAACAGGATCAGCATCAAATCAAACAATATCGAATCAAACAACGGAATCCCCCCAGAACTTGCCGTTTTCGTTTTATCCTACTTTCCACTTTGGCAACGTCTCAATTCTTTCTGCAAGGCAAACGAAATAATGCCAGTGTACCATACTCCTTCCCTTCTTCTCCAATAATTGGCGGAAAGCCCGACATGAAGGGGTTCGAGCAGCTCGGAGCCAACCGGAATATAGGTTTTTCACCCAGAAAAACGCCCCCTCTATGCAGCCGTAATTCGGATGAACAGAACTGACTTTCCTTTCAGGAGCATAGTTGCCTATTCGTTCACATATCGTGAAGGGATGGTATCTAAGATATTCCTTGAAAGGGTGATTCCAATAAGCGGACAAGAAAAGAAACGGATCGCATTCTATATTGCACGTTCGGATGGAAAAGGCTCCTATCCCGAACGCAGAGCCACGATACTCGCACACGCGCTGCAGCAAGAAACGGAAATCGTCTTCCTGTGCGGGAAGGATTCCCCCCCGGCACCGGACGGATTCCGAAGCATCTCTATTCTCGGCCAAGCCGCCCTTCCCCAGACGTTGGCCGTCCTAAAACCCGATCTCCTGATCCGCGACAGCGGATCGACAACCCAGGAAGATGCGGAAAGGATTACGGAACTCGTTCCTTCCATCATCCACTTCGATGATTTCGGCGATGGGGGAAATTGTGCGGATCTCGTCTTCCAGACTTTGTATATGGATTCCAACGAAGAGGTCCCGGACCATTATGTCGTCGGGACGACGAGCTTCTTTCCGGATGAAGAGGTTGATTCATTCAAAGAGATCGGACTTCGACAGAAATCAGCAGGCCCGCTTCCCCATCTTGTCATCTCGTTTGGGGATGAAGACGAAGGGAACTTGACATATCGGGCGTTGCGCCATATGTTGCAGCTTCAGATTCCGTTGAAAATAACGATCCTCGTAGGTGAGCATTATAGTCATGATATTAGCACGCTCCGGATTATGGCCTTGAGCCGTCGCAATACGAAGATCATCTTGCCTCCATACAGTTTTGCCGAAGTCTGTTCGACGGCAGATGTCGTACTCTGTTCATCCGGCTATATGCCATACGAAGTCGCCGTCATGGGGATTCCCTGTGTCGTCCTGGCGCAAAATGATTTCGAGCTCGGACTCGCCTTCCCGAAAGAAAAGCATGGTTTCATCCATCTCGGGCTCGGACGTAAAGTGAAGCAATCGGGATTGTTAAATGCCGTGATGGAGCCTCTTCTGCATGAAACGCTCCGCCATAAAGCGGTGGCCAAACAACTGTCCCTCGGACTCGGCGACGGCAAGGATGCGGTATGCGAAGCCATCCGTTACTATTTGGAATATCCGAAACGCAATATCGGCGGTTCGACAGGCAAAGAGACCTCCCATATGCTACACTAGAAGAAAAACGAGGGGGGCTCCTATCATGAACAAAAGCCAATTGGAATCCGAAATTGCCGAATTGAAGATGGATTATGTGAATCTCCAAGGGGATATCGAGAAGCTCGAATCCACCGGGAACGACCAATCCGTCCAAAAAGCCGAAGCCCGCTTGGCAGCGATGGAAGAGAAGCTGGCCGAGTTGAATAAACAACTAGCCCAATTTTCTTGATGGATACGGGCGGGACAGGTTGCTCCGCATCCGACCACATTTAATATACAGATTGAAACGAGGCCATCCCTATCGGACAGCCTCTTTTCAATAGGTCGTCAACTTCAGCCAACTTTGCAATGAATAGATGCCCCGTTGGAGAAACGTGAATTCATTCTGATATTTTTCCATATCCACCGTATACATCGCATCCTCGTTCTCCCACAGCCTATGAAAATAGGAGTCCAGCTCTTGGGCCAATTCACTGTCATTCGGGGCAATCACCCGCAAGTTCCCCTCCAAATTATAGTTATCCAAAGTGCGTTCCGTCAGATTCGCAGAACCGTTCGTAATGTATGTTTCCTCAGTAGTCTGAATGACGACCAATTTCGTATGATATTGACCGATCACCGTGTTATACCAGCGAACTTCCAGCTTTCCATCCGTGTCTTCCACCATCTCTTGCACGACGGGACGATTCGGCAGACCGGATTTTTCATTTCCGAAAGAGTTTTCGTTCGGATCCAAAATCATCTCCACTTGCACCCCGCGATTCGCCGCTTCAACCAGCGCATTGACAAGCTGCCGTTCGGCGATGAAAAACATCCCCATCCGGATCGTATCCCCGGATTGCGTCATCTGAATATCATGAAGCAGCGTATCAAAAATCTTTTTCTCGGTAATGTATTGCACTGCATAGTCTCCGTCTGCCGGCTCTTCGACATCCCCCCTCGGCAATGAACCCCCGTTCGTATAGGCAAGAACAGCCTCCTCCGCCTCCAAAATATCATTCAAGACGGCGCCCTTCACCTTCAATGCGACATTGCCATGGAAACCGCTCGCATCATGCGGATTGCCGGAGGTGACCAAAGCCGCTTTTTCCGTGACGAACGTCTTCCGGTGATTCGCCTTCACATTCAGCAATTTCATGTAGGAGGCCAGCGTCATCTTAGGCGCCTCGCTTGCCATCGCGTTCGGAATCCACCCCTTCTTCTCGAGATCCCCCCATCGGAATAGGGTCCTGTATAATCCCGAGTAGATCGGAGTCGAATCCCGAAGTGGATCCAAGTCGGTATAGACAACTTCGATTCCGGCCTTCTCCATTTTGGTGAACCATTCCGATTCATACGAACCGTACCCCGTATTGACCGGGTCGGTGATGAACACAATTCGGACCCCCGGATGCTCTTCCTTTTTGGCGACCAGACGCTCTGTCAACGTCTGTGCAATTTTCGGAAAGTCCACGTCTTCATCATAATGATGGTCGAGAAGGAAAAAATCGAGGACAATGAATTCCTCCGCCTCCTCCACCATCTTATACACTTCTTCAAAAATCGACAGCTCATGCACCATCCCGTCCCCATCCTCGTTCTGGGCGTACGTCAGGTCCGTGAACATGTCCACGTCGTCCGTGAAATGTAAATCCCCTTCATAGGAAATTCCATCCGGCAGCGGTTTATATGTATGCCATACGATGACCCCGATATAGAGCAACCCATAGAGCAGCAACATTCCAATCAGGACCGGCTTTGCATAATTCCGAAGATGCTTCCTCTTTGTCTCTGTCATCCTTCCAACCCCGTTCTGTGTTGCCATTTGTCATTCATAGATTCCCTGACTTGGAGACTTGCAAACAAAAAACACAGCCGCAGTCGGGCTGTGTTTACGCGATGACATAGTCGCGGACTGTATTGTCTTCCATAAGGATTTCTTTCAAGTATTTTTTGGCCCGGAACAGTCTGGATTTCACAGTCCCGATAGACACTTTCATCACTTCCGCAATTTCCATTAAAGAGTATTGATAAACATAGAAGTATTCAATCGTTTTCTTGTAAATATGGTCCAGCTCGCTGATTTTCTCTTGCACCCGCACTTGGATATCGTTTCGTTCCACTAGCTCGGACGGTGTCGGTCCATCGCTTTCCACCAAGTCCAGCAGTGGCACATCAAGTGTTTCAGGTTGGTTCATCACATGTTTGCTGCGTCTGACGTCTTTCCGGTATCGGTCGCGGAACGTGTTCATGCAAATTGTCGTCAACCAAGCTTTCATATGGTCGACATCCGCCATCCGTCCACTGTAGCGGACGACTTTCACCCAGACATCCTGCATCAGATCTTCGGCTTCCTCTTTGTTGCGGGTCAGTTTCAAGCATAGGTGGTATATGTATCGTCCGTATTCTTCATAGAGTTCGTTCAGATTCTGGTTCATATTGCAGCGCCTCCGTATTCTTACTGTTGATACCATTATCGGCAATACGGAGATTACAAACCATCGGAATCTCTTTCAGTTGGCTTACAAACTTGTAAGCATGTTGAAAAATATGTGAACAGAGCAATGGATACACCTATTTTCAGGTGGCCGGCGTCTCATTATCCTCTTCCTTGATTGTGATCTTCATTCGCAAAATTCGGCTCCGATCCATCTCTTCAATTTCAAAGCGCAGATTTTCATACGTAAAGCGTTCCCCCGGCTCGGGAAGATGGCCGAGCTCTTGCAGGACAAATCCGCCCAAAGTTTCATTATCGGTAGGCAGTTCAATATCCATCAGTTCCATCGCATCGACGATTTCCAGCCGCCCGTGGCAGATGAGCATCGTGTCCGTCTTTTCATAGACCAGCTCTTCCTCTTCCTGGTCCGTCTCATCCTCGATGTCTTGTCCGATCATTTCCTCGATGATATCCTCTTGCGTCACGATGCCGAGCGTCCCGCCATACTCGTCCAACACGATCGCCATATGCTTTTTCTTCGAGAGCATCAACTTGAAAACACGTTCGACACTGGAAGATTGGACGACATAAAGCGGATCTCGGTCGATCAGTTCCCCTAGCTTCCGGTCCGGCTCCAATGACCAGCTAATAATCATTTTAGAATAAAAGACCCCGACAATCGCATCCATGCTTTCCTCATACACGGGATAGCGGGTATATGAATGTTCCAAGATCGTATCCCGCACTTCCTCGTAAGTGGAGTCAATCGACAGGCCGACGATATCCGTCCGATGTGTCTCCAATACGTCTGACACGTCTTTCTCCGGGAAATCGAGCACCCCTTTCAAGCGAAGGGATTCATCTTGTTCGAACGTCCCTTCGATGGAAGCGATATCCACTAACGAACGAAGATCCTCTTTTGTCAACGTCGCCTCCGTCACTGTACCTTTCGAAATGATGCGGATGAAAAGATTGGTGAACATGGACAGCAAGGCGGTGATCGGAGTCATGACTTTAACGATAAGACTGATGGTCGGCGCCACGACATACGCGACACGATCCGCAAACGTCGCGGCGATGGTCTTTGGCAACACCTCTCCGAAAACGATCAAAATGACAGTCAGCACCCCGGTCCATATTCCAACATTGGCCCCTTTGTCGATGGCAATCATCGTGACGATAGTCGGCATCATAATATTGGCAATATTATTCCCGATCAAAATCGCAGTGATCATGCGATCCGGTTTTGAAATGAGTCGTTGCAGACGGATCGCTTGCTTGTCCCCCTGATCCGCCCGGAACTGGACTTTCATTCGATTTACAGCGGTTAGGGCCGTTTCACTTCCCGACAGGAAAAACGACAAGAATAAAAAGAATCCGAGCGCGATAAACAAAGGCAGTCCCTCCAGGATAAGTTCGAATTGAGTTTGTACTTCATCAAATAAGCCTATGTACAATAGTTCCATCAGAGACTTTGCACGTCGGCTAACTGATGTTGGAACTTTCGAATATCATACCATACCAACCTCGTCAAGTCTGTCCTCCTCACTTAACTTCTTTCCTTCTGCTATACTGTTTCCAAACATGAAAATTTGTGAAATGAGGGATTGAAGTGAATCATATCAATGGGTTGGACGTTTATTTCAATGAAAATCGGGATGCGCATCTGGAACAGTTGAAGGAATTTCTCCGCATCCCCAGCATCAGTTCGCTCTCGGAACATAAGGAGGATATGCGGAAGGCGGCCGAGTGGTTAGTCGGTTCGTTCAAACAGGCGGGGCTTGAAAATGTGTCCATCGATGAAACCGAAGGGCATCCCGTCGTGTACGGCGATTGGCTGCATGCGGAAGGAAAACCGACCATTCTTGTGTATGGACATTACGATGTGCAGCCGGTCGATCCGTTGAATTTATGGGAGAGTCAACCATTCGAGCCCGAAATCCGCGACGATAAAATTTATGCACGAGGCGCCAGTGATGATAAAGGGCAGGTATTCATGCATGTAAAAGTCGTCGAGGCGTTAATGGCGAAAAATGGTGAACTGCCCGTCAATGTGAAATTCATCATCGAAGGCGAAGAAGAAGTGGGCAGTCCCAACCTCGAGGCGTATATCGAAGCGAACAAGGAAAAACTGGCAGCTGACGTCATCGTCATTTCGGATACCGGCCTGGCGGGACCGGGACAACCGGCCGTCTGCTATGGATTGCGCGGGTTGGCCGGTGTGCAGATCGATGTCCGGGGTGCCAAAGGCGATCTTCATTCCGGATTGTATGGAGGGGGCATCCAAAACCCGATCCATGCGTTGGCTGCCATCGTCGCCTCGTTCCACGATCAGGAAGGTACGATTACGGTGGATGGATTTTATGACAATGTCCGGCCGTTGACGGACGAGGAACGGGCGGCGTATGCGGCGTTGGACTTCGATGAAGAGGCGTTAAAACAGGAAGTCGGCGTCACCGAGTTATTCGGGGAAACAGGGTTCAGCCATCTGGAACGGACGTGGGCACGGCCGACACTCGAAGCGAACGGCATCTTCGGCGGCTTTTCCGGAGAAGGCATCAAAACCGTCTTGCCCGCAGAAGCCGGAGTGAAAATCACATGCCGCCTCGTACCGGACCAAGACCCGGAAGAAATTGTCGAGAAGCTGAAAGCCCATATCGAAAAACATAGACCGGCGGGCGTCTCGGTGACAGTGAGCGAATTCGACAAAGGAAAACCGTTCATCACGCCGTTCGACCACCCTGCTATCCAAGCGGCCGACCGTTCCTATGAAAAGGTATACCACGTGCCGACCGCCTACACACGCGGAGGCGGCTCGATTCCGATTGTCGCCGCATTTGATGAACTCCTGCAAGTCCCTGTCGTCCTAATGGGATTCGGACTGGACACGGAAAACTTCCACGCGCCAAACGAACACTTCCATTTGGAGAACTTCGACAAAGGATTGCGCGTCATCGGAGACTATTACTATGAAATTGCAGATTTGACGGGCGAGGAATTGAAGAAATAAATTCCCTAGGGCGGCTGGCAACCATGTGGTGAAAGATGCCCCCAGGGTGCCAGGTACAGACACCATTCGTGGTCTATGCGAATTGTGGCTGTACTTGGCACCGCCTATAGAGGTATCGACGCTGGCACGCAGTTCTCTGCACTTCCGAATAGTTATCGGCACACCACACAGTTATCGGCGCGCAACCCGGCGTTATAAGCGCGAGACAGGAACTTATGAGCGCGGCCGAAGGAATTATGAGCGAGTAACTCTAAGGTATAAGCGGGAGAACGAAGGTAATCGGCGCGGACGCGGAAGTATGAGCGCTTCCCCGCGACCTGCCAAGGAATACACAAAAGGGGCTGTCACAGGTAGTCAGTTTTCACTGATTTCCCGGACGGCCCCTTGTTTTCATTCTTCTTCGTTAGTACTTCCGTAATATGTGACGATTTCCTCGAGCGGTTTGCGGGGACGGGCTTTCGGGATTTCATCGTAGTAGCCGAATTGCAGCATGCTGATGATCCGCTCGCCCGGCTGGACGCCCAGGTCTTCGCGGAATTTCGGATTATCCAGGAAAGCCGGTGTTTTCCAACAGGTCCCGATTCCCCGATCCCATGACAAAAGTTGGATGTTCTGGATACATGTACTGGCTGCTGCAAAATCTTCGAGGCGCTCTTTCTGCCGGGCATCCTCAGGTACGATGACGATGGCTACCGCACCGGCGCCGGTGAAATTTTTCATCTGCCTTTCGAGGTTTTCGGGAGTTAGCTCTTTCCAGTTCGGGACGCCATATTCACGCAACACTTCCAAAAAATTCGTGTATTGTTTTCCTGACGCTACGACAAAGCGCCATGGATTACGGTTTCCGTGGTTGGGTGCCCAAACTGCATCCTCCAGAATTGCTTCAATATCTTCTTGGTCCACCGGCTGTCCGTTGAAGTTTTTAATCGAACGTCTTGTCCGGATGGCCTCTCTGATAGACAATGTTTGCTGATTCATGCCTCATGACCCCTTTTCATATACTCCCTCCAGTATACCGCACTTTTCCTTGTCGTACACCTTGGCAGAATACGGCCCCTTCTCCCTCGTATCTACTGAACGTCTGATTACTTTTCATGGTATAGTAATATAGAAGCCAATTAGACAAAGAAGGATGATCCGATTATGAAAAAGAAACCGCTTGCCTGGATCGTGGATAGCACTGCCTATGTTCCTGAGTATCTTCGGCAACATCCTGATTTCTTTACAGTTCCGTTGACAATACATTTCGGGGAAAAGCAATATATTGACGGAATTGACTTGACTCCTGAACAACTGTATGCACAAATCAAAGACGCCGAGGAGTTTCCAAAAACTTCCCAGCCGTCCGCCGGGGAATTTGCGGAACGTTTTCGGAAAATTGCTGAAGGATATGAACAGGCGATTGCGGTGCATGTCTCCGGCAAACTAAGCGGGACGCTCGCCTCTTCGACGGCAGGAGCGGAATTGGCGGGGTTCCCAATCACCTTCATCGATTCCCTCTCCCTGTCGTACGGCATTACAGGGTTGATTGAAAAAGGGATGGAGCTGCATGAAAATGGGGCGACGATTCCGGAAATCAAAAGCCGACTCGAGAAAATGGCGGGGACCGTTCAGAACTTCATCCTGATCGGCCAGCTCGAACAACTTTACAAAGGCGGCCGGATGAGCGGCGTCCAGTTTTTCCTCGGCAGTTTGCTGAAAGTGAAACCGATTGTCCAGATTTCCAGTAAAGGGGAATTGGAAGCGATCGAAAAGGTCCGTTCCGAGAAAAAAGCCCTTCAATATTTGGTCGATCGCGTGGTGGAAAGCCATACTCCCCGCCGGAAGAAAATCCATCTTATGCAAGGGAATGTGCAGGAGCAGGCCATGCACTTAAAACATATGATTGCCGAGCAAGTTCCCGGACTAGAAGTGGAAATCGGCGATATCAGCTCGACACTCGCTGTCCATGCCGGTGAAGGCACATTGGCTGTACTGTGGTTTGATGAATAAATTAAAAAAAACATACTAACATTAGTAGTACAAACCAAGGCCATGGTTTGTGCTACTATTTTTTTATAGTAGAAGTGGAGGAAAGCCGAACAGCCTCGTGGATCAACAAAGAATCCGTATTAAAAACCGGCCCACTTCACACCCTTATTTGAATCAGATTAGTATGTTGGGTCCTTCGAGATCGTGTATAAGAAAATAGAATCGATAAGGCACTGTGAAGACTTCTATGATTGGCTATAAAGGAGAACAGTTTATGATTAAACATGTCGTGGCATTTGATGTCAGTATGGGAAAAAGTACGATGGTTATTTACAATCGTCATCGTCAATGTGAATTTGAGGGAGAGATCCTACATAATCGTCCATCTTTTGAAAAGCTCCACAATACCTTACAAGAACTGAAAGCACAGGATGGGCAAACACCTGAAATTGTCTTCGAAGCAACAGGCGTCTATTCAAAAGGGTTAGAAAGATTTCTTCAAGATTATCAGTACGCCTACTGCTGTCTAAATCCCATTCAAGCAAATGAAGAAACCAAGACAATGAGACGACAAAAAACAGATAAAGCGGATGCCCATGGATTAGCCCGGACACATTTCCGTAACGAACGTGTTCATACCTACGTGGAAGATGATTATTATGGACAAATGCGAGCATGGTCACGTTATTATGCCGAGCTGGATGCAGAACTAAACCATTTACATAATCGAATGCATGCGATATTACAACTAAGTTTTCCTGAACTGGGAACCCTGTTCTCCACACGTTCTGCGCTCTTTTTAAATATTGTCCAGTTATATCCGCATCCCGAAGAAGTACTTGACCATTCGAGAACGGTCATTCGTAATCGTTTGAAGCAAAATACTAAAAAGAACCTGTCACTACAGCGAGCGGAAGCAAAAGGACAATGTCTATTGGAGGCAGCTAGGCTTTCCTATCCAGCCATCTCAAGAAACGATATTCGATGTGAGCAGGTACGCGACTATGCCCGTAGAATTAGTGATTTAAAGGAAAAGAAAGAGCAGCTCATCAAACAAATGGTCACCCAAAGTGGAATATCAAGTACTAATGTCCTTTCCAGGAATAGGCGAAACAACAGCTGTTCGAATTATCGGGGAGTTAGGGGACATCCGCCGTTTTAAAACCCACAAGCAATTAAATGCGTATGTCGGTATTGATTTGCGTGTCTATCAATCCGGGAAACATCAAATGAAAGATATTATCAATCGACGAGGAAATCGTCATTTACGAAAAATCTTGTTTTTTATGGTGAAGACCATGATTACGTTACGGAAAAAAATCAAGAACCATCTTGTGGAGTATTATGACAAATTAAAAACGCAACCTCAGGGAAAGCCCCATAAAGTTGCGTGTATCGCGTGTATGAATAAGTTCTTGAAGTTAGCCTTTCACCTGATCACACACGGAAAAACCTATGATTACGAAGTAGCGACCAACTACTCATAATCCATTAAATTCACTATATCATAAATGACCTTGCGAAAAAATGAAAAATCGTTAGGTCTTTTTGGCATGCTTATTCTCTGTTCGGGAGGGGGTGCACCCCCTCCCGAACAGAGAATGTATCCCACCAAACAAATTATTTCTTAAAAAGCTATTGACTGGAGGTAAGAAGGGGCTGTCCGAAAAGTCCAGGCACAGAGTTGGATACCAGCAAAAAGCAAGGGCGCCGGGAGACTCCTGCGGGAAAGCCGGCCGACGAGACCCCGCACGGCTGTAAGCCGGAGGAGGCTCGTCGGCTGGCCCGCGGAAAGCGACCAGAGCCCTTGCTTTTTGCGGGTTTAACCGGAGAATCCACTTTCTGGACAGCCCCTTTTTCACGAAAATTGGTCATTAATTTTAAAGAAGATGTATTTCGCATTCGGTGAGTAGGCGTAGGAGTCCTTGTAATCCCAATGACGTTGCCGGACGTCATAGGTATGCGCGTTGACGAGCGGAGTGGCCCCGTCTTTCGCTGTGACTATCGTGGAATGGTCGAACCGGCCGTCCCCTTGGAAATCATAAGCTATGACATCGCCCAAGTCGAGTTCTTCAGCGGACGATACTTGCCTTGCCGTCAAGCCTTTTTTCGTCCCCGCCAAATACCAGCGCAGCGAATGGGCCACCGACCAACTGAAACTCCAAGTGCCTCCCTGGATCCACCAGCCGCGTTCCCGGTTCGGATAGCCGTGCATCGGCGCCCCGCCGGCGAGCAAGCATTGGGAAATATAATTTGTGCAATCTACGTCGAACGCGGGATAAGCCGGGTTGCGGCCATCCCACCAGCGATTGGCATAGTCCACTGCCGCTTGTCGATTATACATTATACCTCACCCCCCTCCCCAATCTTATGAAGAAAAGGGAAAGAGCATTCCTTCGCCTGTCTTGTCTCCAAAAGCTACTCGAGAATTCAATCCACCGATTAAATAAAAAAGGGTATAGGCAAATAGTGTCGAAATACTTGATATGTAAATTGTATTACTTGAACAATCTCTTAGGATGCATCATCCCAAGCACAGGATTAACTAAAACTTATTTGAAAACTAGCTTATATTTCATAAAGAAGGTGTCATTATGGAGGTTTTTGTCGGAAGACAACCCATTTTCACTAGAAACCAAGAAGTTTTTGCATACGAACTGCTATACCGCAACAGTCATATCAATTTTTATCCCGAAATTAATGGTGACCAAGCGACGGCAGACATTTTGATAAACAGCTACCTGAATATTGGGATTGCAGAACTTTCCAATGGCAAACCTTGTTTTATCAATTTCACGGAAAAGCTGCTTCGTCTTAGGACTCCCACTTTCTTTCGGCCGTCTCAAATTGTGGTTGAAATTCTGGAATCTATTGAGATAACGAAAGAATTAGTGGATATATGCATAGACCTTAAACAATCGGGTTATCAAATCGCATTGGACGATTTTGTTATAAATACAGCTAATCCTTATACTTATGCGTTAATTGAGCAAGCGGATTTCATTAAAATTGATTTTCAGGGAACTTCTGAAGAAGCAAGAAAGAAAACAGAGCTGCTTGTCCAAAAGCATAAGAAAAAAATGCTTGCCGAAAAAATCGAAACTATAAAGGATTTCAATGAAGCCGTTGAAAGTGGTTACACCTATTTTCAAGGTTTCTTTTTCTCAAAGCCGGTCATCGTCTCCGCACGGAAAATTCCCGAGTCATTCCATATCTA